>JAFRAT010000008.1 GCA_017405305.1 Aeriscardovia sp. | reverse complement strand
GTCAAGTTCCGTGACGAGAAAAACGAATGGGTGAGCCAGACTGCGTCGGAGTTCCTCGATACTGTCCGGTTGCTGGGGAAAGGCCTGTTCGCTCACGGAGTCCGCAAAGGTGACGCCGTCGCCATCCTCAGCAACACGCGGTGGGAGTGGACCGCTCTCGATTTCGCAGCTCTCAGCATCGGAGCAGTCGTCGTCCCTATTTACCAGACCGACTCCCCCGCTCAGATCAAAGCCGTGGTAAACGATGCACAGGTCAAGCTCCTCTTCGTCGAAGACATGACGCAGCGCGCCAAGGTTGAAGAAGTCCTGCCGCAGATTCCCGGTCCGATGGACGTCTACGTTCTGGATGAGAACGCTATCGCCATCTTCCAGGAATTCGGCAAGTCCATCGACGACGATGCGTACGACGCCGTAATTTCGTCGGTGACAGGCAAGGACCTGGCGACCATCGTCTATACCTCTGGATCTACAGGCGAGCCCAAAGGCGTCGAAATCACTCACTACGAGTTCTGCTCGTGCGTTTACAACGGACGCGAATCGATGCCGGACATTTCCTATGCCAAGAACGGCTGTTATCTGTGTTTCCTGCCGCTGGCGCATGTTTTCGCCCGCTATATGCAGTTCTTCACTATCTCCGGCGACATGACCCTGGCGATAAGCAAGAACATGAAGACGCTGCTGACCGATCTTAAGGAGACGAAGCCGACCCTCATCCTCGGCGTTCCGCGCGTCTTCGAGAAAATCTACAACGCCGCCACGCAGAAGGCCGGCACAGGCCTCGCGGGCCGCATCTTCCACCGGTCCGTGGTGACGGCCAGGGAATGGTCTCAGGCCCAGCAGAGCGGCCACATCCCGTGGCTGCTGAACGCTAGGCGCAACTTCTACAAGAAGGTCGTCTACCAGCAGATCATCGATGTCCTCGGCGGTCGTGCTGACTTCATCATATCCGGCGGGGCGCCAATCGATCGCGAGCTGTCCTCCTTCTTCAACGGCATCGGTCTGCCGCTGCTGGAAGGCTACGGCATGACGGAGTGTTCTGCTCCGGCGGCCGTCAACCCCGTCTCTGGTTATAAGATTGGCAGCGTCGGCCGTCCGCTGGGCGGCATGACCTTCGCCATCACCGACGACGACGAGATCCTCATTGCCGGGCCAAGTGTGTGCAGCGGATACCATGGCAATCCAAAGCTGACAGCCGAGACCATCGACGCCGACGGCTGGCTGCATACCGGCGACTTGGGCCGAATCGATGAAGACGGTTTCATATACGTGACCGGACGCAAGAAGGAGCTGCTGATAACGGCCGGCGGCAAGAATGTCTCCCCTGGTCCGTTGGAAGCATCGGTCATGAGGTCTCCGGTAGTGGACCAGTGCCTGGTGATCGGTGACCGCAAGCCGTTCATCGCCGCCCTCGTCACTCTGGATCTACCGGGAACGAACGCCTGGCTGACATCGCAGGGCGGCAAGCCAGTAGCGTCTTTGGACGAAGCCCGCCATGATCACGCCGTACTCGCCGAAGTGCAGCGCGCTATTGACGCTGCCAACACGATGGTGTCCCGCGCGGAATCGATCCGCAAATTCGAAATCCTAGACACCACGTTCACGCAAGACAACGGCATGCTGACGCCGTCCCTCAAAGCGAAGCGGTCGGTGATCCTCAAGAACTTCGACGAGCTGATCAACACGGAGATTTACGTGCCGAAGAAATCCGTCGATGCCGCGAACCAGCGGTAGCGACGCGGCGATCCCCCGATCGGCAGGAAGCAAGTCGAGCGAGAGGCCGGATTAACGCGTGAATTTACGGATATGCATGGAAGGGATTTGGGGGTTTAAACCCCCAAATCCCTTCCATGCATTCAGTCGTCGGTGTTCCGTGTCATTTGCGATACGGAAGGACTTGGTCAACGATACCGTATTCCTTTGCTTCCTGGGCTGTCAGAATCGTGTCAACCTCGATGTCCTTGCGAATTTTCTCAACGGACTGGCCGGTGTGTTTGGCCAGCGTGTTCTCGAGCCACTCGCGCATGCGCAGCATCTCCCGCGCCTGGACTTCAATTTCGTTGGCCTTTCCGAAGCTTTGTTCAATCGCCGGCTGGTGGATGAGCACACGGGCGTTCGGCAGCATGAGACGCTTGCCTGGCGCGCCGGCGGCCAGGATGACCGACGCGGCGGACGCGGCCTGGCCTAGGCATACCGTTTGCACGTCCGGCTTGATGTACTGCATGGTGTCATAGATGGCTGTCATAGCCGTCATGGATCCACCCGGCGAATTGATGTACACCATGATGTCGCGATTCGGATCCTGGCTCTCCAGGACCAGCAGCTGCGCCATGATGTCGTCGGCGCTGGTGTCATCGACCTGCACGCCCATGAAGATGATGCGGTCTTCGAACAGACGGGAATACGGGTCCTCGCGCTTCATGCCGTATGGCGTACGCTCTTCGAACTCCGGGAGCACGTAGCGGTCGACCGGTGAGCCGTAATGGACGGAGTCGAAGCGCGGGCCGGCAAGCCGGCGCGCCCGGGACATATACTGGGCTTCTTCAGAGGGCATCAGTCACTCCCCTTCCTTGTCGTCAGCACTACGGCCGGTCATCGACGATGCCGTGAGCAGATGGTCAACGAAACCATACTGGAGCGCTTCCTGAGCGGTGAACCAGTGATCGTAGGCGTTGTCGCGGTAGATTTCATCGATGGTGTGGCCAGTCTGCTGGGCGGTGAGTTCGGACAAGGTTTTCTTCATGTCCAGGATGAGTTCGGCGTTGACGCGCACATCGGTCTCCGTGCCGCCGATGCCGCCGGCCGGCTGGTGCATCAACACGCGCGCGTGGGGCGTGATATATCGTTTCCCCGGGGTTCCGCTGGAAAGGAGGAACTGGCCCATGGAAGCGGCCATGCCGACAGCGACCGTAGCGACATCCGGCTGGATGAGCTTCATGGTGTCGTAGATGGCCATGCCGGCGGTGATGGAACCGCCCGGTGAATTAATGTACAGCCAGATGTCGCTGCTGGAGTCGTCGGCTGCCAGCATTAGCATCTTGGCGCAGATTTCGTTCGCGTTCTCGTCCTTGACTTCCCCGCCGAGCCAAATGATCCTGTTTTTCAACAAGCGTGTGAAAATCGGGTTCATGCCGACCGGGACTGCTGTTTCTCCCTCGTCGAGGGATGGAACAGGGGCAACACCGTATGACACAAAAATCTCCTTTTCCGGAAGCTTCCTCTTGACCATAGCCCATGAAAACGAGAAAAGATGCGTTTTCTGCTACTGGCATGGAAACCCAGCGTAAGAAAAACGGCGGCTGCCGCGCGCAGCCGCCGTTTCAATGGAACATATCACTCGGTCGACTTCGCCGCAGCGGACTTGGCGGCCTTCTTGGTCGCAGTCTTCTTCACGCCTTCCTTGGTGATTTTGTCGGCAGCGGCGGCGGCTTCGGAAGCAGCCTGGACAGAGTCGTCCTTTTTAGCCTCTTCCTCGTCCTTGCCGAGGAACTGGGACAGATCGACGGGTTCGCCGTCGGCGTCGAGGAATTTCGCCTGACGCATGCCAGCGATCATGCCTTTCTGGCGAGCGACTTCGCTGACAGCCGATTCCAGCTGACGATTGCGAATGATGGCGTTGATGAACTGGGACGGGTCGAGGCCGTACTGCTGGGCGACGGCAGCGAGGAACTCATAAACGTCGGACTGGTTGACGACAATGTCGAGGGCTTCGGTCAGGTTGTCGAGGACCATCTGATCGCGCAGGTCCTTCTCGGCGATTTCCTTGGCTTTTTTCTTGTCGTCGTCAGAAGCTTTGTCGGTGTTCGGCACCATGCGGTTGAGCTGCTCCTTGGCGGCGAGCTCCAGAGCGTCCTTCGGCACTGGGATATCGAGGCCCTCCTCGAGGCGAGCGATGAACGCATCGCGCGCCTCGTCGGCCTGGCGGGCGGCGGCGTCAAGCAAAGACTGCTTGCGAATGGAGTCCTTCAGCTCGTCGAGAGTAGCGAATTCGGAAGCTTCCTGTGCGAAATCGTCGTCGAGTTCCGGGAGTTCCTCCTGCTTGACAGAGTTGGCAGTGACTTCGATGATGGCCTTCTCGCCTTTGTGCTTGCCGGCGGATAGCGGAGCCTCGAAAGTGGTCTTCTCGCCGGCGGATAGGCCTTCGAGGGCCTCGTCCATGCCGTCGAGCATGGTGCCGGATCCGATTTCGTAGCTGACGCCGGACTGGGAGTCGACGTCCTTGCCATCGATTTTCGCCGTCAGGTCGATGCTGACGAAATCGCCTTTCTTAGCCGGACGGTCGACGCCGACGAGAGAGCCGAAGCGGTGGCGCAGGTCCTCGAGGTGCTTGGTGATGTCCTCTTCTGTCACATCGCTGTTCGGAACGGAGATCGTGAGTGTGGACGGATCCGGGAGGGTGAACTCCGGACGAATTTCGACGGCGGCGGTGAACTTCAATTTGGTGTTATCCTCGGCGGAGGACGGGATATCCTTGACGTCGAATTGCGGCTGGTTCATCGCGTGGAGCTTCTTGGCGTCCATGGCCTTGCCGTAGAAGGCCGGGACGGCGTCGTTGAGCGACTCGGAAACGATGGTTGCGTAGCCGAATCGGGCGTCGACCACGCGTGCCGGGACATGACCCTTGCGGAAGCCAGGAACGTTGACCCGTTTGGCGATGTCGTTGCGGGTCTTGTTGAGGAACGGGTTCAGGTCGTCTTTGTCGGCGGTGATGGTGAGCTGAACCTTGGTCGGCTCGAGCTTCTTGACAGTAGTCCTCACTGTTTACTCCAATTCATTGAGAGACAAATCTCTACTCCGATGGCAACTTTTCCATGATAACGCGCTTCAGCGACTCATTGACGAGCCGCCGCTGCCAATCGCGGACGCCTTGGGCTTCGAGGAAGCCGTCGATGTCGGGATTGGGGTCGTCGGACCAGAAATAGGACCGCAGGATCCGCGGCTGCACGAGAAGATCGGACGGGATTCGTACGCGCCGCGCGATGGTCTCGATAGCCTGTTTCGCTTCCTCCAGGCGCGCGTAGCGTTGCGGCTGGTGAACGCGCCAGTACTTCATGGACCGCGGGACAGACGTCCCCTCGCGCGACCGCGGCGCCGACACGGCCGGCCACTGGGAGCGGGGTTCCTGCAGCGCGTCGAGCACGGCCTGCTTCCATACGCGTGGTTTGATCTTACGTTGGATTGGCGCATACCGCTCAAACATCTTGTCCTGCGCGGTGCCGGTGTGGATCCGCACTCGCTGCGACAACTCTGGCACGGCGGCGAACTGCCGGGCGTTTCGGGGTTTGAGCTGCGCGACGCGGATGATTGTCGAATCCCTGAGGAGCAGCGTCGGCGCGATATCCAAAGACCGGGCGATGCGGTCTCTTGTCGTCCACAGCTGGCGTACGACGGCCAGTGCCCGCCGGTCGGAACCCAGCGCCGTGATGTGGGATGTGTGCCGCCAGGGTTCCTTCGGGGTATCCTGTCCGCCGAGGCCGACGGACAGGATATGGGCGAACTCCGCGCGCCCCCAGTCAGCCTTTCCCGCTTTCCGCAGCGCCTGCGCCATCTTCTCCCGCAGCTGAATCAACAGCTCAACGTCCAGAGCGGCGTAGTTGCGCCAGTCGCGCGGCAGCGGGCGATAGGACCAATCGGCCGCTGCATGTTCCTTCGCCAGACGCAGACCCAGAAAGCTCTCTGTGCAGGCTGATAAGTCAACATGCGGCAGGCCGAGAAACCGGGCAGCGAACTCGGTATCGAACAGACTTGCGGGCCGGATGCCGACGTCGGCGAAGCTAGGAAGGTCCTGACTGGCGTCGTGCAGGATCCACTGTTGCCCCGGTATCTCTGTCGTCAGGCGGGACAGGTCGACGCCGTCGGCCAACAACGCGGGAACGTCGAACAGGAAGATGCCCGTCCCAACGCGTTTGATCTGGATGAGGTAGTCCTCATGCGAGTAACGGTAGCCGGAAGCGCGCTCGGCGTCGGCGGCAACGGGACCGTCCGCCGACTTCAGCTCCGCCAGAGCGGAATCGAATCCCGCCGCCGTATCGACGACGCCCGGGACGCCTTCCCGTGGTTCGGACAGCAGCACTGGTTTCCGTGGTTCTGCGCTATCTCCCGCCATATTCCCCCTCGGTCCTGGTTTCCTTTTGCGACAACCGTTCAGTGTATGCCGAGGGGTGGTTTCAGAGGAGACGTGTCAGAAAATTGCCGACGGAGCTTCCTGGCTGCCGGCGCCTGGTTCCCGGGATTGGACGTTCGGATCGTTCACCCATTCCTTCCAGGACGACCAGCGGCCTTCGATGTCAGCCTCGTTCTCCGGCTTCTCGCCGTAGTCCTCTTCCTCTGAATCGGACCACTCCGCAGACTGCTCCACCCAGGCCTCGTTATGGCTGCGGACATCGTCCAGCGCATGCTCCGCCTCCTCGCGGGTGTCATATGGTCCCACGACGTCCAAGAGGCTGGAAATGCGGCCATGCTCGACCTGATGGGTATGCGTGTTGAAGTACCACTTCTTCTCGGTATTCTGCGGCATCATTCCTCCTTTGAAAGTCTCGATGAAATTCCATAGGCTTCCATTCTCCATCAATTCCCCGCCGTTGGCCATTCCTGCCTCTCGGAAGGCCTAACGACGAGGGCGGGAAACCGCTTTTAGGGGAACCGAGAGAATCACTCCTGGAAATGTTGCGACACCGGAATCCGGCGGTCGTGCTTGAGCGCGCGCGAGGAGACCTTCGGGCCTTGCGGAGCCTGACGACGCTTCCACTCCGCCCGGTCGACCATCCGCATGACGGTGTCGACCGTGCCTTGGCTAAAGCCGTCCGACAGCATATCGGCGCGACCATCGCCATCCTCGATGTACGCTGACAGCACTGCATCCAGTTCGTCATACGGAGGCAGGCTGTCGGAGTCCTGCTGTCCCTCCCGCAGCTCAGCGCTCGCCGGCTTGTCAATGGAGTTCTGTGGGATAGGTGCCGTCTCGCCGCGCCTGACGGCTTCGTCATTGCGCCACTTCGCCAGGCGGTAGACCTGCGTCTTGTAGATGTCGCTTAGCGGGGCGTAACCGCCGCAGGCGTCGCCGTACAGCGTGAAGTAACCGACGGCGAATTCGGACTTGTTCGTGGTGTCCAGCGCCAGCATGTTCCCTCTGTTGGCGTATCCCATGAGGATGACGCCGCGGATGCGTGCCTGGAGGTTCTCCTTGGCGACGCCTTCCAGCGACAGTCGCTTCTGGAATGCGTCGAACAGGTCGTCAATGGGTTCCGTGGCGTAGTGGCAGCCGAGGTTCGACGCCAGCTGCTCGGCGTCCGTCTTCGAGCCATCGGATGAGAATCGGCTGGGCATGGAGATGCCCCAGACATTGTCCGCGCCGAGGGCGTCGACGGCGATGGTAGCCGTCAGGGCGGAGTCGATGCCGCCGGACAGGCCGAGAACTGCTTTATCCAAGCCGTTTTTGCGCGCGTAGTCGCGCAGGCCCAGGACGCAGGTGTCGTACATTTGTTCGTCGAGGCAGCCCAACTCGGCGCAGTCGGAGCGGGAGTCGTCGATCTGCTTCAGGTCCAGGGACGCGGACTCGGTTGCCGGAAGCGTCCAGTAGCTGAGATCCTCGCGGTACTGCGGGCTCTGCTCGAGGAGGGTGCCGTCGGGGGACATGACGAAGCTCCCGCCATCGAAGACGAGGTCGTCTTGCGCGCCCACCTGGTTCAGGTACATCATTGGCGCGCCGCACTCCATGGCGCGCTTGCGGACGAGATTGTAGCGTGTGTCCATCTTCCCTGCGTTGTACGGGCTGCCGTTGATGGAGACCAGCATATCGAGGTTCTCGTTTGCGAGCTTGGCCACCGTACCACCGTCGCGCCAGATGTCCTCGCAGATGGCGACGCCGACACGCCGACCCTTGACATCCAGGACGGTGACACCGTCGCCCGGTGCGAAGAGACGCAGCTCGTCAAACACCCCGTAGGTCGGCAGGAAGTGCTTGTCGTACGTGGCGACAATCTCGCCGCCGCGGATGGCGCACAGGCGGTTGTGGTCTGTGGCATACCAGATTTTCCCCTTCTGCGCAGCTGCCGATCCCAGGCCCAGCGTGCCGACGATAACGGTCAGGCCGCCCAATCCGACATCCTGCAGGCGGGAAGCCAGGCGTCGGCCCGCGTCGCTCGCCGCGCGGCGGAAGGAATCGCGAAACGTCAGATCGTCGATTGGATACCCCGTCAAGGACATCTCCGGGAACACGACGACGTCGGCGCCGTGATGGGCGGCTTCGGCACAGTATCGGACGACCTTGTCGCTGTTGCCCTGGATGTCGCCCACGAACGTGTCGATTTGGGCCATCGCGAATCGAATTGAATTGTCGAACATACGAAGCCTTCTTTCACTGCTGTCGCCGGCGGGCATGCGTCGGCTCCCGGATCGGACCGGGATACTCATCGTAGAATCAGCCTTTTTCCGGTGTCAATCGGCGTTTTCGGGTATCGGACAGACATCGGGAGAAACGCCGCCGCTTGCAGAAACGATGCCATTGCGGGAAACGTCTTTCGACCGGTGGACGAGCAGATAGAATGGGGCCATGACAGCAATCAACCCATCGCCTCGAGGCGCCCTCCGCCCAGAGATGTCCGACCGGTATTCCAACGATTTCAACGCGCAAGTCCGGTACCGCGTGGCCGCCAACGCCGCCACGAAAAACGGTATCCTGGCTGCCGCGACGAACTACCAGGGCATCCGCGAACTGCCCCGCGTTTTCTCTGTCGAGCTGCAGCAGGGTTCCGTCACGAACCAGAAGCACTCCGGCCGCTGCTGGATGTTCTCCGGCCTGAACACGCTGCGCTATGAGATCATGCACAAGTTGGGCCTTGACGACCTCGAGCTGTCGCAGGCGTATCTCTTCTTCTGGGACAAGCTGGAGAGGTCCAACTTCTATCTCGAGGAAATCATCAACACCGTCGACGCGCCGATTGACGACCGCCTGTTCCAGATGATCAATCTCGATCCGGTCGGCGACGGCGGCTGGTGGGGCATGTTCCGCAACCTTGTCAAGAAGTACGGAGTCATCCCCAAGAGCGCGTACCCAGAGTCGGCCAACTCCGAGGATTCCGATGCTCTCGACCGTTATCTGGGCCAGAAGCTGCGCAGCGACGCGGCGGAACTGCGCTCGCGCCACGCCGCCGGGAGAAGTGCCGACGGGCTCCGCTCCCTCAAGGAGACCATGCTGGACGAGGTATACCGCATCCTGTGCATTAGCTTGGGAGAGCCGCCGAAGACCTTCGATTTCGTCGCGCGCGCCAAGCCTGATGATGCGAAAGATACCGAGAAAGACGCATCGGCGTCCGGCACCAGGACCGATGGTTTCGTCGCCGGCAAGCTCATCGAGGCGCGCGGCATCACGCCGCTCGAGTTCATGGAGCGGTACTGCCCTGTCAATGTCGACGACTACGTCGACGTGCTGAACACCCCGGCAACGTCCGCGCCGCTGGGCCACAAGTATCGCCTCGCCCATGACGGCAACGTCGTCGGCGGTAGTGACATGGACGTCGTCAACGTCGAAATGGACGCGCTGAGGAACGGCGTCGTCAAGCAGATCCAGGACGGCCACCCAGTATGGTTCTCCTGCGACTGCCTGCAGTTCTCCCTGCGCAAGGAAGGCGTCTTCGATGAGAAGACAGTGGATGTCCAGGACCTCTTCGACGTCGACTACCCGCTCGACAAGGGACAGCGCGTCGATTACATGATCAGCAGCGGCAACCACGCCATGACGATCACCGGCGTCGATTTGGATCAGGAAGGTCGCCCGGATCGCTGGAAGATCGAGAACAGCTGGGGTGCCGAGCCAGGTGACAAGGGCTACTTTGTCATGAGCGACGCCTGGTTCGCCCAGTATGTCTATGACGCCGCCGTGCGCAAGGAGTACCTTGACGAAGCCACCCTGGCGGTTGACCGGCAGGAGCCGATCGACATCATGCCGTGGGAACCGTTGTACCGGATCACGCGCTGCGACTGACCGTCTTAGTCGGCCGCGCCGCCGTTACCTGGCCCGTTCCGGCATGGCTTGGCGAAAATTTGACGCAGAAGGGTGTTGTCCAATCGGAGGAACGATCGGAGAACACCCTTTCTTTTTCTGTGTTCGCGAAAACGATCCGGCCGAGGTCACGAAGGGTCAGGAGACGGCTTCGGCCGACGCGATGGGCTTTCGCTGCCGCAGTTCCCGCTTTTCCGTTGTTGATTGTTTCCGTTGCCGTTGGCGTCTTGTTCCGCGCTGGCGTGCAGGATACTTCGGATGCGCGGCAGCTCCTGGGCGATGATGGCCTCGTAGCCGCGCGACGACGGATGGTAATACTCGTGCCCTCGCAGCGGCTCGGGCATGTACTCCTGCGCCACGATCTCGCCCGGGAAATCATGGGCGTACTTGTAGCCCTCATGGTTTCCCCACTGCTTCATCAAGGCGGTCGGAGCGTTGCGCAGATGCAGTGGCACGGAGCCGATATCCCCCGTGTCGACGTCCTCTAGGGCCGCGTCGATGGCGAGGTAGCCGGCGTTCGACTTCGGTGCGGTGGCCACGGCGATGACAGCTTCCGACAGGATGATCCTGGCTTCGGGCATACCGATCATGTCGACGGCTTGCGCCGCGGCGACGGTGGTCTGCAGCACCTGCGGATTGGCCATTCCCACTTCCTCCGCGGCGGCGATCATGAGCCGCCGAGCAATGAAGCGCGGATCTTCCCCGGCGCGGATCATCCGGGCTAGGTAATGCAAGGACGCGTCGACGTCGGAGCCGCGCAGGGACTTGATGAAGGCTGACGCCACGTCGTAGTGTTCGTCGCCGGTCTTGTCGTAGCGGACAAGCGCTGACTCCACGACGGCGTCGACGTCCTCCGCCGAGATCGGCAGAGCAGGCGAGGACGTGTCCGGCACGGCTCTTGTGAACCCTGCCGCTCCTGCTGCGGTCAAACCGGACGCACCCGCCGCGGCTTCCAGTATCGTTAGGGCCTTGCGTGCGTCCCCGCCAGACATCCGAACGATGGCGTCCTCAGCGTTCGGCTCCAGCGCGAAACGCCCGTCCAGTCCGCGACGATCGGCAAGGGCGCGTTCAAGGATCGTTCGGATGTCGTCTTCCGACAGCGGCTCGAGCTTGATGACAACCGACCGCGACAGCAGCGGCGAAATGACGGAGAAGCTCGGGTTCTCCGTCGTTGACGCCACGAAGGTCACATCCCGGTTCTCGACGGCCGGAAGCAGGGCATCCTGCTGTGACTTGGAGAAGTGGTGCACTTCGTCAACGAATAGCACGGTCTCCTGGTGCTCGTGGATCAGACGGTTCCAGGCCCGTTGCAGCACTACCCGGACGTCTTTGACGCCGGAGGACACTGCCGATAGTTCTTCGAAAGCGCGCCCGGACTGCGTCGAGACGATGGTCGCCAGCGTCGTCTTTCCCACTCCCGGAGGTCCGAACAGGATGAGGGAGCTAGGCGCCGTCAGATGCGTCATGCCAGCTGGCATCGCTAAACGCCGCAGCGGAGATCCTGGGACTAATGCCGCCCGCTGGCCGACTACCTCGTCCAGCGACCGAGGTCTCAGGCGCACCGCCAGCGGTCGTGTCGTCAGATCGTCGTCCGTAGGACCGTCGGCCGGAGCCGATGGCATGCACTGCTTTTCGCTGTTCTCCTCTAGTCCAGCGGCAGAGAAAAGATCCTCACTATCATCCGCCGTTTTCCCGTTTTTACTCATGGTTCCAGGTTTAGTTCCGTCCACTCATCACCGACAACTCATCGAGCGGACTTACCTGGTAGTCGAAGAAGACGGTTTCGCCGGACTCCTGCGTCGCGTCGAGATCGATGATGCCGTCGATCGCCCAGTCATGGTCGCCTTCCACATCATCCAGGATCTGGCGGACGTGCCATGTGTGTTCGTCGCGCTCGTGGGACGCGTCCAGCAGGAAAAAATCGCGCGAACGGGCCTGCTGGCCGGTGAGAATCTCGTCGTGCTCGTCGTAGATGCTGTCCAGCACGTCGCTCCAGGCGCGCGCGCTCATTCCCCACGGCGAATCCAGCTCTCCCAGTATGTCCTCCCGTTCGGTGGCGACTAGCTCGACGCGGCGGAACAGCGCGTTGCGCACGAGCAGCGTCAGACCGCGCCGGTCTTTCACGACGTCATCGACGGACGGCGGCGCAATGGCGGTCGCTTCGGCGGCGACGTTTCCGCCAGAGTCCTCGGCTTGCTGCCACTCATCCAGAAGGCTGGAATCAACGCCAGTGACAACAAGGCGCAGCCACGACAGGATGTCATACAGCCGGTCGTCGAACTTCTCGCGCGGAACGGTGCGGTTCAAGGCTTTGTACGCGTCCGACAGGTAGCGCAGCAGTCCGCCTTCGGACCGCTCGATGCCGTAACGGGCGATGTAGCCGTTGAAGTCGGACGCGGTCTCGAGCATGTCACGCAGCACCGATTTCGGCGACAGCTCGTAGTCGTTTGCCCAAGGGACGTCGCGCCGGTAGTGGTCGAAGGCCGTGGTCAACAGCTCTTCGAGAGGCTTCGGATAAGTGACGTCCTGCAGTTTCTCCACGCGCTCGTCATACTCAAGACCCTCCTCCTTCATCTCTTGCAGGGCAGCGTTGCGTGCCTGGCGCTGCTGCGCCTTGAGCACGGCCCAGGGGTCCTCGAGCGTCGACTCCATCATAGATACGACGTCCAGAGCGTATGTCGGCGACTCCGGATCGAGCAGCTCGAGAGCCGCCAGCAGGAACGGCGACAGTGGCTCATCCAGCGCGAAGTTGTCGGGGACGTCGAGCGTCGTCGAATAGTCGACCGTGCCGTCGGCGTTGTCGCGCCGCTCGACTACGCCTGTGCCTTCGAGGGTGCCGAAGATTTCGTCGGTCCGCTTCTCCAGCTCCGCTTTCTGCTTGTCGGTTTGCGCGGAGTCGGCGATGAGACGTGACAGGCGCTCTCGGGCGTCGCCCCCCTGGGCGATCTCCGAGAGCACCATCGAGTGGGTGATCTGCAGATGTGGAACGAGCGTCTCGGGCGCGGCGGCGATGAGCTTATCGAAGGTCTGCGCATTCCAGCCGACAAAGCCTTCCTTCGGCTTCTTCTTGACGACCTTCTTTTTTTTCGCGCTGGCCTTCGCCTTCGCTTCGGCTTGGGCGTTCTCGATCTCGTATTCCGGTGCCTGCGCCAGGCATAGGCCTTCGCTGTCGAACCCGGACCTGCCGGCGCGGCCGGCGATCTGATGGAACTCGCGGGCGCGCAGACGCCGTTGCTTGAAGCCGTCGTACTTGGTCAGCGCCGTGAACAGCACGGTGTGGATGGGCACATTGATGCCCACGCCGAGGGTGTCGGTGCCGCAGATGACCGGCAGCAGACCCTGCTGCGCCAGCTGCTCCACAAGGCGGCGGTACCGCGGCAGCATGCCCGCGTGGTGCACGCCGACGCCGGTGACGAGCAGCCTACGGAGCGTTTTGCCGAACGATGTGGTGAACTTGAAGCCGCTGATCGCCTCTTTGATGGCGGCGCGCTGTTCCTTCGTGGCGACGCCGAAGCTGGAGAGGTCCTCCGCCGTGCGGACGGCCGCTTCCTGCGCGAAGTGGACGACGTAGACCGGAGCGTCGCCGGCTTTCATGAGGTTGCCGAGCGTCTGCGGGACCGGCGTGCTGTCGATATACCTGTAAGATAGAGGGATCGGCCGTTGCGCGTCGGCGACGAGGTCGGTATCGCGGTCAGTGCAGCGGTCCAGCGTCGCGCGTATGCCGGACGTATCGCCCAGAGTGGCGCTCATCATCAGGAACTGGGCGTGCGGCAGTGTCAGCAGCGGCACCTGCCAGGCCCAGCCGCGTTGCGGGTCGCCGTAGTAATGGAACTCGTCCATCGCCACGCAGACATCGTCGCCGGCGTTGCCGCGCAGAGTCTCCTGCGCCAGTATCTCCGCTGTGCAGCAGATGATGGCCGCGCCGACGTTAATGTGCGTGTCGCCAGTGATCATGCCGACGTTCTCCTTGCCGAAGACCGCTACGGCGTCGAAGAACTTCTCGCTGACGAGGGCCTTGATGGGCGCCGTGTAGTAGGCCTTCCGTCCGGTGCAGAGAGCAGCGAAGAGAAATCCCTGCGCCACCATCGATTTACCGGACCCTGTCGGCGTTGCGAGGATGACGTGGTCGCCGGAGACCAGGTCCATCATGGCTTCCTCCTGGTGAGGCCACGGGTCGATGCCTCGTTCCTCCACCCAGTCGAAAAAGCGATCGTAGATGTCGTCCTCTGTGATGTTTCGTTCGCGTCCATAGCAGGGCGCCTGCTGCATCAATGAAAAGGCCGACGAGTTCGATGTCCTATCGGCCTTTTCGGTGCCGTGCGCCGGACCGTCAATAGTGGCCATGCGCGCTGCCTTTCATGCCCCTCGGTGGAAAATCAGTTGTCCTCATCCGGATCGTAGTCGACGCCGGTCTCCGCGCGCTGAGCGTCAGTGATTGGCGCCGGCGCACCGGTCAGCGGGTCCTTGCCGCCGCCGGACTTCGGGAATGCGATGACCTCACGGATGGAATCGACGCCAGCGAGGACCGCGGCGCAGCGGTCCCAGCCGAAAGCCAGGCCGGCGTGCGGCGGGGCGCCGTATTTGAAGGCTTCGAGCAAGAAGCCGAATTTCTCCTTGGCTTCGTCTGGGGTGATGCCCAGAACATCGAAAACGCGGTTCTGGATGTCGCTGCGGTGGATGCGGACGGAACCGCCGCCGATCTCGTTGCCGTTGCAGACGAGGTCGTAGGAATCGCTCATCGCATGCTCCGGGTCCTTGTCGAAGCTGTCCAGCCAGTCTTCGCTCGGCATTGTGAATGGATGGTGCTCGGAGGTCCACTTGGAATGGCCCACGGCCACGTCGTCATCGTCTGGGTCGTCCGCCTGCTTGAAGAGCGGGAAGTCGATGATCCAAGTGAAGGCGAACTCGTGCGGATCGAGGATGCCCTGGCGCTTGGCGATCTCCACGCGGACAGCGCCCAGCAGCTCTTGGGAACCGCGTTTCTTGCCGGCCGCGAAGAAGACGGCGTCGCCGTCCTCGGCGTGGACCGCGTCCATGATGCCGGCGCGCTCCTCCTCTGAGAGGTTTTTGGCCACCGGACCGCGCAGCTCGCCGTCTTTGAACGTGATGTACGCCAGGCCCTTGGCGCCGCGCTGGCGCGCCCATTCCTGCCAAGCGTCGAATTGGCGGCGAGGAAGCGCCGCGCCGCCCTTGTACAGGATGCCACCGACGTACGGCTGCTGGAAGACGCGGAACGGAGTGTTCTTGAAGAAGTCGGTGAGGTCGACGATCTTGTTGCCGAAGCGCAGGTCTGGCTTGTCGGAACCATAGTCGTTCATGGCATCGGTCCAAGTCATGCGGGCGATCGGGGTCTTCACCTCGTAGCCGGCAGAGGCCCACACCTCCTTGATGACGCTCTCGGCAACGGCCATGATGTCGTCTTGGCCGACGTAGCTCATCTCAATATCGAGCTGGGTGAACTCCGGCTGACGGTCGGCACGGAAATCCTCGTCGCGGTAGCAGCGGGCCAGCTGGTAGTAACGCTCAATGCCGCCGACCATTAGCAGCTGCTTGAGGAGCTGCGGAGACTGCGGCAGCGCATACCAGGAACCGGGAACGAGACGGGCCGGGACAAGGAAGTCGCGGGCGCCTTCCGGCGTAGACTTGATGAAAGTTGGAGTCTCGACCTCGGTGAAGTCTAAGGATTCCAGAGCTTTGCGGGCTGCCTTCGTCATGTTGGAGCGCATGACGAGGTGCTGGTGCATAGACGGGCGGCGCAAGTCGAGGTAGCGGTACTTCAGGCGTGTTTCCTCGCCCGGCAAGTCCAACTCGCCTTTGTTCTCGAGTGCGGTGGACACCTGGAACGGCAAGGTCCCGGAATGGGATAGGACTGTCACAGAGTCGGCGACGACCTCGATCTTGCCGGTCTTGATGCTGTCGTTCTCCTCGCCTTCCGGACGTAGGCGGACGGTGCCAACGACCTGGATAACGTCCTCGCTGCGCAGCGGGCGCGCGATGGCCTCGTCGTAGATGACGACCTGGATGAGACCGGACGCGTCACGCAGATCAATGAAGGCAACTCCGCCATGGTCGCGGCGGCGGTCGACCCATCCAGCGAGCGTGACAGACTCGCCGACGAGTTCCTCGCCCACTTCTGCCGCGGAATGTGACCTGTATTTCGTACTGCTCATATCCTCATTCCTTGTTTATGACGATTGCCTGTTGTGCATAAACGGTATCGGGCAACCAAGACACCGGATCAGCTGGGGACTGCTCCCCTGTCACGATGTTTTTCACGCTATCCGCAGCGGCATCGGAGCCGGTTTCGGCATCCGGATCGGCCGGGAACCACACGTATGGGATGCCCAGTTTGGACGCATATTTGATCTGCTTACCGATTTTGTTGGCCTGCGGAGCGACGTCAGCGCAGATTCCGCGGGAGCGCAGTCGGGACGCGATGCTGTTCGAGGCATCGCGAGCATCCTCGTTCCACACCGCCACCAGGACACTCGCCGGGGACTGACGGTTCGCTTCCGCCCCGACCGTTCCCAGCAGGTAGCTCAGCAGGCGGGACAGGCCGATGGACAGGCCGACGCCTGGGTACTTCCTGCTGCCCTTGCTCACCAGGTTGTCGTACCGGCCGCCGGAGCAGATGGAACCCAGCTCCGGAACCCCATCAATGAAGGTCTCGTAAACGGAACCGGTGTAATAGTCTAAGCCGCGCGCGATTTTGCAATCGGCGATGATGGCGCCCGGTCGAACCTGGGCGGACTGTCGGATGATGGTGCAGATGGTGTCGAGGCCCTGCTGCGCCAACGCATAGCCTTTGGAAGCGCGGTCGATGCTGCAGGAGTCGCACAGGGCGTCAAAGCGGGAGCAGAGCTTGTCGGGGTCGGCAGTGACGATGTCGGCGAGGCGAAGGCAGGCCTCGGCTTGCTCTTCGTTCGCGCCGCACTCCTCCGTCAACAGCTTCTCGACTTCGTCCGGGCCGATCTTGTCGAGCTTGTCGACCTCGCGCAGAACGCCTTCGATGTCAGCCAAGCCGATGGCGCGGTAGAAGCCCTCGGAAAGCTTGCGGTTGTTGGCGTGAATGGTCGCCTTTGGCAGGCCGAATCGATGCAGCCCCTCCAACGCCTCGCACATGACGAACGGCAGCTCCACTTCGTAGTGCTCCGGCAGATCGCCATTGCCTACGACGTCGATGTCGGCCTGGTAGAACTCGCGGAACCGACCGCTCTGCGGCCTCTCGCCACGCCAGACCTTCTGGATCTGCCATCGCTTGAACGGGAACGTCAGCTGTCCAGAGTGCTCCACGACGTACCGAGACAGCGGCACAGTCAGGTCGAAGTGGAGACCGAGTCGCTCGGAAACAGGGGTGTCGGACTCGTGTCCGACTTCCTGCAGACGCGACAACAAGTAGATCTCTTTGCTTGTCTCGCCTTTCTTTAACAAACTCGCGCCGGTCTCGACTGCGCATGTCTCGATGCCGATGAACCCGTGGAGCTCGAACACTCGCTTCACGGTGTCGATGATCTTCTGCTCAACCGCCCGCTGTTCCGGAAGCCATTCGGGGAATCCTGAAATTGATGCGCCTTTCGCCATGCTTCCCTATAATAGAGGACGTTACGAAATCGTTCGGAATCCAAGGCAGAATTACAAAAGGCTTCCACATGGTTTCCACCGAACGCCAATCCAAGGAGTAGGCATGAGCGTGCCAGAGACATCAAAAGAAAAGCCAACGACGACCACGCCAGCGACCCCAGCAGCGGTCCCTTCCCCGGCTGTTCTCGCCAAGAAAGAGAAAACGACCAGCGTCGCTCATGTTTCCATGTACACGGATGAGGACATCGCGGCGGCGGAGAAGTTCGGCCGTATCAGCGACGACGGCACCATCTACGTCGTCGATGACGGCAAGGACCGCGCTCTCGGCTCCATCGCTGAAGGCGACGTGGCCGAAAGCGCAATGAAGCTGTACGCCCGTCGCTACCTCGATCTCAAGCAGCGCATCGCCCTCTTCGCGCAGCGCTTGTCCTCCAAGAATGTCAAAACCCACGAGATCGACTCCTCCCTGTCCGCCATCGATGCGGAGCTCGCCGCAGGCAAGTGCATCGGCGACCTGGCCGCGCTGCGCTCGCGGATGTCGGAGCTGGAGAGCCAGGCCGCGGCCAAGAAGAAAGAACTGGCCGAAGCCCATCAGAAGGCCGTCGCCAAGGCCATCGCCGACAGAACCATCGTCGTCGAGAAAGCCGAAGCCATCGTCGATCAGCTGGGTTCCGACACCAACTGGAAGGACACTGCCGAAAAACTCCGCGGCCTGTTCGACCAGTGGCAGACGCTGCAGCGCACCGAGGCACGCGTCGACAAGCCGACGGCCGACGGCCTATGGAAACGCTTCTCTTCCGCGCGCTCCGAGTTCAACCGCCGCCGCCGTACCTGGGCGAAGAACCGCGACGCCCAGCGCGCGCAGGCACGGCAGAATAAGGAAGCCATAATCGCTGAAGCCGAGAGCCTCAAAAACTCTACGCAATGGGGCGAGACCTCTCGCGCCTTCAACCAGCTAATGGACCAGTGGAAAGCCGCCGGTCGCGCCGGACACAAGGACGACGACGAACTGTGGACCCGTTTCCGCTCCGCCGCCGATGTCTTCTTCAATGCTCGCGAGAACGACCGCAAAGCCATAGATATCGAGGAGAAGGACAACCTCAAGAAGAAGGAAGCCTTGCTGGAACAGGCGGAGAAACTCGTCCCCGTTCCCGATGAGAAAGCCGCCAAAGCCGCGCGCCAGAAACTCAACGGCATCATGGACGAGTGGGACCAGATCGGCCGCGTGCCGCGCGAAGACCTTCGTCGCGTCGAGGACCGCCTTTCCGCCGTCGAGAACCAGATCAAGGCCGTTGAAGAAGCCGCCTGGAAAGCCAAGGACCCGGAGACAACCGCCCGCAAAAGCTCGTTCGAAAACCAAATCACGGCCCGCCTGAAAGAGATCGACATGCAGATCGCCGCCACCGACGACGAGTCCCTCAAGAAAAAACTGGAAGAAGAGAAGAAGGCCAAACAGCAGTGGCTGGCCGCGATTTCCTTCGCCCGCTGAGACGAAGCGGAAAGACCTGCGGCCATTGACGGACTTCAGCCAGCCGAATGCTGCAGGAACGAATTCAAGCCGTCTGGTCCGAAAAGGGAACCTCCTTGTTTCCGAACAGCGGGAAACAAGGAGGTTCCCTTTTCTGTCGGCTTCGCCGATCTTTGCTGGTTTTACGAACAAGCCGGTCCGATCCAGACCATCACTGCACGGAGCCAGCGCCCTCTTTCTTTCGAGGACCTGTCAGACGGTAAACGTTGAAAACGCCCTCGACTTTCCGCAGTGCCGACAAGATGCGCGCCAGATGCTTCGTACCCCCCATCTCGAACTCGAAACGCACCCGTACTATACGATGGTTATCCACCTGCTGCTGGCCGGAGAGAATGCTGACACCGCAGTCGGCCAGGATCGTAGCCAGGTCAGCGAGCAGCTGCGGGCGATCTAGCGCCTCCACCTGGATGCGGATGAGGAACGTACCAGTCGATCCGCTCCAGGAGACGTCGACAATGCGCTCTGGTTGTTTCCGCTCCAGATCGCGCACATTCTCGCAGTCCGCACGGTGGACCGACACACCCTGCGACCGCGTCACAAAACCTACGATGGTATCGCCAGGAACAGGGTTGCAACAGCGGGCCAGTTTGACCCAAATACCGTCTTCCCCCTTGACCGAAACCGACGGGGCCGTTCTGCGTTGGTGCGCGGACGTCGGCTGCGGGAAAACGTCCAGATGCGGCATGGAGTCAGCGGCGAACTCGTCGACCTCCTGCGGGCCAATCTCGCTGACGAGATGTTTGATGACGGTATCCACGGAGACATTCCCCGAGCCGATGGCAACGAACAGTGCGTCAGGGTCAGGCAGATCCAGTTCATCAGCGACGCCCACCATCGACGCCTCCGTCAGCAGCTGCATCACCGGCAGATTGCGTCGACGCAGGGCACGAGCCAGCT
Source organism: Aeriscardovia sp. (assembly GCA_017405305.1). Taxonomy (GTDB): domain Bacteria; phylum Actinomycetota; class Actinomycetes; order Actinomycetales; family Bifidobacteriaceae; genus RGIG7107. Next base: position 112,406 of record JAFRAT010000008.1, on the reverse strand, counting down.
TGTCGAGGCCATCCTCGATGGCCTCGGATCGGCGTTCCTGGTTGAACCAGCGCTTGATCTTGCTGCGGGCCTTAGGCGACTTGACGAAACTGAGCCAATCGTAGGATGGGCCGGCATCTGCCGCTTTGGAAGTCAGAATCTCCACGATATCGCCGTTGCTCAGAGGCGTGTCAAGCGGCACCAATCGTCCGTTGATGCGCGCGCCCATGGTCCGGTTGCCGACCTCGGTGTGGACGGCGTAAGCGAAGTCGACAGGCGTCGAACCAGCCGTCAGCGAGATGATCTTCCCCTTGGGCGTGAAAGCATAGACGCCGTCAGCGCCGAGATCCTGCGTCAGCGTGCCAAGGAACTCGTCGGAATCCGGCGTCTGTCCCGACCAGTCGGCCAAGTGCTGAATCCAGCGCAACCCATTGGTGCCGAAGCTGTTGAAATTGTCATCCTCGCCGGTCCTGCCGGCGCTCGCAATCCGACGGACATCGGCCCTGTCAGGCGTCGAGAGGTCGCGTCCTGCTTCCCCGTTGGCTTTGTACTTCCAGTGCGCGGCGATGCCGTACTCCGCTTGACGATGCATCTCCCAAGTGCGGATCTGGATTTCGATGGGCTTGCCTTCGGGACCGACAACCGTCGTGTGCAAGGACTGGTACATATTGAGCTTGGGCATGGCGATGTAGTCCTTGAACCGCCCGGGGATCGGCGTCCACTGGGAGTGGACCATGCCCAACGCCGCGTAGCAGTCCTGAACGGTATCGACGATGATGCGGATGCCCATTAAGTCGTAGATATCCTCGAAATCATGCCCGCGCAGAACCATCTTCTGGTAGATGCTGAAGTAGTCCTTCGGCCTGCCCATGACAGCCGCACGGATGCGCTGCGCCTTGAGCTTGAACCGGATCTGGCTGACCATACTCTTGAGGTACACGTCGCGCTGGCCGGCCCGGCGGCCAACCATGACGACGATTTCGTTATAGATCTTGGGCTGCAGCTGTTTGAAAGATAACTCCTCGAGCTCGCTTTTGATGGCGTTTATGCCGAGCCTGTTGGCCAGCGGCGCGTAGATGTCCAGGGTCTCGCGGGCCTTTCGGTCTGCGTTCTCCTCCTTGACATAGCGCCAGGTTCGGGCGTTGTGCACACGGTCGGCTAGCTTGACCACCAGGACGCGCACGTCCTTGCTCATGGCGACGACGAGTTTGCGGATTGTCTCAGCTTGCGCGGAGTCGCCGTACTCGATTTTACTGATCTTCGTGACGCCGTCGACAAGACCGGCGATGGTGTCGCCGAACTCCTGGCGGCACTGCTCCAGCGTGTAGTCTGTATCCTCGACCGTGTCGTGCAGCAGACCGGCGGCGACGACCCGGTCCGTCATGCCCAAGTCGGCCAGGATCTGCGCCACTGCCAGCGGATGGATGATGTACGGCTCGCCGGAGCGGCGGCGCTGGTTGCGATGTTGGTAGTTGGCGCGGTTGTAGGCGCGACGCACCATGCCGAGGTCGGCGTCCTGGTGATGGTTCGCCACCGCTTGCAGAATCGGCCGCAGCGGGTTAAACGGGTCGTCGGTGATCTCGGCGCCCAGAAGACGGGAAGACAAGTCCTCGCGCGGCATGTCGTCGTCCAGCGGCGCTGTGTCTCTGGCAACCATTGTCTTCAGGCCTTATCGCGGATGCCGGTCGACCCGAAGCCGTCTATGCCACGCGCGGAGTCTGGCAGTTCAGCGACCGTTTCAAACCCGGCGCGCGCGCAGCGCTGGAACACCAGCTGAGCGATACGGTCACCGCGATGGAACTCCCAGGTGTGTTCAGCATCGCAGTTGATCAGCAGCACCTTGATTTCGCCGCGATAGCCGGCGTCGATTGTGCCCGGTGTGTTGAGGATCGTCACGCCCTGGCGGATGGCTAGGCCTGAGCGCGGATGCACCAGGGCCACGTAGCCCAAAGGCATGGCGATGCGGATACCAGTGGGAACCAGGAAACGTTCGAACGGGGCCAGCGTGAAGTCGACGGCAGAGCACAGGTCGGCGCCGGCGTCGCCCTCGTGCTCGTACACAGGGACAAAGAACGGTTCCGTTCCGTCGACGCCGGACAGAAGAATGCGGGGATGCTCGATCATGCTTCCATTTTACGCTGACCGGCTTCAAGGATTTCCTTCTCAGGAATTCTTTGCCTGATACATATGCCCGATCCATGTTCCGTTTCGATCTTGCATGTCTATTCGTTTTATTGTCGCAGAAAAGCTTTCAGGCAAAGATGCCGCCGGGCACAAGCAGCGGCGGACAAGACGCTCGCCTGTCCGCCGCTATTCGTTCCAATCGTATTGATTGTCATGGCCGATGGCATTGGACCCCATGTCATCGTGTCCAGTCGAGGAAGCTGTTGCTGCTCACGCGGCGCATTCCTTGCACACCGGCTGGCCGTCGCGCATGAACGCCAGCTGGCTGCGGTGTTTGACCAGGAAACATTCGGAGCACACGAATTCGTCGCCTTGCATCGGAATGACGGTGACGGAGGCGTCTTCGCTGCTCAGATCTGCGCCAGGAAGCTCGAAATTCTCGGCGATCGCGGTCTCGTCGTCGTCAACGTCCGATCCGTCATGGGCTTCGGCTCCGCCAGCCAGAGCGGCGACCGCGTCGTCGTCGTTCTTGTCCTTCGGGGAGTCATAGTCTTGTGCCATAGTGTGCCTTTCGTCGGGTGCTTGCCTTTTCACTCTGCGATAGCATACACACTTATTCGAAGCCATGAAGAGACGACCGGCGAGACGCGCGGCGGAAAGCGTGTGCAAATGACGGATCGGGGGGACATGAAGGAAGCTATTTACGACCATGTGGACGACAAAGGCAACCTCATCCTCCTGGTTGGCGACGCCGAGATTGAGCTGCCGGTGACGGACGAATTGGAGCAGGGAATCCTTTCCTCGCACCAGATCAAGACCGAGAGTCGCGCCGGCCAAATGCCTCCGAAGACTGCAACTCTCCCAATTTCGCAAGTGCAGACGATGGTGCGCGAAGGTCGTTCCTACGCCGACATCGCCGAGAAGTACCAAATGAACGAGTCCCTGGTGCGCCGCATGGCCGATCCCGTCGAACAGGAGAAGCGCTCAGCCATCCATCAGTTCCTGGCGACGTTCAGGTCCCGCGAGGATCGACGTCGGTTGCAGGACATTATTTCCGAAAAATTCACACAGGCTGGCCTGGAGTTCTCGTCCGTCGAGTGGTCTGCCAGCCGCGTACGCCGCGACCCGTGGCGCATCCAGGCCTGCTTTCCCCATGATGACGCCATCATGACGGCGTCATGGACTTGGGACATGCACGGCGGCAACAGCACGGAAACCGTCAAGTGCTTGGACAACACGGCCATTCAGCTGTTGAACGACGACCAGAATGCCTGGCTTCTGGACATCGCATCGACCATGGTGACGCCAGACGCTGCGGGATCTGGGCAGCAAAACGCCGGCGGTGACGTCCCGCTGCCCAGCGCCGCGTCGTTGAACGCTTTCGCGGCGTCGGCCGCGGCCCCTGTCCCCCCGACAGCGTCGGCGGAGAAGGGTCTCACCGCTCTGGCAGCTGCGAGCGCCGCGAGCACCACGCAGGATATTCGGGACATCGTGTTCCCGGCGGCCGTTTCTTCGGCTCCAGCTGGCGAAGAGGCTCCAGCGGGCATGGCTTCGTCGGATGCGGCGATCGAATCGGCAGCGTCCTTGACTGTTGCGGGCGAGCAGGAGGCCGGTGCTGTTGACGTGGAGACTGGTGCCATGCCGGTTTCGTTTGTTCCGTCGACGAAGAGGGTTGTTTCTCGGAGCGCTGTGCGTACGGCTGTGCCGGCGAGGGGAATGGTCGCTGCTGATCAGGATCTGGGTTCTTCCGTGGCTGACGGCGCGAACGCTGGTGTCGCGAGTGCCGGTGGTTCTGGTTTTGATGATGCTGCGGCCAAGGAGTCAAAGGCGGTGGTGAGGCAGGTGTCCAAGCCGCGCGGGAAGGGTCGTAGGCGTCGCTGTATCCCGTCTTGGGACGATATCATTTTTGGTGGCCGGTGAGAGGTTTTTACTAGAGCGTTGGCTTTGTTGGCGTGGGGATCTGTTGTGATGGGGCTGGTTCGCCGTGTCGGTTTTTAGTTGAGGTCGAGTAGGAACGGGATGCGCGCTTCTGCTTCTGTCCAAGAGCCGTGGACGCCTGGCATTGCCATTGCTCTTTCTTGTTGGATACGGGAATCCACGATGGTTGTTCGTCCTGCGCAGAGTACGACGACGTCACCGATCATCGGTCGGACGCGCTCCGACACGGTGCCGAACAGGCCGGCGTTGATGGCTTGATTCTTGGTCATGACTGTGGCTTGTTCTTCCAGCCGGTTCCGCCATCGCTGGGCGATGGCGTCCGGGTTTGCTTTCCGCTTCGCGTAGAGCATTAGCGCGCGTGGCTCGCCGCCTGTCAGTGCCACGCCTTGGGACAGTTCCGGTTCCTGTGCGACGTCGATTTGCAGGGACGAGTCCATTGTGACCATGCCATGGTCGGCGACGACTGCGATCACTGTTCCTGCTGGAGCAAGCTCGCGTACGAGTCTGACTTGCCGGTCCGCTGATTCCAGGCTTGTTGCCCATTCGTCGGATTGCCAGCCGTAGTGGTGCCCGGCTTTGTCGACGACGCGGATGTACAGGTATGTTAGTCCTGGTTTGCGTGCGCATTTCGCGGCCTGTTCCGCTCGTCCTAGTGGATCGCGGTCGGGAACATACGTCGTTCCTCTCAGTGCCGCCCGGGTCAGCGGAGAGCGTTTGAACGCTGGTAGTCCGATGGACGCGACGGGCACGTTCTTGGCGGCGGCTTTCTCGAAGACGGTTGGCTCCTGCTGCAGCTCTTCTGGTTTCGGGGCTCCTTTGAATTGGATCATCTGCGCGATGCGGCCAGTTCGCGGGTTGAGCTGCGTGTATCCCAGCATTCCCGTCAGGCCTGGGCAGGTGCCGGTGCCGAAGCTGCCCATGGCAGCTGCTGTCGTCGTTGGATAGCAGGTCACGATGGAATGGCGTCCTGCGCTGTGCTCCGGGTCGCTGGCGTCGAATAGGGACCGCAGGTACGGTGCGTGGCCGATGCGGTCGACGAGGTTCCAGTAGCCCAGACCGTCGATGAGGATCACGATGGCCGAGCGCGCGTCGGGCACGCCCAACCGCTGCTGGCATAGTTTCGCGTCCGGATGGAATTCCGTGTCCACCGGCGAGCCGATGGCGGCCGTTAGCGCCGGCAGCACGGCGGACAGGCTCCGCGAATAATCGCCGGTCACTTTTCTCAGCACGTCTTTTTCGGAAAAATCTGAAACGACCATCATCCCACTTTCTCGACTGCCTCATTCAACCACGTGTCGTCTGACAAAGCCTCCGCGCGCCGTCGGCGGCTTTGCCGCCGTTTCCGTTTTCAAGGGTTCCGGCAATAATAGGAAGCCTGTAAGAGGAGGAGAATCATGGCCGCTCGCCGTCGTCGCACACCAGTACAGGCAGAATACGATCCGCGGAGCGTTGTCCAGAACATCGTGGACACGCCCCTCAAAGAGGAAATGAGCACCTCGTTTCTCGCTTACGCGTATTCCGTGATTTATGCCCGGGCTTTGCCCGACGCGCGCGATGGCATGAAGCCGGTCCAACGGCGCATCGTTTACCAGATGGGACAGATGCATCTCAACCCGGACAAGCCCTACATGAAGTCCGCGCGCGCCGTCGGCGAAGTCATGGGTAAGCTCCACCCGCACGGCGACTCGTCTATCTACGAGGCCATGGTCCGTCTGGCCCAACCGTTTGCCATGCGCTTGCCACTCGTCGACGGCCACGGCAATTTCGGTTCCCTCGACGATGGTCCGGCCGCGTCCCGCTACACCGAGGCTCGCCTTGCGCCCGCCGCGCTGGGGATGAACGCTGACATCGACGAAGGCACGGTCCCCTTTTCGCCCAACTACGACAACAAGCTCCAGGAGCCGAACGTCCTGCCCAGCGCTATCCCGAACCTGCTGGTCAACGGTTCCACGGGCATCGCCGTGGGCATGGCCACCAACATGGTCACGCACAACCTCGGCGAGATCATCGCCGCGGCCTCCTGTCTTCTACGCAACCCCGACGCCAGTGTGGACGATCTCATGAAGTCCGTCCCCGGTCCCGATCTGCCTGGGGGGGGCGTCATCATCGGCACCGACGGCATCAAGCAGGCGTATGAGACCGGCAAAGGCAGCTTCGTCACCCGCGCCCGCACGCGCATCGAGAACGTCACCGCCCGCAAGAAGAGCATCGTCGTCACCGAGCTGCCGTACATGGTCGGCCCGGAGAAAGTGCTTGAACGCATCGCCGCGGCCGTCAAGGACAGGAAACTCGACGGCATCAGCAACGCGGTGGATCTCTCCGACCGCCACAACGGCCTCAAGCTCGTCATAACCGTCAAGTCCGGCTATGACCCAACGGCCGTGCTCGCGCAGCTCTACAAGTGCACGCCGATGGAAAGCGGCTTCACCATCAATAACGTCGCGCTCGTCGACGGACGGCCGCGCACACTGGGACTCAAGCAGCTCCTGCAGGTGTGGATCGGCCACCGCCGCGACGTCATCCGCCGCCGCTCGGAGTTCCGGAAGAACAAGGCCAAGGAACGTCTGCACCTCGTCCAGGGCCTGCTGCTGGCGCTGCTGGACATCGACAAGGTCATCGCCGTCATCCGCGGATCGGAGAACCAGGAAGCAGCGAAACAGGCACTGATGGACAGGTTCGGCCTCGACGACGCGCAGACCAAGTACATCCTTGACTTGCAATTGCGCCGTCTGACGAAGATGAGCCGTCTCGAGCTTGAAACCGAACAAGACGATTTGCTCCGACGCATCGCGAAGCTGGAGGCTATCCTCGCATCCCCGGCCAAGCTCGACGAGACCGTGCTCGACGAGATGAACGCCGCCGTCCGCCAGTGGAACGATCCGCGTCGCACGCTCATCCTACGCTCCGACGGCACCGTCGCCGCGCGAGCCGGCGCCGTCACCGGCGTCGACAACTCCGGCAACACGGTCCGCTGGATGGGCGAGGACGGCGCCAGCAACTCCTCGCCGTTCGCCGTGTCCGGAGCGAAGGGAGCCGCGCGCCGACGCTCTAAACGGTCCGATGTGTTCGCCGACGCCGAAGCAATGGCGGCCATGATTCCCAAGAACAGCGGTGCGACGGACCTCGATTCCCTGAAAATCGCCGACCGACCCTGTGCCGTGCTGCTGGGAGCCAGCGGGCTCATCGGCCGCGCGCCGACGTCCGCCGCCGACAAGTGGGATTCCTGGGACGCCGACATGCCGCGCGCGAAGCGGGACGATGTCCTGTCGGCCATCCGCACGACGACGCGCTCGCGTTTCGGCATCATCACGTCGGCCGGACGCCTGGTGCTGGTCTCCGCCATGGATCTGCCGATGCTCGATGATGGCGAGGGACTCTCCCTCGCCACCGGCATCGCGGCCACGGAGCTGCTACAGGACGCGCGGGACACAGACCCCGTCGAAAGCGAAAAAGCCGTTGCGCTGGTGGCCGACCCGACGGCGGAGACAGCGAACGGCGACCAGAAGACGTCCGCGCCGCTGGCGATGGGCACCAGCTTCGGCGCCGTCAAGCGTTGGAACGGCGTCGCGCCGACGACGAAGGATTCATGGACCATCATGTCCCTCAAGAAGGGAGACGCCATCCTTGGGGCGGCTCCGGCGTCCGACGACGACACGCTGATCTTCGTGTCCTCCGACGCGAACGTGCTGCTCTTCCCCGCTTCGAGCGTCCGTCCGCAGGGCCGCTCCTCCGCCGGCATGGCCGGCATCAAACTGCACGAGGGACGCAGCGCGCTGGCCTTTGCCGTTGTGCCGCGAAAGCAGATGGACTGGCAGGACGCCGTTGCGGCCGATCCAGACACCGGAACCCCTGCTGCCGCCGCGTCCGGCGCGGTATTGCTGACCATTGCCGGCGAATCCTCAGCGCTGCCGGGGACAGAGCCGGGCTATGCGAAGCTAACACCGCTGAACGAATACCCATCCAAAGGGCGAGCCACCCAGGGTGTGCGCGCGCAGCGTTTTCTCAAAGGCCAGGACACGCTGATCGGCGCCTGCGTGGGCCGGTACCCGCTGCATGCGGTGTCCGACGCCGGCAATCCGGTCGCGCTGCCGGCCATCGACCGGCGGCGCGACGGTTCCGGTATCGAGCTGGCGGAATCGATCGGCTCCGTCTCCTGAGGCAACGGCCTCCCCGGACACCATCCTTCTCCCTCGCGAAGCGTTGCGCGTAATGGGTGCTGTGGACGCTGCGTGTGGGTGGCATGGAGACGACGATGGATCGAGAGGCCTCCCGCGATGACACCAACATGCAACTTCTCGACGGACGATTCGCCCCCCCCCCCTGGCGCAAACGGGTGACGAAAGCTTGGGGGAATCGATGTCCGCCATTGCGCGCCGCCGACAAGCCCAGAGGTCATCGGCCGTCCCGTCTTCGCGTCGTTGTGCACCACGATTTTTGGGTATGGCGCGTCTCAACGGTCGCACAGTGGGATGAATCCTTGAAAACCCAGTTCGTACGGGACGGCGTCGGGCGCGTAGCGCGGTTCCAGCTCGCCGCGCACGCCAACGTCACGCGTCAATGCCTCTGCCAAGTAACGCCAGGAGGGAATGGGCGTTGACGCGGAAAGCCCGGCGGCGCCCGCGAACCATCGGGCATCAACCGGAGCGGACAACGGGACTCGGACCCGCGCTCTCGACCTTGGCAAGGTCGCGCTTTACCAACTAAGCTATGTCCGCGCGCTGTTTGCAGCGGAAACAACGTGTCCGAGCGTACGCGTTCCCTTGGACTTTCTTTCGCGGACAGCATCCGCAGACGCGCCACAGCCTGTTTCTCAGGCGTCGATTTGCGTGCGATCGAAGGCGTCAGCGTTGTCGATGATGTACTGGCGGCGCGGCGGCACCTCGTCGCCCATGAGCAGGTCGAATACGCCAGCGGCCTTCTCCGCGTCCTCCATGCGGATGCGGCGCAGCAGGCGGCTGCGCGGATCCATGGTGGTGTCGGCCAGCTGGTCGGCGTCCATTTCGCCTAGGCCCTTGTAACGCTGGACATCGGGGTCGTAGCCGATGCGCTTCGCGTCAAGATCAGCGAGCTTGCCACGAAGCTCCGTCTCCGAGTAAGTGTAGACGAACTCGCCCTTATGGCTGCCGGTCAGCGCGATGCGGTGGAGCGGCGGCACGGCGGCGTACACGCGGCCGTTCTCGATGAGCTGGCGCATATAGCGGTAGAAGAGCGTGAGCAGCAGGATGCGGATGTGCGCGCCGTCGACGTCGGCGTCGGTCATCATGATGACTTTGTTGTATCGGGCCTGCGAGATGTCGAACTCGCGGCCGGAGCCGGCACCGATCACCTGGATAATGGCGGAGCATTCGGCGTTGTTGAGCATCTGAGTCAGCGATGCCTTGCGGACGTTGAGGATTTTGCCGCGGATCGGCAGCAGCGCCTGGAACAGGGAGTTGCGCGCAGCCTTGGCGGTTCCCAACGCGGAGTCGCCCTCGACGATGAACAGCTCGGCGATATCGTCGTTGCCTGGCAGGCAGTCGGAGAGCTTGGCCGGCATGGACGCCGATTCGAGCGCATTCTTGCGGCGGGTGACCTCCTTGGCTTTGCGCGCCCGCACGCGGGCGCGCATCCCCCCCGCGATTTTGTCGAGCACCTGCTCGGACTGCGTCTTGAAGCCGCGTTTCTTTCCGGAGATCATCTCGCCGAACTGCTCGTTCGTCAGCCTGGAGACGATCGGCTTGACCTGGGCCGTGCCGAGCACGTCCTTCGTCTGCCCCTGGAACTGCGGCTCGGCGATGCGCACAGTGACGACCGCCACAAGGCCGGCGGTCACATCGTCGCGCTCGATGCGCTGCTTGGGGTCCTTGAGGCTGATCTTGTACTTGCGCGCGTTGTTCTCGATGGCTTTGCGTGCCTGCTTGACCAACGCGTTGAGGAAGCCGTCGACGTGCATGCCGCCGTCGGGCGTCTCCACCACATTGACGAAGCTGCGGATGATCGTGTCGTAGTCGCTCGTCCATCGCAGGGCGATGTCGACGTCGCAGGTGCGGGTGACCTCGGCCGTGCGCAGATCGCCGTTCTCGTTGACCTGCTGGGTTTCCTCTCGGTATTCGCGCGCGCCGGTGATGTGCCACACGTCGGACACCGGTTCTCCATGGGACAGGAAATCGACAAAGTCGACGGTCCCGCCCTCGTGGAGGAACTCCTGGACACGTGGATGGGCGTTGCGGCCGCCCAGCGGATCGGGTTCCTGCGACGGCGTTCCGTCGGCGGGCGCGGTCTGTTCCGAGCCGGTTTCATCGTCGGATTTGGCGGGAACAGCCGTCTCCGTGGCAGCATCGTTCCCGGCGCCGGAGTCGGCTGGCTCCTTCTCCGGAACATTCTCGTCGACGACGTCGATCCTGAGGCCCGGGACGAGGAAACTCGTCTGCCGGACGCGGTCGATGAGCATCTGGTAGTCGAACTCCGCGTTGTCGTTGAAGATCTCCGGGTCCGACCAGTAGCGGATGCGCGTGCCTGTGCGGCCGGCCGGGACGTCCCCGACGACACGCAGCTCCGTGGGCCTGTTCTTGCGCGTCTTCTTGAACGGCGAAGACGGCGATGGGAGTTCCGGGTCGGCGTCGGTGTACACGCCCGGGTGGCCTTGGCGGAACTCCATGCGATAGGTGTGGCCGTCGCGGTCGACTTCCACGTCGAGGCGCGAGCTGAGGGCGTTGACGACCGAGGAACCGACGCCATGCAGGCCGCCGGTCGCGTTGTAGGACGATTCGCCAAACTTTGCGCCGGCGTGCAGCCGCGTGAGCACGACCTCCACGCCTGAGAGCTTCGTCTTGGGTTCGATGTCGACTGGGATGCCGCGTCCGTTGTCGGCGACTTCGATGGACCCGTCGGCGTGCAGGGTGACGATGATGTGGTCGCAGGCTCCCGCCAGGGCTTCGTCAACGGAGTTGTCGATGATTTCCCATAGGCAATGCATCAGGCCCATGCTGTCAGTGGTTCCGATGTACATGCCGGGGCGCTTGCGGACAGCGTCCAGTCCTTCGAGAACAGCGAGGTCCTTCGCGCTGTACTCGCTCGCGGCCTGCTGTCCGATGGTTTTTCGCCCTGCCATGATGTCCTTTCTTCGGGTGCGTCGCGGGCGGCCGCCCGCGACGCACCCGCTTCTGCCGACACGGTTCTCGTCCGATGCTTGTTCGAACAAGAGCCCTGTTTGCCTACCGGCGTTTACCGGGTTCGGATCGCCGCGCGGTCACTCGTCGAGGAAGTCCTTCAGCGTTTGGGACCGCGACGGGTGGCGCAGCTTGCTCATGGTCTTGGATTCGATCTGGCGGATGCGTTCGCGGGTGACGCCGTAGACGCGGCCGATGTCGTCGAGCGTCTTGGGTTGGCCGTCCTCCAAGCCGTAGCGCATCTTGATGACGCCGGCCTCGCGCGGGCTGAGGGTTTCGAGCACCTGGCGGAACTGCTCCTGGAGCAGGGAGAACGCGACTGCGTCCTGCGGGGCGATGGCGTCGGTGTCCTCGATGAGGTCGCCGAACTCGGAATCGCCGTCCTCGCCCAGCGGCGTGTGCAGCGAAATCGGCTCGCGACCGTACTTCTGGACCTCTTCGACCTTTTCGACCGGCATGTCGAGTTCGCGGGCCAGCTCGTCCGGCGTGGGTTCGCGGCCGAGGTCCTGGAGCATCTGGCGTTGAACGCGGGAGAGCTTGTTGATGACTTCCACCATGTGCACCGGCACGCGGATGGTGCGTGCCTGGTCGGCCATGGCGCGGGTGATGGCCTGGCGGATCCACCAGGTGGCATAGGTGGAGAACTTGAAGCCTTTCTTCCAGTCGAACTTCTCGACGGCACGGATGAGGCCAAGGTTGCCTTCCTGGATGAGGTCGAGGAAGAACATGCCTCTGCCGGTGTAACGTTTAGCCAGGGACACGACTAGGCGGAGGTTCGCTTCCAACAAGTGGTCCTTGGCTTTCTTGCCGTCGGACGCCGCCCACTTGAGCTGGCGCCTGCGTTTGAAGTCCATGGTGCCGCCCTCGGTGTCCAGCAGGTGCTGGGCGTAAAGCCCGGCCTCGATGCGTTCGGACAGATCGACTTCCTGGGCGGCTGTCAGCAGCGGCACGCGGCCGATCTGCTTGAGATAGTCCTTGACCGGGTCGGCCGTCGCTCCGGTGGCGACGACGCGGCGCTTGGGGCTGCCGGCGGCCTCCCCCGCTTTGGCTGTCGTATGGCGTGGCTTCCGAGCGCCCAGGGAGATGGTCCGGCCCTGGACGTAGTGCGCGGCGGCTCGCGAGGGCGTGAAAGTGGATGTGACGGTGGCGGCGGCTCGCGAGGTCGCTGCCGCTTGCGCGAGCGAGGCGGCTGCCGTGGGCGTCTCGTTTCTTTTCGTCATGGCGCATGTCGTTTTTCTCGTGGTTGTTCTTTTCGTGACCATGCCGGTTTGTTTTTCCTGAGCCGCTGCCAAGTGTCCTCCCGCTACAAATGGCCCTTGTCGACGGGACGTCGATCAGGGTCAGCGCATACCTATCCCATCATGCCTAAACACGAATGCTGGTTTTATTATTCCCTGAGGCTGGGAAAAGGGAGCGTCCCGTGGAAGTCGGCCGTGCGCTTTGGCGTCGTCGGACGTGAGCCGCGGCAGTGGACGCCCGTCGTCCGCTGCCGCGTTTCTTTTCCAGGATGGGCGCCGATGGCGCCGCGCGGAGCAGGTTCCGTTCCGTTTGCTCGAACGGGCCGCTTTCCGCGCGAAGGCGTCGGATCAAGGCCGGCTGCGTGGGAAAACGGGAAGGCAAAAGTGCGAAGCTGGTCGACGTCCGCCTGTTTCTTCTAAGCTCGATGTGATGGACAGTGTTTTTGAGAAGTGGCGTCGCCTCGTCGACGCGCGGATCCCGCAGGTGCTGGACGACTGCTACCAGGAATGGCCGGAAGGCGTCCGAGCACCGAGCATGCCGTTGATGGACGCCGTGCAGGAGCAAGCGAAGGCCTCGAGCGCGGGCGGCAAGCGTCTGCGGGCGCTGCTGGTGATCACGTCGGCGCTCGCCGCTATGAGCCGTTGGAGCGGATCAGACGCGGCGGAGGGCGGCGCTGACGGAGCGGATTCGGACGCGGCGGTCCTGTTTTCCCGCGCTCTGGATGTTGCGTGCGCGGTGGAGGTGTTCCAAACGGGCGCGCTGGTGCATGACGACATCATCGACGGCTCTGATCTGCGCCGCGGCGCGCCGGCCGCGCACACCGCGCTCGCGTCCGCCTTCGCCGGATTCCGCGGCCGCGCTCTCGGACGCGGCGATGCCGGCGGCAGTAATGCCGTCTCTTCCGCTTCCGTCGGCGATGTCGCGGAAATTCCGCTGACTGTGTTTGCGTCGTCTGACCGAGCCATGGGCGACAACCTGGGCATCATGCTGGGCGATTACCTGGCCTCAGCGAGCCTGACAGCGGCGTCGACAGCGGTGTCGGGCCGTCCGGAGGCACCTGCTGTGGTGGACACGTTCTTGGCGATGCAGCGGGACGTGGAGGTCGGCCAGGTGCTGGATTTGGCGGACTCGTCCCTGGGATTAGACGATCCGGCGGCGATTGTGACGAACTGCCGCTTGGTGTTCGATCGCAAGACGGCGAGCTACACGACGGTCGCTCCCCTGCGCCTGGGTTTCCTCCTGGCCGGCATGGACGCGCCGCAGGCGTGGAAATGGGGCGCGCGGATCGGCGCGCCAGCAGGCATCGCGTTCCAGATAGCCGACGATCTGGCCGACGTCCTTCCCCAGAATCCGCCGACGGGCAAACCGCTGGGCGGGGACATCCTCAACGGCAAGCGCAGCGTCCTGTTGGCGGACGCGCTCGAGCAGGGCAACGAAGCGACGAGACGCCTGCTGCGCGAAACGTACGCCAAACCGGAGCGTGACCGGGACGACATCCGCCTCGTCACGGACGCGTTCGTCTCCAGCGGCGCCGTCGACGCGTCGCGCGCTCGCATCCGCCGCCTGTGGAACGAGACGCGCGAACAGATTGGCGTCTGGCAGCGCGAGACGGGAGTTTCCGGGGAATCGGCGCGCGCTTTGGAAGCCATGATGGCGCTGTTCGTCCCGGAGCAGGACCGATGAGCACGACCTCGCCGCTTGTGGGACTGCTGCTGGCCGACCGCTACCGGGTGGAGAGGCATCTGGCCGACGGAGGCATGGCGAGCGTCTATCTGGCAACCGACCAGCGGCTGCAGCGCACGGTCGCTGTCAAGGTCATCCATTCCCAGCTGGTGTCCGGCCCGCACCGCGACCAGTTCGTCCGCCGGTTCCGTTCGGAAGCGCTTGCCGCGGCCGCTGTCGACAACCCGCACATCGTGCAGGTGTACGACACGGGCGAGGCTGAGGGTCTGCTGTACATCGTCATGGAGTACGTGCACGGCACGAATCTGCGCGACCTGTTGCGCAAGGAGAAGACCCTGGTCGTACGGGACGCGCTGCGCGTGCTGTCGGGTGTGCTCGACGGGCTGGCCGCCGCGCACAAGGCTGGACTTGTTCATCGGGACGTCAAACCGGAGAACGTGCTGCTCAACGCCCGCGGCCGCGTCCAGATCACTGACTTCGGCCTGGCCAAGAGCATGGAGGAGAACGACGCGGAGAGCGGCACGACGGGCCTGCTGCTAGGCACAGCGTCCTACGTGGCGCCCGAGACCGCGCAGACCGGCGAAGCCACTCCCCGTTCAGACCTGTACGCGGTGGGCATCATGGGCTACGAGATGCTCGCCGGGGCCGTTCCATTCGCCTCCGTGAACCCCATGACCACGATCTTCCGGCACGTCAGCCAGGATGTTCCCTCCCTCGCGGCCATAGACCCGGCGTTCCCCGCGCCCCTGGCCGCGTTCCTCGCCAGTCTCGCCCAGCGCGATCCCTTGGCCCGTCCCGCCAACGCGCAGGAAGCCCTCGGCGAGCTGGAAGCCCTCGAAACAGCGCTGATTCCCGCGCAACTCGACTACCGCCACGCGGCCGCGAGCGGAAGTTCAGGCTCCGCCGCGCCGCTGCTGCATTCGCCGGCCCGTCCGTCGATCAGCCGGGACACGGGCACTGGCTACGTTTTCGAAGCGCGAAGCGGTTCTACAGGCCTGTTGCCTCCCGGTCCGCCGTCGGCATCGCTGTCCGGCCTGAATCCGGATACGACGCGGGTCATGGCAGCTCCGACGACGATGCTGGACGCCGGCGGACGGACAGCAACGTCGGGCGCCTCCAGAGGCCGCGGCGACGCCGATCCGCGTGTCGACCCGGTCCTGCTCGACACGTACGTCACGACATCGAGGATGGACCGGCTGATCCATCGCATGGGCCGCAAGGGCGTGGCGATCATCAGCATTATCGCGGTGGTCACGCTCGTGACGGGCATCGTCGTCCTGTGCACCGCGCTGGGCGTAGGCAAGGGTTCCTCGTCCGCGAGCGCTGGCGGAAACCAGTCGAGCGTGGCGGCGACCAGCTCGGCCACCCGTTCCGGCTCGTCAGACGCCACGTACAACGGTTCGAACAAACAATCAAACACGTCGTCGGGTCCGACGAACGTCATCATCCCCGCAAGGCTGCTTGACTGCTCCAGTTACCCCGACGCTGCCTGGCATTTGCGCGACCTGGGCATGACAAACGCGTCCGTCGTCGAACAATACAGCGGTACAGTCAAGACCGGGTGCACCGTCTCTTCGAGCGTTCAGCCCGGCACGAACGTTCCCGCGGACATCAACGAGCGGATCGTTGTTCCACGCGGATCGCAGCCCGTGACCGTGCCCAACATGGCCGGCATGAGCGCCGCTCAGGCGCAACAGGTTCTCGGCAGCGTCAGGCTCGAAACGACAGTCACGAAGGTCTATTCCGACAGCATGGCGGACGGATCCGTGCTGTCCGCCGATCCGAAGGCCGGTTCCGGTGTGACGCAGGGCAGTTACGTGACATTGAGCGTGTCCCGGGGTCCGCGGTATGTGACCATGCCCGACCTCGGCGACCAGAACGGGGTCAGGCGCTCGCCGGACTCAGGAAACTCGGCTTGAACGCGACCACGAAGTCGTCTCCTGTGGACGAGGCATTCCCTCGCGTGCTCTCCCAGATCCCGGTGGCCGGTACGCGCGTCGACCGGGCCACGTGCGGGAACCCGGCTGTCACGCTGACCATCATCTGAGGCTGCTGGCACGGCTCAAGACAAGAAGGCTCCTTTGGAGCGATCGCGTTCCGAAGGCCCCCGTTCCGTTCAGGGTTTGCTGACGACCGGTTGAGCAGCGACTGGACAGTCATACGGGAAATCCATATTCTCAGCACGCATTTCAGGCTTCTGCGCGTCGGCTTCAGCGTCGCTCGCCGCGACACCAGCCGCTGCTTTTCTCTCGTTCTCGTCCGCGCCAGCCACAGGCGTGTTCTGCCATGGGGCTCCGTCTTCAAAAGCCTTGATGCGCTTCTTGTAGCTCTGCGCGTACTCGTCCACGTACTCCTGACCGCTCATCGCCGCGATGCGATGCATAACCTCGTCCATCAACAAACGGATCATGTCGTGCGTCACGCCGTCTGCCGGCGTCTTGGGAACTTGGATCAGTTCGCCGTATTGAATGGTCGTGTGGTGTTTGCGCGGCCAGACCGTGCCGATCGGCTGGGCCAAGTCCGTGCCCGTCAACGCGACCGGGACGATGGGCGCGCCCGTTTCGAATGCCAGGCGCGCCACGCCCGAATGTCCGCGGTACAGACGCCCGTCAGGGCTGCGTGTGCCTTCCGGATGAATGCCGAACAATTCGCCCTTCTCCAGGATGCGGCGCGCGGAAGCCAAGCCACCCAACGCCTCGTCGCCGCCGGAACGATCCACGGGGAACACGCCCGCTGAGGTGAAAAAGAACTTCTTGAACCGTCCCTTGAGGCCCTTGCCTGTGAAATACTCCTGCTTGCCCATGAAGTGCACCATGCGCGGTGTCTCCAACGGGATGACAGCGTCGTCGATGACCGCCAGGTGGTTGGACGCGATGATGGCCGGACCATGCGCCGGCACATTCTCCACGCCGATCACGTCCGGTGTGAACCATTTTGCCGCCAACGGGCCGAGCGTCCGGACGTAGAACCAATACAGTGACATGATGCCTTCTCCCCAAGTTGCCATGGACGGATTTCCATGGACGCGGCCGCAGGCGGTTGCCGGCCCTCGCCGCATGCTCATCATAAGCGGACCGCCGGTCCGCGGGATGCGCGCGGCGGCGTCGCAGTCGTAATCGGCGTTGGTCTTGCCGCATTCGGCGTTAACTTCGTTGACGATGCTCGAAAGGAACTTCATCTCGTCGCGCTAGGCGGCCGGGATGCCCGCGCTCGTGGGCATACCTTCAGACTGCCTCCGCCTGCGATGCCTGCGGGATCCTCGTCCGTGTTGCATTCGCCGGTCGTCTCGCTGCGCGCGTCGACGTCGACGAGGCCGTCCAGATCGGGGCCGAGCCGCCGTCGTCCTTTTCGCTGACGTCGGCTTCCAGCACGGGTTTGAGATCGTGGCAGAAGTCGCATTCGGCGCACAGTCGCGGTGTCGTCGAAGGTCAGGGGCTTGTCGAGGGAAGTGGTCTGGTGGCACGGGGTGGCGAACGCGGTCTTTAAGTCCTTGTAGTCGTTAGCGAAGTCGAGAACGGCGATGCGTTTGGCGTACAGCGTCCCATCGATGGATCCGCATTGCGGTTAAGGCGCGAGAGGGTCTGGACGGTGCCGATGTCTTCCCCAAATCGCGAGTTCTTCGACCCGTCCATCATGTCGATGACAACCTGCTCCGCGCTCTTGGCCGCGTCTCGGCTGGCGTCCTACAACTGCCGGTCCACCACCTTCTGGTCTGTGACGATGACCACCTTATCGAAGAACGGGCGCGCCGAACCTCCTGATCACGAGCTTCGACGCCGATTCGACCGGGTCGAGCGCGTGCAGGTAGACGGCAAATATCTTGATTCCGACAGCCGGCGCCGGAATCAAGAATTCGTTCAGCTCGCTGTCAATCCAACCGGCGGAACAGCGCTTGAGCGCGGCGCTTATGCCCGATGCTCGCAGAACTCTGTGGGGGCACTGCGCGCGTCCGAGCGCTGTCGAGGCGAACGGCTCCCCCAAGCATGGTTCCGGCCTGTTCTGCCGCCGTTCACTTCACCACCAGAAAGCAGATGAGCTCGAAAGCGGAAGCGTCTGATGCGGCTTCCCTCTTGCCGCTTTCCTCTCCGATGGACGCGACGGCCTTGTCCAGCAGCGCCGACACCGAGGACATGTCCCGTCCTCCGTCGGTTCCGCGGTCGAACTCGTCGCATAGCTCCTGGTCCGGTTCGGCCTTGCCGCGGCATAGCGCGCGCAGGGCCTCGAGAACAGCCTTGGAATTGCGGTCGTCGCGCGCGACGGTGCCGTCCGCAGCCATGTACACCAGGTGGTATGGGCGGAGTCTGCCGCCCTGCTGCGCAGACGGCGACGCACCATTACGCCGGCTTCTATCCTGGCTGCCGCCGTTCCCCTCCTCGTCGCGCCCATCGTTCCGCTGGCCGCTGCGCGTGCTGTCCTGCCGGCGGTCTTTGAGCACGAAAATCGCTCCGGCCGGCATTCCTGCTTCGTGACGGACGACGGCGTACAGACCCGTGGGTTTGCGCCCCAAACCGGGGTGAGCAGCGAGCGATCTGCCCAAATCGAGGCGGAACGCGGTGAGACCGAGGTCCGGCAGGCTGACGCCGTCATCGAGGTCCTCGAGGTCGACGATCTTGTCCTGCAGCTGGCGCAGCTGGCGTTTGCGGTATTCGAGGTCGTCCTTCTGATCGGGGTTCAGCGGGTTATCATCGCCGGTGGAGGCAAGCACGGAAATGGCCATGCGGTTCTCCACGCGATCCTTGAGGTTGATGTACTCGTCGAGACCGAGGTCCGGCCAGAAGTTCACCAATTGGATGTGTTTGTTGCAGCTGCCAATGCGGTCCACGCGGCCGAAGCGCTGGATGAGGCGCACAGGGTTCCAGTGAATATCGTAGTTGACGCAGCAGTCGCAGTCCTGCAGGTTCTGGCCTTCGCAAATGCAGTCGGTGGCGATAAGCACGTCAATGTCGGGCGCGTCGGTCATGCCGAGCTTGCTGCGGTCCTTGGAGAGCGGCGAGAAGCAGGTCAGGACATTGTTGAACGTGGGCGCCAAACCACCGGCCGTGGTCTTGACGGTGCTGGTGCCGGCCACAAGCCCGGCGTTTAGCCCGTAACGGTCCTTGACGAACTTGCTGACAGCGTCGTACAGGTATTCGGCGGTGCTTGCGAATGCGGAAAAGACGAGGATCTTGCGATTGCCGGGGTTGATGGGGTTCTCGATCTTGCGCGCAATAAGTCCAAGGAGCTCCTGGAGTTTGGCGTCGTGCCGCTGATCGATGCCGGAGATCTCGTCCAACAGCCGGTCGAGCATGTCCCGGTCATGGCGCAGGCAGGCGGACCAGGTCGGCAGGTCCATATCGGCGAACGCGACGCGGGAGGAGCGGCTGGCGGCGAAATAGTCGGTGTTCTGATCGTTCTCGTCGAAATCGGCGGGGTCGAAACCGGTCCCGTTGAACTTGTCGGCGTTGCTGCCGCGGCGGGCTTCATCGGCGGTCCGATGCCGGCGGGCGCGACGGCGCTCGTAGTCGTCGACGGTGCTCAGCGTTCCGGCGATGAGGCGACGGATACCCTGCAGCGTGCAGCGGAACGAGTACACGGAGCTTTCCAGGCGTTTGAGGAGGTTGACGCCCATGAGCCGACGCATGCCCGCTTCCCGGTCCGCCGTCGTGCTGGCCTTCTTGCTTTTCCCGGGCAAGAGGAACGCGGAGGGCGTGTAGATGGCGAGGTTCAGCTGTTCGATGCCATCGCACAGGTCCTTGTCGCTGGCTGCGCCGGGCAGGTCGGTCAGGCTCGGGCGCAGGGAGATCGGTTTGAGGCGTTCGGGGAAAGTGCCGATGGTCGTGGTGTCGTAGTACTCGCGGATGTTCGCGCGGGACCGGGCGATGGTGACGGCGTCGAGCAGATCGAAGAAATCGGGGTCAAGCGTCCGCAGGAGCGCGTCGGCAGTGCGTTTCCCCTCGGGCAGACGGCTCCAGGCAAGGAACGCTTTGCGAGCGCGCCGGAAGACGGATTTGATGCGCTCGGGCACTCCCCCGTACGCGAGTGCCAGTTGGTTTTCGAGGTCGTCGAAGCGGTTGTTGACGGGCGTAGCGGAAAGCATGAGGACTTTGGTTCGTATGCCGGCGCGGACAACGTCTTCCAATAGGCGTGTGTAGCGGTTGTGCCGTCGGCTGCTTGTCGTGCCGGTGTCTCCGCCGTTGCGGAAGGCGTGGGATTCGTCGATGACGACGAGATCGTAGTTGCCCCAGTTGATGCGGGAAAGGTCGAGGCCGTTGGATTCGCCGGACGTGCGACTGAGGTCGGTGTGGAAGAGCACGTCGTAGCGAAGGCGGTCTTCGGCAAGCGGGTTGTTGGCGTAGTTGCTTTTGTAGGTGTTCCAGTTTTCGGCCAGTTGTTTGGGGCATAGCACGAGGACGTTTTTGTTGCGGCTCTCGTAGTATTTGATGACGGCGAGGGCTGTGAAGGTTTTTCCTAGGCCGACGCTGTCGGCGAGGATGCAGCCGTTGTGTCTCTCGAGCTTGGCGATGAGGGCGAGGGCGGCGTCTTTTTGGAAGTCGTAGAGCGCGTTCCAGATTTTGCTGTCATGAAAGCCGTCGTGTTGTTCTTCGCCGGATGGCGCATTGGTGGCGCTGGGGTCGTCTGCTGTCCCGTTTCCGTTGTCTTGCTCATTCCGTTCGTTTTTCGTGGAGGTTTCTTCGAGAAACGCGCCGAACACGTGGTAGAGGGCGATGAAGTAGACGAGTTCCGGCGGATTCTCCGCGTAAGCGTCGGACAGAGCGTTGAGAATGACGCCGGTGACGTCTTCAAGTGCGTCCGGATCGTTCCAGATGCGGTCGAAAGCCGCTAGGTAGGCGTCAGCCGCGGGCGTGTTGAGCCGGTTGACGATGGTCGCGAGCGCGGTCCCTTCAGCGGCACCGATACCGGCGGGCGTGAAACCGGCGTCCAGCGGCATGTACACGGTCCGCCGGCCGTCGGCCCGGCCGGCTGGCTGTCCGGCATTCTGGCCTTCCGTTTGTTCGACGGCGAGGAACGAGCTCATCGCTGGCCCATGCCAGTCGTTCCCGTTGTTAGCCGACTGCCGGACGGACTTGAATGCTGCTTTCTTCCGGATCCATTCCGCGCACTCACGGGCGATGGCTTTGCGGCGCAGCACGCCGCCTACCGCGGTTTCGGCCTCTGTCCCGTAGAGAGCCCGTTCCCGCGCCCGTTGCGGTAGGGGTTCCGACGCTGTCTTCGCCGTCCGGGCGAATGTCGGCGAGCCGAACATGAACCGGAATCCATTGACGCCGTCCAACTGTTCTTTGAGTTCATCGTACGCTCGCAGAGAGAAACAGGCCGCGGCCACGGACACCTCGCTGTTCAGCGCGATGGCGCCTGCTATATCGTTCCGAAGGGAATCTGCGGCGTCGTCGAAGACTTTCATGATGGACCTCCCTGCGCGCCAAGTCTAGGCACGCTACCCGGCGGTTGTACAGGAAGCCGCCTGTGGCGAAGAGCGCTCTCGCGTACACTGGAACCATGAGTGATGCGGATGAAGGCAGGCCCGATGGCGAGCGGCGCGGCGGAGACGACAGCAAGGATGCGGACGCAGGGCGCGAGGCCTCTGTTGCCGGCGACTCGGACTGCTCTGGCCCCACCGGTTCTGATAGCTTTTCCTGGGAGTCTTTCCTTTCCGATCACGCGGACGAGATAGGCGGCCTGGAGTCCAGCAGGACGGCAAGGAAGTTCGTCAGAAAGGCTGAGAAATCCGATCGGACGGAAGCCGGCCGTCTGCTAACCGACGCCTCGCGGTTCGACCCTTCGGCGTTCATCGTTCCGCCGAACCCGCCAAACGGCTCATCCCATGGCGCGCCCAGTTCCCCCGTCGGCCACGGTCCGCGCGACTTCGAGACCAGCTGGCTCGACGCGGACAACGTCCTGGAACGGCGCGGCGGGTTCGTCCCGCCAGGCCCGCACATCCCGCGCTCGTCCATGACAATCGTCGCCATGACCATCCTGCTGGTGCTCGGAGTGTTCGGCATCGTCGCCAGCGTCATGGTGCCCGCGCTTTCTTGGTGGCTGGGAACCGTCTCCGGCGCGCTGCTCGTCCTGGGAATCACAGGGCTGATCGACGCGTTCCGTCCCCATCGCCGCTGATCGGTCAGTCCGCGCCGCATTTTTAAATCACTTTACTTTTGTGGTGAAATGTTGTCCGTTTCAAGAAAACGCCCCGGAAAAATCCACGCCTTCCCTTATCCTGTTGAGGGCGCGCGCCATGTTGCGGATGGTCGCGCCACCGTTCCATAAACAGAAAAGGACGAAGGGGTCGTATGGCAAACACGCCGACCGCTGGATCGCTTTCCGGGGCTTCCTCGAAGGGAAGTGCCCAGGATAACAGCAATCCATCGAACATGCAAATGGTTCCGAACAAGCACAAGTACAAGCCATGGTGGATTTTCGCCGGCTGCTGCATGATCAGTTTCATCGGCCTCGGACTCGAGGGCGATACCCGCGGACAGTTCTACAAGGCGCTGCGCCACGCGTTCAACGCGCCGCAAGACAAAGTGTCCCTCATGATCACCATCCAGCTGCTGACCTCCGCGGTCGTCCTCATTTTCGGCGGACACCTCATGGAGAAAATCAACACGCGCCTCCTAATGTCCGCGTCCGTCGCCTGCTGCGCCATCTGCTACATGTGCTGCTATTTCGCCCAGAGCCTTTGGCAGATGTACATCCTCATGGGCCTCATCGGCCTTTTCTACACCGTTCCGCTCCTGCTGGCGCCGACGGTGCTCCTGTCCAACTGGTTCGCGGACAAGTTCGGCATGGTGCTCAGCTTCATGTTCGGCTTCACCGCGCTGGGCGGCACGATTTTCCAGCCTCTTGCAGTGTGGCTGATCAAAACCTTCACCTGGCGCGGTGGATACGTCGCCATCGGCCTGGCATTCGCCGTCTTCCTCCTGCCGTTCACGCTCTTCGTCATCGATTTCAAACCTAACCACGCCAGAGGCGAATACGCTTGGGGCGAGGAAAAGCTCCTGAGGAGCGGAGTGAAAATCCAGACAGCGCCGCAAAGCGGCATGAGCGCCAAGCAGGCGTTCCGCTCCGGCGCGTTCGTCCTCGCGGTCCTCGCCTTCGTTCTTTACGAAGCGGTCCGCGGCTTCGACTCGTACATGCAGCCGTACCAGGAACGCGCGGGACTCGCCGCCATCACCGCGGCGACCATCTGCTCCTGCGCGACGCTCGGTTCCTTCGTCGGCAAGACCTACGCCGGAATCCTCCTCGACAAGCTTCCGACGTGGGCGGCTGTCTGCTGCCTGTCCATCCCCGGCATTCTCGGCTGGATCGGCCTCTTCTGCACCCACGCCTACCCATGGGCATGGATCGCGGCCTTCTTCGCAGGCTCCGGCACCGGCACGCTCGGCATCATTGTCCCCTGGATCATCCGCCAGTCCTTCGGCGGCAAGGATTACGCTAAGATCCTGTCCAGAGTCAACGTGTTCGCCTATCTGACCGTCTCCATCACGACCGGCCTGTACGGGTACATCTACGACTGGTGCGGACGCAACTACCACCCTGTCCTGATGATCGTCATCATCGTTTTCGGGTTGTCCGCCATCGTCGGCCTCATCCTCTTCTACAACCGTCCTATCAAGAAAATCGATTTGGTCATCGATTCCGGGACTACCGTCGAGGAAGCGCAGGTCTGATTTTTTCCTGAACGTGGATGGACCGGGGCGTGGCTTGAAGCCACGCCCCGGTCCATCTTGTTTCTTCTATGAATTCTACGGACGACAGTGTTCCGTCAGGACTTGAGGCGCGCGCCGCGCGCGATCGCAGCTGCTCCGTAAACGACGAGCGCGATGCCGGCGATCCGCAGCAGCAAGGTAATCGATCCGATCGGCCATGCCAGCACGACGATCCCTCCGGCGATGGACAGCGCCGACGACAGAGCCGACCAGAGCCTGCCCAGCGGTCCGGCCGATTCAAACAGCGCCAGAACGCCTTCGAATATCCAGCTGATGCCTATCAGGATCGACGTGAACAGCAGCAAAACGCCGGCGGAGAGAAGCGCGTAGCGTCCCGCGAGGCATCCGGACGCCACAAGGAACACGCCAGCCAGCGCGTCCAGCGTCCGCCAGCCGGCCGGCATCCCCTTGACCGTGAGCGCCGAAGCGATTCTCGCAATGCCGAGCAGAACGAACCAGACCGCCAGCACGACGGTGAACACGGCAACGGAATGCACTGGGCGACACAGGACGAGAAGCCCCACGAGGACGCTGGCCGCGCCGCCGGCGATGAGCCATTTTCTGATGCGTTTAACGTATTCCTTTGTGAAAGTGCCGTTGTTCCAGCTATCCCCGGTCATGGTCAGTTCTCCCAATTAATCTTCTGCGCGTCGACGAACGGATGGCATGCCAGCTCGGCGGAATCGAGATCGTCGCGATGCATGTCGACCGCGTTGATCTGGTTCGCGTAGTACGTCGTGTAATAGTAGATTCCTTTGTCCATGTTGCAGCAGCTGGAGTAGATCGTGTATTCGGATTTACCGCCATCGACCTCGTCCAGGCCTTTGGGCTGCTCGACGGAATGCAGGATGTGGAGGAACTGACCCACGTTGGCTTCCTCTCCTTGCTCGATGGTGGCGTTGGCGGCCGCGAAAGCGATTTTGACGAAACGTGACATGGAATCCATGCCGCCTGGAAGGTTGCGCGTCCCCAGGCCTCGGCTGTATGACGGGTCAAGCGGAAGCCTGCTGCCGAAACGGTTCTCCGGGTTTCTTGGGCTGACATCCGCGTAGTTGTTAAGGTTGAACAGCTGCTGCGGGAACTTCGGGTTGTTGGTCATCACACCTGCCGGGTTCTCGTACCAATGCAAACCGTCGCCATCCGGTTCGACGGTCACGCAACGGTGCTGATCGGCCAGCAGATAATGCTCCGGGGATTGCGGCATGGACGGCGCGAAATCCTCGTCCAGCACGTTGATGCGTTCGAGCAGCGGAATTGCTTCGTCGACTGTCTTGCACTGGCACAGCAACCAAGGGATGAGTTCGAAGGAGCTGAGATTGTCCATCCCATCTTTGAACGGCATGTAGACGGCATTGCCGGCATACATGAGGCCTTCCATGCTCAGCCCGTACTCATTGGTGGCGTCGAAGAACAGCGGATAGCCGCCGGAGACGGCCGCCATGCCGATCATGGCGTAATGACGCGCCTGATCCGGCATATGACGGAACGGAAGGCTGTAATTGCGCGGCATGACGACGATCTGCTGGCCGTAGCTTATCTCGAAGTCGAGGTTGCGGCCGACGTAATGATCCTCGTCACCGGTGAAAGTAGCTGACGTGCACATGGTCTCGTGATTCCTTCATGGACGGTTCAAAGGGATGACGCGCCGACAGCCGTCCGATGCTAGCGCTCCTCTGTCCTCTGCAGTATAAACGCGGCTACTGGGAAGGCGCGGCGTCAGCGAACGCCGTCTGGGGATCCACGGAAGGGAAACGGGAAAGAAAAGGGTCCGCCGCCTGTCCGGGCGGCGGACCACGCGTCATCGCTGCGAGATTTCGCGCATCGCCAAATCGGCGACGCCGAGCATACCGGCCCGCCACCCAGCGGAAGCGGCGACGATGCCTGCGTGAGGCCGGTACCGGGCGGCCTGCAGGTAGCGCGCATAACTGCGGCGGGCAGGTTCGAGCAGGATGTCGCCTGCCGCGGACAGACCGCCGCCAACGACGAACAGATCCGGATCCAGCAGCGCGGAGATGGCGGCCATCGTCCGGCCCAGCCACTGCCCCACCCAGCCGAACGCTTCGATGGCCACCGGATCGCCGTCCGCGGCCGCTTCGGAAATCATCTGGCCGGAAATAGCCGTCACGTCGCCTCCGGCCATGGACACCAAATGTTTCCCGGCGACCGGATCGCGTCGGACGAAGGCCTGCGCGAAGGCCTCAAGCGCAGGACCCGACACGTACTTCTCGGCGCAGCCGGACAGTCCGCAGCCGCAAAAACGCCCGTCCGGCACCATCGGAAAATGCCCGGCCTCGGCAGCCATGCCGAAAGATCCGCGGTACAGGTGCCGGTCAAGCACGAAAGCCGCGCCGAGACCCGTTCCGACGGTCAGCATCACCATGTTGCGGCTGCCGACGCCGATGCCGCACATGAACTCGCCCCAGCCGGCAGAATTGGCGTCGTTCTCTACAATCACCGGACACTCGTGACCGATGGCGGTCTCGAGTTTTCCCGCCAACGGGTAGTCGATCCACGCCGGAATGTTGGCCGAGAAGGACATTGTGCGCCGATCCGCCTTGACGTTGCCAGCGGCGGAGATTCCGACGGCGGCAATGGGAGCCATCTGCTTGGCCTGCTCGTAGGACACCACCAGCTGCTGGTCGATGGCTGCCGCCGTCCGCGGCGTGGGGACATGCCATTCCTGGATCAGATGATGTCCGTCGTCGTACACGCCCGACGCGATTTTCGTTCCGCCGATGTCGATTCCCAAAGCGTACATATCCCCACACCTTCGTGTCGATGTCGATCTTCGATGCTGGCCGCGGCCCCAAAGTCACTTTTTCTCGTTGCGACCGTGGCACATCTTGTATTTGCGGCCGGAGCCGCAAGGGCACGGCGCGTTTTTCGCCGTTCCCGGGAACGTGCGTCCGTCGGCCCACGGGGAACGCAGGAGGTTTTCCTTCGGGCGCTTCGAGCGCGGGACTTTCTTGTCCTCGTGCGTGATCGGTGCCGGTCCGGCAGGGGCCTGCGGTTCGGACGGGCTAGCTGCGGAGGGCGCGATCTCGTCCGGTTCGATGCCAGCGCCGCTGATCTGGATGTCCTCGTCCTTCTCTTCCTGGGCCAGGCTCTCTGACGCGGCAGCCGCCTCATCGGCGTCTTCGTCCACGCTGTCGGGGTCCTGCGGACCGCGGTCCACGGCCTCGCGGTCCTGGGAAGCCTGCTCCGCCTGGACGGCGTCCGCTTGCTGGATATCGACGGCGAAGAGCATCTGGACGACTTCTTCCTTGATGGCCTCGACCATGGAGTTGTACATCTGGTAGCCCTCGCGCTGGTATTCCACCAGCGGATCGCGCTGGCCCATGCCGCGTAAGCCGATGCCGTCCTTAAGGTAGTCCATCTCATACAGGTGTTCGCGCCATTTGCGGTCGAGCACCGCCAGGCTGACGCGGCGCTCCAGGCCGCGCATGACCTCCGAGGTGAACTTCTCCTCGCGTTGCGCGTACTGCTCCCTCGCGTCGGCGACGATCAGCTCCTCCAGCTTCGTTCGGGCATCGTCGTGCTTGAGCGACGCGATCTGCTTGGCAACGTCTTCGCGGTCGAGGGAAATCGGGAAAATCGACGCGCACGCGGCCCATAGGGAGCCGAGGTCCCAGTCGGCCACCTTGTCGGTGGACCGGGTCGCGGCGCGGACGTAGGACCCGAAGGTCTGCTCGACGAAGCGCTGCACGTCGGAGGCGATGTCATCGCCCTTGAGGATGGCCTGGCGCTCCTCGTAGATGACGGCGCGCTGCTTGTTCATCACGTCGTCGTACTTGAGGACGTTTTTGCGGATCTCGTAGTTACGGGATTCGACGGCTTTCTGCGCGTTGTGGACGCCCTTGCTCACCTGCTTGGAGACGATCGGCTCGCCTTCCGGCAAGCCCCTGGCCATGACGCGCGCGACGAGCTGGGTGTTGAACAGGCGCATGAGGTCGTCTTCGAGGGACAGGTAGAAACGGGATTCGCCCGGGTCGCCCTGGCGGCCGGAACGGCCGCGCAGCTGGTTGTCGATGCGCCGGGACTCGTGGCGCTCCGTGCCCAGAACGTACAAGCCGCCCAGCGCGGCGACTTCGTCATGTTCGGCCTTGACCTGCTCCTTGACCTTCTCCAATGTCGGCCCCCACAGCTTCTCATATTCCTCCGGGGTGTCCTCGGGGGAATAGCCCTGGCGCTTGAGTTCCTGATCGGCGAGGAACTCGACGTTGCCGCCGAGCATGATATCGGTGCCGCGGCCGGCCATGTTGGTGGCCACGGTGACCATGCCCTTGCGGCCGGCAACGGCGACGACCGCCGCTTCCTGCTCATGGTGCTTCGCATTGAGAACGGTGTGCGGAATGTTAGCCACGTCCAGCAAGGAGGAGACGACTTCGGAAGATTCGACGGACGCGGTGCCCAGCAGGACTGGCTGGCCTTTCTTGTAGCGGGCGGCCACGTCCTTGACGATGGCGGCGAGTTTCTCCTTCTTCGTGCGGAAAATGACGTCGCCTTGGTCCTTGCGGATCATCGGCTTGTTTGTCGGGATCGGGATGACGCCCAGCTTGTAGGTGTTCATGAACTCGGCGGCTTCGGTTTCGGCCGTGCCGGTCATGCCCGCGAGCTTGTCGTACATGCGGAAGTAGTTCTGCAGCGTGATAGTGGCGAAAGTCTGGTTTTCGGCTTGGATCCTTACGCCTTCCTTGGCTTCCAGCGCTTGGTGGAGGCCTTCGTTGTAGCGGCGGCCCGGAAGGACGCGGCCGGTGTGCTCGTCGACGATGAGGACCTCGCCGTTCGTGACGACGTAGTCCTTGTCGCGGATGAACAGTTCCTTGGCCTTGATGGCGTTGTTGAGATAGCCGATGAGGGCGGTGTTGCTCGGCTCGTAGAGATTGTCGATGCCCAGATAGTCCTCGACCTTGTCGATGCCTGGCTCCAGGATACCGACGACTTTTTTCTTTTCGTCGACGTCGTAATCGACGTCGCGTTTGAGCATGGGTGCGAGGCGGGCGAACTCGCGATACCAGTGGGTGACGTCGCCTTCGGAGGGACCGGAGATGATTAGCGGGGTGCGCGCTTCGTCGATGAGGATGGAGTCGACCTCGTCGACGATGGCGAAGTTGTGCTCGCGCTGCACGAGATCGTTCTTGTCCCATGCCATATTGTCGCGCAGGTAGTCGAAGCCGAACTCGTTGTTGGTGCCGTACGTGATGTCGCAACCGTACTGCTTGCGCCGCTCGGACGGGTTCTGCTCCGTGAGGATGCAGCCGACGCTCAAGCCGAGGAACCGGTGGACGCGACCCATGAGGTCTGACTGATAGCCGGCCAGGTAGTCATTGACGGTGACGACATGGACGCCTTTGCCCGTCAAAGCGTTGAGATAGCTCGGTAGCGTGGCGACCAGGGTCTTGCCTTCGCCGGTCTTCATCTCCGCGATGTTGCCGTAGTGAAGCGCGGCACCGCCCATGAGCTGCACGTCGAACGGGCGCATGCCCAAGACGCGTCTCGAGGCCTCCCTCGCTGCGGCGAACGCTTCTGGCATCAGGGCGTCCAAAGATTCGCCGTTGTCCAGGCGCCGTTTGAACTCGGCGGTCTTTCCTTTCAGCTCGTCGTCGGACAATTTTGCGATGCCTGGCTCGAGACTGTTGACGGCCTGCGCGATGGCTGCGAGCTTCTTCAGCTGGCGGCCTTCGCCCATGCGGAGAATCTTGTCAAGAACAGATGCCACTTGGAACTCCTGTCGTTACACACACTGCGGGCTGTACTCCTCCCCATGCTACGCGGCAGGCGGGATTTCAGGGACTCGGAAAAGACGCCACGGCCGGTACTGAAATGACAGGCTTCCCGGTGTCGACGTCGCGTTTTCCGGCCACGAACCGTGAAGGGTTCCCACAGGAAACGGCCGGGCGTCTCCCGTGGGGTCACCAGAGACGGGGGTTACTCCTCGCTGTCGATCTCGAAAACGCCGTAGCTCCACCCATGGCGACGGTACACCACGGCCGGGCGTCTCGTCTCGGCGTTGACAAACAGGTAAAAGTCGTGGTCACTCAGCTCCATCTCGTACAGCGCTTCCTCGATGGTCATCTGACGCGCGCGGTGGAGCTTGCGGCGGATGCGGATCGGCGTCTCGCCCAACCGCACTTCCACGGATTCGCCGTCCGCATCCAGCGGCTCGGCGCCTAGCGGGACAGATCCGGTGCCCGTGGAACCGGCATCTTCCGGCAGCGACGGCATATCGCCAGCGGTGTCCAGTGGCTTTCTGCTGGCGCGATCTCGGTCCTGATGATGGCTTTTCCTCCGGTCGCGCAAGCGGCGCAAGCGGATGGTCAGTTTGTCCAAAGCCAGGTCCAGTGCGCTGATGGCATCGGCGCTGGAGGCTTCGGCGCGGGCGATGTCTCGTCCGGCGAAAACGGTGATCTCGACCTTGATAGCGGTGTCCGCTTGGCGTGGATTGCCCTCGTGCGTCACGACGATCTGCACGCGGTCGGCGTCCGGAGCGATCGCGGCGATGCGCTTCGATTTCGAATCGACGGCCGTGCGGAACTTCTCGGAGACCTTCGTCCGGCGTCCAGTGATGACGATGTCCATAGCGAACCTCCTGTCATGAAGAGAGCAGCTCGACTGCTCCGCGGTTTACCGCCTCGAGGCTGCTTTCCACGATACCGGTTCCGGCTTCGTTCCGACAGCGCGTGGCCTGTTCTTCCTCCGACAGCTTGATGGAATTTCGCCTATGACTTTCTTGTTGGCCGAATGCGCGCGGTGGACATGGTCCGACGGCTTGTAGACGGGGTCCGCTATTCTAGGCGCAGAGACCTCTCGATGGCCGCGGAGACGCATATCGTCTGTGAGGAACTTCCGGGCTCCACAGAGCAACGATGGCGGATAACGTCCGCCCAGGGCGACCTGAGAGATAGCGCAGCAGAGAACAGACCGCCTCGGTTTCCGAGGTAAGGGTGAAACGGCGGTGCAAGAGACCACCGGGCCTGTGGTAACACGGGCCGCATGGCAAGCCTCATCGGGAGCAAGGTCAAGCAGGATGCCAGGGAACTGCTCGTTCCGCATCCGGGTAGACCGCTTGAGCCAACCGGCAACGGTTGGCCTAGATGGATGGCCATCCACGCTTCGGCGTGACAGAACCCGGGGTATGAGGGGTCTCGTTTCCTTTTCTCAGCGCCTGTGCAGCGCCTTTGCTTTTTTGGCGCACCCAACGCGTTTGAGCATGCCTCCTGGCCTGTTAGTCGTCAGCGTTGCATCAGAAATCTAGATATTTGCGGACAAGAACCCAGTCCTGCCCTTTGGCGCGGATTGCAGAGGAGAGACGTCGACGGCGCGCCTGCGCATCGTCGGCCGCTGTTTTGGACGCCAAGTCCGTGGCAAAGGCTTCCGCCGACCGTTCGAACAGGCCTTGGTCACTGGCCTCGGCGGCGATTCTCCGGGCCGTTGCCGGATCGACGCCCTTGGCGCGGCACTGGCGCAGGAAACCCTGCTCTCCCATTCTCCGCCGTACGCAGCGTCGGCACAGAGACTCCGCGTACTCTTCGTCGTTGAGGAACCCGAGCCGTGTCAGCCTGTTCACGGCGTCGTCAATGGCCTGAACCGAATACGCTTTGCGGCGCAGACGCCGGCGCAGGCCGTTTTCATTGGCTCCAGCAGCGTCAAGCGACTTTACGGCTGCCGCATAGCACCGCTGCCGTTCGTCGTCCGGCTTGCCGACGGCAGACGACGATGGCGCTGCATCCGAGGCAGCGGCGCCATGCTTCCGCAGAAAATCACGGGCGTCAATCACGGGGAACGCCTCCGGCGACAGTCATTTCTTCTCGGTTCTCGCGTTCTCAACAGCGTTCGTCGCAGTCGCGGCACCGGAAGCTGGCCTCTCCGACTTCGCTGCTTCTCTTTCCACTGGCTCATCGGGCGGAAGCAGGCCGTACTTCCGCTTAATCTTGCGCTCGACCTCGTCGGTGAGAGCCGGATTGTCCTCAAGGAACTTGCGGACGTTCTCGCGGCCCTGTCCCAGCTGGTCGCCCTGGTACGTGAACCAAGAGCCGGACTTCTTGATGATGCCGGTCTCGATGCCCATGTCGATCGTGGAGCCTTCGCGGGAGATGCCATGGCCGTACGTGATGTCGAACTCGGCGGTTTTGAACGGCGGAGCCATCTTGTTTTTGACGACTTTCGCGCGCGTTCTGTTGCCGACTGCTTCGTCGCCGTTCTTCAGCGTCTGGATACGGCGGATGTCCATGCGGACGGAGGCGTAGAACTTCAGCGCCTTGCCACCGGTTGTCGTCTCCGGACTGCCGAAAAAGACACCGATCTTCTCGCGCAGCTGGTTGATGAAGATCGCGGTCGTGTTCGCCTGATCGAGGGCGCCGGTCATCTTGCGTAGTGCCTGGCTCATCAGACGTGCCTGGAGGCCGACGTGGCTGTCGCCCATGTCTCCTTCGATCTCGGCCTTCGGGACGAGCGCGGCGACGGAATCGATGACGATGATGTCGAGCGCGCCGGAACGCACGAGCATATCGGCGATTTCGAGGGCCTGTTCGCCGGAATCCGGCTGGGAGATGATGAGGTTATCGATGTCGACGCCCAGTTTCCTGGCGTACTCGGGGTCAAGGGCGTGTTCCGCGTCGATGTACGCAGCGACGCCGCCGTTCTTCTGAGCGTTGGCGACCGCGTGCAGCGCCAGCGTGGTTTTGCCAGAAGACTCCGGTCCATAGATTTCGACGATGCGACCGCGCGGGTACCCGCCGATGCCCAGAGCCATGTCTAGTGCCAGCGAACCGGAAGGAATGACCTCTACGTCGCGGCGCGGCTTGTCGCCTAGCCTCATGGCGGCACCCTTGCCGAAGCTCTTCTCGACTTGAGCCAAAGCCGTGTTCAGCGCTGCTTCGCGTTGCTGGCGCTGCTGGTCTTCCTTCGTGCCGTTGTTTTTCTGCTGTGCCATCAGCACCTTCCTTCACGAAAAGATGGACGCTCTCACGGTAGAACCGTCGTCGCCAGCAGCCAGAACGGAGCCGTGGTCGAACGCGTTTTCAGTATACACAAACGAGCGAACAGGTGTTCGATGCCAACGCATGATGGAACGCGTAAGCACAGCGACGCGCCGTCAATCCGGGAAACTGCTTTCCCTCAGCGAAGCGGTGGCAATGGCGGAGCTGGACGGTCCTTCCCCCAACGCCGGGAAACGGGGATCTCCATCTGATCGCAGAGCCGGTTCCACACGACGCGTGGTTCGACGCCGGACGCCAACGCCTCCACCGGCGTCCTGTTATCGACTAGGTCTAGATGCAGATCGCGGGCCAGAGAACGTCCGTAGGCGCGCCCAAAAATCTCGTCGACTAGCCGCCAGAATTCGCGTTCGCGCATTATGCCGATCCGTCAGCGGCTCAGAGTCATCGTGGCCAAGCCCTGGTCACTTTCGACTCGTTCGACCTCATCGGCGACGAGCCGTAGCGTCTGGCTCAGACGCATGCCTAGAGCGGAGGAAATGGAACCCAGCAGTTCGGAGCTGGCTTCTTTTTGGCCGCGTTCCACTTCGGACAAGTAACCGAGGGACACGCCGGCCTTTTGGGATACTTCGCGCAGCGTCTTATGGTCCTTGGTACGAAGCGAGCGCAGGACCTCGCCGAGGATGTGGCGGAAGGAAATCGTGGTAGCCGTTGGACAGGTGGCCTTGGGCTTGGCCGACTTCGCGGATCCGATGGCGTCCGCTGCGTGCTGTGATTGGCGGCGTTGCGACTGCTGGGCACGGAGAATCTGCTGCTGTGCGAATTCGACGGCCTTGCGCTGAGCGGGCGTCAGTTCGCTGGCGGCCGTGTGGAAACACGGGTGCGGAGTCTGGAACAGCGGCGTGCGCGCTACGACCGGCACAGAACCGTCCATCAGCAGCGACTGGGTGTTATTTCCCATGAGGTCCTCCTTCGGAAAAGCCTTATATCGGACAACCGCGAAAACGTCGTTTCTATTCCCTGCGGGTTGGCGTACGGCGTTCCGGTGAACTGAGAGCTGCTTAGCAGAATGGACGACCGCGCGCTGGGGAGACTCCCCTGTGGAGTTTACGCCCAGGCACAAGGGCAAATCGGGGACTCGGTAGGCGCACCGTCATGGGAGCGCCGGAAGGCAACAAGGCTGTCATGTGGTCGGCAACCACGCTCTTGGAGAGTCTCCGGCTGCGCTGTTTTTCAGTATGCCGCTTTATCGTCCCCCGTTTTCGGTCACAGTCCCGGACCGGTATTCGATCGGACCGCAGGGAGGGGGTGATGAACCTGCTGGTAAGAAGCTACCGGATCCGGCAGACTCTTCCCGCGATACTTTAGGTGCGGAAACATATCAAGGCGGGCGGCACTGCCACGGCGACGTAGACGGAACAGTGGCGTCTTTTGTCCAGTCCTCGAGCTGTTCGCACCCGCAGATGCCCTAGCCGATCAAGGCCACTGGCATGTTGCTCGTCTCGTACTTGCTTGCTAATTGCTGTTTCAATAAGCAAACGCAGGGCCATATTCTTCTGAAGCTGATGCTCGGCATCATTTCTCCTTGCGGACATCGAGGTAAATGCTGATCCTTTTCCGATGGAGGCTCCTGCCGTCCGTGGACGCCTCCTCCCTCTCTTCGCATGGCGTCATGCGAACTGACCGATAACCAGCGGAACGCAAGCCTGCTCCCGTTGTGGCGTAACGCGCCCCGCCGACGGACGCCATTGGGTTCATGACCGGTTCACACTAGGTTCACGATGTATCATCCCGCGAATCCAGAGCTGTCTGCGCGGCCATTAGATTGGCTGGAATCCATCAGACAGGAATCGTCTGTCCCAGGCTCATGCTGGGGGGGAGTGATCGAGCCGACCCGCGTTCATGCCAAGTTCATGCCCAAGGTGCGCATCTATGGATCAGGACCTAGGACAGCTGCGGGACGGCATTCCACAACCTCCGGCGCCCGTTTCCTTTCCCCAACCAACGCCCGGAAACCGCATATGACAACGACTGGAACGGTCGGTCCATTGGAAAATAACTGTTTTTTGAGAGGGGGGGGCAGGACTAGAACGAATACCTTGGTTTCTGATCTGTCTCTTTCTTGGAATGACCCATTTCGTCCCCAGGATCACAGCGTTTTAACCAGTTCGATCCGGGATATGCTGTTTTTTCGTGAGAACTGGGAAGGGCATAAAACGCCCCCAGCACTACTCCCATTTCCGCATCCGATGACTCATGGAGGAGTACGCATTCCGGCAAAGCGGGCGGGTTCTTCTCAACTTTCCATCGTGGCCTGGTTCCTTCGCGCGGCTACGACGCGCCTCTTCCTGTTTCATCGAGCTGGCTGCCATTGTTTCCCGACGGCTTGCAGGTTATTGGCATGCGATTGACAGTTTACAGTTTGTTTGAAAGGCTGCAGCACGCAATAGTGCGTCTATAGGCCGGATAAACGCAGACGTCGTAGGGAATAAACGCAAACGTTGTAGGAAACATGCACAAGGATGACCAGGAACAGGTTCCTGGTCATGGCATATAGAAATACGAGAAGCGCAGACAATGGCACTAAACGAAGAGCCTGAAGCTTTTGAGTGACAAAATGCGCATAAAGAAAACCAGAAAAAGATAGAACGAAATAAACCCATAGAAGATGAGTGCCGCATGGCTGATAAACGAATTGATATATGAACGATCGGTAAATCCCCTCCTCTAATGCTGGAAACAACGTCAAAAAGAAAATGTGTCGATAAGCCCTCTTCCACGCGTCCTTTACTGATCGCCATCCTCCGCTTTTCACAAGCGCTGGTGCCAAAACAAGGAACGATCCAGCGAGCGCCGCCAGGAATGCCAAACAGACTTCTGCATCATGAAGATAGATGCTATCCGCCATGACGATCAACAAAAGTCCAATCGCGTATTCGTAAACTGCACCCATCCTTCTTACGAAAGGAACGAATTCCTCAATTGTCAGGACTATCCCCGGAAACACCGTCAGAAGGAACAAACAATCGTCAAGCAAGAGGATGAGGAGCGTCATTGATAATCCCTCCGGCCGTCTTGTAGCGCGGATGGCACGCCTGCGGATATGACGGTAGGCACATTGGCAGCAATTCCGGGATGCATACCCGCGTAACAGCAAAATTGAGTCCCGAAAATTCCGGCAGAGTGATGTCGAGGAAGCCTGCGTACCAGCTGAAATCGCTGAGAGTGGCAATCGGATGATATGTCTTCTTCGTTCTTGTGAAAGGCGATTCCCGCTCCACACGGGGGAAGGCCTCTTTCCCATACTTCGAATAGAAGATGACGTTGTCATCGAGATTCCCGAAGAATCTAGTATCGGCGGTGACGCTCTCATATGCCGCTCTGTTTGTCCAAGGCACATGAAATGCGTATTCGACTACAGCCAGACACTCCATTACGCTTCGATACTCGGCCGTTTCCAGATTCAAGGCACCCTGCACGCCGACAACATACTGCGGTACGTTCGCCGTCTTTCCGATTGCTTCGCAGACGACGACGTCTATGTCTTTGTCGAAAGAAATGTCAGTCAGCCGTATGTCAAAGTGATCAAGGAAAGATTCAATCTTGTTCTCGTTGCCGCAATGCCGCTCAAACAACGACCTTAAATCGGTTTCGAGACGGACCCCGGCAATTCCTGCGTACCACCAAAGATTGAAAGAGTCTATTTGAAGAAATTCAATTACAGAGTTCTCCAGACTTTTCAGAACTGTCTCTTGAGAAGCCGTTCCTGTCGATACGGCCGGTGGCGCGAATTTCTTCTCGCCCAAAAAGGTGCTTCCAGTTCCTGACATGATGAATTGCAGAGGCAAGTAGACGCTATCGCCGGGGCGAATTAACGAATTCATTTTCACCCAGCGTATTTTGTCATCATCACGAAGCTCGTTTTTCATATCCCGTCGAAAGACATACCCATTGACCAAATGCAATGGGCACACACGCTGCTCTCCCCACTTACTGACCAATTCACCGCGCGTCGCGACGACGACTGTCGACGCGATGGTCTTGGAAATCGATGCGAAGGCATACCTTTCAGAGCTTTCCCCCAGAAAACTGGACAAGGCCTCGTTCTCAAGAAGTCCATATCCGCTGAGGTGGTAGGCCATGGCGGGGCTGTTCTCTAGTATGTTCTTCTCGAAATCGCAAAACTCTGCCGTCTTGTATTTGAAACCGAAGTCCGGATACGAGGACGTCCCGGAATAGGAGCTGTCCTTTTGCCATATCGACGTCACTGCACCGCCGATCAGCTGTCGCCGATACCAGTTATAAGATTCAGTGCATTCAAACGATAGCATTCCTTTTCGCTTCCTCAAGCACATTCACCGCGCGTTCGTTTTGTTCTTCAAAGAGCGCCATATTCCTGCCGGCACAAGCAGGACAAGAGACATACCGCCTGTTCTCGTTGCAGGAGTATTCGAAATCCCTGAGTGAGAAATGGAGTACTTTCCCCAGCATTGAACTGTCGCCATTTCTATCAATGTTGTCGGCGTCCTGAAGAATCCAGGAATCAAGCATCAGCGCTGCCGGGCTGTTTTCCGTGTAAGCAGGATGAAGATGCCTTTTGGAAATATAATCTGTCAGCACTCCCGGGAACTTAGATATGATATGACGTTCCAAGCATTCGAAGCATCCTGTGTATCCCGGCATGATACGCGTGAAGTACACGTTGTCATCATCATAACATCCAATCACCGCCTGCATATCCAGCAGACATGCAAGACGATTGACCGCCCGTAAATCGGTCAGATTCTCTAGAGCATCGATGTAGTAGAACGAGGAAGCGCCGTTCAACTTTCTATGGACGTCTTCGATAATTGAATCAATCGTCATGGGATTCTTCCCTTCGACGATTTCCACGCACTGCTTATGCGAGATGAACGCATCTTTTCGCATGACGTTGAAGCGTGGGGCAAACCTGCCAGCCATCACAGTACTATCGCCAACAAGCAGATGCGAAACAGGCGAAACGACATCGATGAGATAAAACTGGGCCAGCTTTCGAAAATCTTCCCAGATATCGCTGTCCTCTCTGACATCCAGGCTTCCCGCTGCGACGAACTGCTCAAAAACCTGCACGAACTGCGGACTACTTCCATTTTTATCAATCGTCACCTCATTGACATGGATGAAACCTTTCCGCAATATGAACTCGTTATTGTTCTCGATAACGACAAGATCTTCAGGCTTAATGAACTTCATCCCAGATTCTTCCTCCAATAATCATTTCTCACCGCAAATGCTCGAGAAGAGAACAAAACTAGTAACGCCGTCAGCTCCAATCAGCCGCTGTGCGTATTGCCGATTGAATCCTGCCGACTGGCATATACCGATGTCCATCGCGGCGCAGGAAAGGTCAAGATTTTGCGACATCAATCCTGTCTCGATTAGCGCAAGAAGAAGCGCCAGTTCCCCATACTTAACATATATTCTGCTGAAACAAGCTGCATAGCATACGACAAAGGAATAGTTTTCTGTATCAAACCCCTGCGATGGGAAAAACCGATCGATATCGAAAGCATCGCAAACTCTCAGCAGCGACGCACTATATGGCTGGTACCGGTAGACGCCGCGCGACAAGCCGTCAATAGCATTCACCAGCAAGTAGACGTCAACCGGATACAAGGCACCACCGGAACCGTAATGGCGGGAGGGGAACGCGAAACCACCGGACGCAATCTTTCTATTCGCTGTTCCATATGCCATTTGCACAAGCGTGCCAAACTCTTCGAAAGAAAAAGTTCTTAGAGAGGAAAAGACTCTGGTACTGCACCGTCTTCTCAATGCTTCCTGCAGCCGACATTTCACCTTCATCTGCTTCTTTGGTAACAAAACGGTCCGGCGATCTTCAACAATCTCGTCCATTGCGCCGAAGGCGCCCAATACGGCAGCCATATTCGCAGAATTAAACATCTGCATGCTGATGATGTCGTTGAGTTTCAGCGAACCACAGTTGGTTAGGTAATCGAACATCGAGGAGGCATAATCCCCATCGAGAATTTTGTTAAAAATACGGTAATGTCACCATTAGTGACATTACCGTAATCAGAATCCGACATAAGGTACTCATTCAAGAGCGCCATATGCCGAGCATCAATGCTCATTTTTATGACCTTTCCGCCAATCCTTCGCGTATACAACAAGCTCAGACACAAAGACGGATGCCAACGAGGCGAGAATGCAAAGGGTCCACGTACCATCAGAAAGAAAAAGACAGAGTAGCGGTGCATTCCAGCCAACAAGCCGAAGCGGCACGCCAAGCAATGACGCATTACGAACCTGTTTCGAAACGAACAACGAACCCCATCGGCATGATGACCAAATTGCGCAGAAACACGACAAAAACGCCACGATCGTGCCCGCATATGCTTCTATCAGAATCCGCTTTAGCTGCCGTTTCGATATCATCATTGGATGCCCCGCACCGCGCAGCGCAGCCGCTGATGCGCTTTTCTGTACACCAGAACGGTCAACGCAGCGAAAACGACAATCCAAACTCCGGATAGAG
The DNA here is from genome assembly GCA_017405305.1 of Aeriscardovia sp. GTDB lineage: Bacteria > Actinomycetota > Actinomycetes > Actinomycetales > Bifidobacteriaceae > RGIG7107. Next base: position 73,114 of record JAFRAT010000008.1, on the reverse strand, counting down.
CCAGACAATACCAGTCGAAACCAACGACGCCCGACCAGGATTGAAATGAATCAACGATCATCCATTTGGCAGGGAAAAAGCGTCCCACTACTTGCAGAGCCGACGGAAGCCGACTGAAGGGAACGAAAGCGCCGCACAGAAAAAGCGCCGCGAACATGACGACCATGCCAACGGCGGTGATTGCCTTGCTGGATTTTAAAACAACTCCGATAAACGCGCCGGCAAACATGAAGGCAACCCACGCGAAAATGTACTGAATAAAGAAGACAATGCCGGGGTATACTGCCGGCGCTTTCAACGAGTAGAACAAGGAAGCGCAGACAACGTCCACGACAATGGAAATCATGCCAAGGCAGACATTGGCAAGAATCTCCGACGCCAAGATAACCGGGAAACCAACATGGAAATATTCCATCCGCCGCATCGTTCCTTCGTCAAGCCCTGCGCCGATCGCCATCGGGAAGGTAACGAGAGAAAGCGGTAACAAGCCATACGCAAGTACCACGGGGAAACAACGGCTGATTGCAGGCCAACCGCCGGACACTCCTCCTTCAGCAGTTGTTTCCATCATGACGAACATCATCATCACGGGAAACACGAGCGTGAAGAACACGGACACCGGAACACGAAATACGGACTTCAAACTGAACTGAAAGTACTGCTTCACTGCTTTTGCTCCGTTCCTGTCAAAAGCACATAGGAAGAATAGATGTTGCGTCGTTTGACACTATGAGCAACACGTTCCGCCGTCAGCTCGCGATCGATAGCTGCTTCTTCGCTGCCATCGTCGGCAACAAGGAATCGAGAACCGGTTTTGTCGACAAAGCACCGATGCCGTCTTTCCGCTTGAGTTTGCTGCTCCGTCTGAATGACGGAGTAATGAGGGTTGAGTCTTTCAAGTTCCGCAACACTGCCCCAAAACAACGGGATGCCATCGCGAAAAACAAGAATTCTGTCGGCCCAACCCTCCAGTTCCTCGAAGTAATGAGTCACATCGAACACCGTTTTGCCCGCAGTCCGTCGTTGAACCGTCCGCAGAAGTTTCAGCCGGTTCTCGTAGTCGAGACCCGTGGTCATCTCGTCCAGGAAAACGACGCTGGGATTCAACCACAGAACCATTGCCAGAGTCATCCTCTGACGTTCGCCTCCGGACAAAGCCGATATCCTTCTGTTGAGCAGCCCCTCCAGCTCGAACTCTGACAGCCACGAGGCAAGCCGGACGTCCTTGACCGGTCTGCGAGCGACAATTGAAGCCAGCTCCCCGACGCGCATCAGTCCGCTGTACTTGTTGTCCTGCATAAGGACGCCGACGTCCCGCATGGAGAACGAACGATCGACGGTCCCCTTGTATGGGGCGTCCCCTAGCAAGCATTTGACGAACGTGGACTTGCCGGCGCCGTTCCCGCCGATGATTCCGACCACTTGCCCCTCGTCGACGCGCAGGTCGTCGATTCTCAGAACGGTTCTCCCGCCGTATCCGACGCTCAGATTCCTGATATGGACAAGGTCGGCCATGGAATCCTCTCAGTCATTCCCAACGACCGGAGCGTCGACGACACTGCCGCTACTGCAGCAGCAACAACAGCAGCAACCACTCGCATAATAGAACCTTTCAGCCGACAGAGGGCTTGTCTGAACTGAGTACGAATTAACGAAGCGGCTTTTTAAGTCCATTGAATCCTCCTTTGAAACTCTGAAGCAGTAGTCCACAAGGATTGAGACCTGTAGGCAAGATGACGGACTTACGGCGTATGGATGGTGCGCTTGGACTTTCGATTTGGCCGTGATTCATTGTATCGGAATCTAGGCATTATCGGAATCTAGGCATTTTTGCGGTAGGCCCATCGCTGCATACACGCATGACATGCTTCAAGAACGGTGCCGGTCACGCTTTCTGACTAGCTGTCCGTCCGGTGTCGCTGAAGCCAGCGACACCGGACGATTCGCCGGATCCGGACAAGCAAGCTAGGCTCTGCACCCGTTTACGGCAACTATCGGCGCACCGAATCCAGGGACGGCGCCTCTCGCCATCTAGCCCTCTCAGCATCCCTCTCCGCGCATAGGCCGCCATCCGATAGCACTCTTCTCACCGCTTCTACCCATTACGCAACCGCGGCAAGGGCATGCCGACGATCTTTTCAGGGCTGACTCCCCAGGGGGGGGAAAAAAGGAAAGGCTGCTGGGGACCCGGCTTTTCACGGCTTTCAAAACCTCGTTTCGCAACACCTACGAGTGGTTATAAAACACCATTTATGCGTTACGCTATAAATTCTTTTCCGTGTCATTTTGCGAGGAAATGTATATCAGTCAATGTCATCGAATACTGGGAGAGGTTCGCAGGTTTTGTGTCCCAACGGTTTGAATGCCATCCATCCATTCACGGAAAGCCTTGTTCCCGTGGTTCGCGTCCGAGTCCGGCCGCTGGCTGGGAGAGTAATACGATCAGGACCATAGGGCGGGTCCTGCGTGATCACGCTTGTGGAGTGCAGGACGAAGAGAATCTTCAGCGTTCTGAACTAGGGACAGGGACGAACGCTGGCAGAAACAAGTCCGGATGCGGACGGAATGGCGTACGACAAGGGCGGTTCGCCGTTAGCCGACTGCCGGCAGCGGAAAATCCGCATCGGATCATGTTTCGTGAATTCTGTCCTGGATATCGGAGCCTCCCCGCAGACGCGAATTCGCCGCGAAAGCGGCGGCTGTGCGGCCGAGCACCTACACGCACGCGTAGTTAATATACGCATAAGATAGCGGACATTCGGAAACCACTATGCCAATCGCCTTCGGTAGCATGATGCACCTGTGCTGGAACAGGATCGACGAGGAGTCTTAGACGAGTCCAACAAGAGCTGCGTTCGGTTCATCGAAGGCGGGTGGAAGGAAATCGCTCATTACGTCCCCTCTCCGCGAAGAGTGTTGAATGCAGCAGTTCCACAGCGGCGGCGACGGAAGCGCAGCGGATCGCGGCACGGTCGCCATCGAACCGGTACTTTTCGACGCGGGCCGGGGCACCCGGAATGCTAATGGCGACGTAGACCAGACCGACAGGTTTAAAACCGTCGGAATCAGGGCCGGCGATACCAGTCGTCGCCATCGCTGCCACCGGGGCGCCGCACAGCGCGGCGCCGTACAGGCGGGCGGCGCCATCCGCCATCTGGCAAGCCACATCTGGATCGACGGCCCCGCCGCGTCCAAGGATGTCGGCATCGACTCCCAGCAGTTGGGCCTTCTCTCGCTCGTCATAGGTGACGGCCGAACCCAAAAATACGGACGACGCTCCGGGGACTGAGACAAACGCGTCCGCTAGGAGCCCGCCGGTCAGGGATTCAGCACAAGCCAGGTGCCAGCCGCGCTGCCGGCAGGAGTCCATAATGCCCGCTGCCAGACGGCGAACCTGGCTCGCGCCATCCTTCGCTGTCGCCGTCGCCGTCATGCCGAATGCTTTCCGCCGGACCGGGACGACAAGGGCCACTGGCGAACGACGCCGATGACGTACATGGCACCAGAGAAGAGGCACAGGCCCAGGGCTACGCCGATCAGCGCGTAGGTGGCGTAGTAGTACCACAGGCTCCATGTCATCGGGTAATTGAACTCCCACATGGGCACGAGCAACATTGACAAAGAAACACATTCGAAGAGTGTCTTCAACTTGCCGGCCCGGCTCGCGGGGATGACGATACGCCGCTTGTTGATGACAGCGAAGCGCATGACAGTGATGCCGATTTCGCGCAGCAGGAACAGCGCGGCGACGACCCACCACAGCTCGCCGAACACGGAGAACACGACCAGCGCCGAACAGATGAGCAGCTTGTCAGCGATTGGGTCGAGCAGCTTGCCCAGGTCCGTCACTTCATTGCGGGAACGGGCCAGGTAGCCATCCAGCTTGTCGGTGCCCGAGGCGATCATGAACAGGGCGGCTGCGACCCACCGCAGCGGCAGATTGCGCTGGCCACTGGGGCCGGCCACCACCATGAGGATGATGAACGCCACGACTAACGCGATGCGCACGTACGTCACGATATTAGCCGGAGTCCTGCTCTGCTCCTTGAAAGACAAGCGCCGTTCGGGCACGACCTGGACATCGGACATAGGAACCGCCTCACCTTCAACGTTGGGTATCCAACGCTTGACAATCTGGGTTATTCTACCGTACGCGCCTGGAATGGCGCTGGGCGGCCGCTGGACGGCCGCTCGACCTTCTCGGCCGTTCATTCCCCGTCACTGTCCTGCCCGGATGCCGGTTCAATGGAGCCGGACTCGCCGCGGATGAACGCAAGCGCCGACTGCAGCTGGCCGGGCTGGACGAGCACCTGCCGCGCTTTCGATCCTTCGGACGGCCCGACGATTCCGCGTGACTCGAGCAGGTCCATCAAGCGTCCGGCGCGGGCGAATCCGACGCGCAGCTTGCGCTGCAGCATGGACGTCGAACCAAATTGGGACGTGACGACCAGTTCCGCCGCTGCCAGCAGCTCGTCCATGTCGTCGCCGATGTCGTCGGTGGCGGCCGCGGTCTGCGTCTGCTTCTTCGCCATCTCGTCGATGTCCTGGCGGTAGGACGGCTTGCGCTCCTGGCGGATGAAGTCGCAGGCGACGCGGATCTCCTGCTCTGTGACCCACGAACCCTGGAAACGCAGCGGCTTCGACAAGCCCATCGGCAGGAAGAGGCCGTCGCCCTGGCCGATGAGCGTCTCCGCGCCCGTTGCGTCGAGGATGACGCGTGAATCGGTGACGGACGACGTGGCGAACGCCAGACGGGACGGAATATTCGCTTTGATGAGGCCGGTGATGACATCGACCGACGGGCGCTGCGTGGCTAAGACCAAGTGGATGCCAGCGGCGCGCGCCAGCTGTGTGATTCGCTGGATGGAGTCCTCCACGTCGCTCTTGGCGACCATCATCAGGTCGGCCATCTCGTCGATAACAACGAGCAGGTACGGGTATGGGGCGATTTTGCGCTGGGAGCCGGCCGGCGCGTGGACCTTGCCTTCGCGGACGGCCTCGTTGAAATCCTTGATGTGGCGGAAGCCGAAGTATGCGAGGTCGTCGTAGCGGGCGTCCATCTCCTTACACACCCACTGCAGGACCTGCGAGGCTTTCTTGGGGTCGGTGATGATCGGGGTCAGCAGATGCGGGATGCCAGCGTACGCGGTCAACTCGACGCGTTTGGGGTCAACAAGAATGAGGCGGACCTGCTCCGGCGTGGCGCGCATGACGACGCTCATCAGCAGGGAGTTGACGAACGCGGATTTGCCGGAGCCAGTTGCGCCGGCGATAAGCAGGTGCGGCATCTTCGTGAGGTCGGCGACGACGGTCTTGCCTTCGACGTCCTGGCCAACGGCCGTGAGCATTGGGTTGCTGTCGCCCATGGACTCCGGGGACCGCAGGACGTCTCCAAGGTGGACAATCTCCCGGTCGGCGTTCGGAATCTCGATGCCGATGGCGGACTTGCCGGGGATCGGCGCCAGGATGCGCACGTCGGAGCTGGCCACGGCGTACGCGATTTCATCGCGCAGGCTGGTGACCTTGCTGACCTTGGTGCCCTTGCCGACCTCGACCTCGTATTGCGTGACGGTCGGGCCGCGCAGGAAGCCGACGACCTGGGCGTTGACGCCGAACTGCTGGAACGTGGAACGCAGAGCCTGGATGATGCGCTCGTTCTCCGGCGTCTTCGCGGCGTGGGGCTTGCCGCGGGACAGGATATCCATCGATGGCAGGACATACTGTTCCGGAAAGGCCTGCTGCGCGGCGCAATCCGGCTGCCGCTGAATGGATTGATGGGCTGGCGTGGAAGAGAGCGCCGACGCGGCCGCCTCCGCCGCCGGCAGAGAGGAAGCCACGGCGGACGACACGGGACCGGACAAGGCCGGCGAATCCGGAGCGGAGCCGAACGGCACGGAATCCGTCGAAGAGGCTTCGACGAACGCGTTTTGTTCCGGCGCGGGCTGCGACGGCTCGGCGGAAGCAGGAGGCGCAGCCGGCATCGCGACGGACGGCGCGACTGGCTGCTGTTGGGCGGACCGTTGGTCCGTTGGCATTGCCGCAGCTGCCGAAAGACCAGGATGGAAACCGTCCGGCGAAGAACTACTGTCCGGGGAAGACGGCACGGAGGCCCGCAGCGTCGCGGGATCTGCTCCTTGCTGCGGCAGGATCTGTTCGCCCTTCGGCGTGCCCAGGCCCTGTCCACCGAGAAACCGCGGGATGAGGGTCGTTGGCAGCAGATCGTCGTCCGGATTGGATTGGTACCCGCCGACGCGCACGTCGAAAGCACTCTGGGATCGGCTCCGGGGCATCAGCGTGGTCCGCTCGCTCGGAACGTCATCGAAAGCGCCTTCGAACTCGGCGCCGTCGTACCCGTTGCGCCAGGACGCCGCCTGGACACGGACAGGCCGCTGCGTTGGAACCTGCTGCGCGGGTTTCCGGCGGGACGGAATCGGCGAATCGAACGCAGCGTCGGCCGCGTAACGGTTGATTCGTTCGCTTCGGCGAGAGAAACGGGAGAACCAGGACGACACACGGTCCAGAACCGAACCGGCCCTCTCCTTCGTTGCTGATCCGCGGGAATCGTTCTGCCGAAACCGATTGATGGTGTTCGTGGCGTCCTCTTCGTACTCGTTGTGGATTTCGCCGGTATCCGGATCGACGACTAGACCAGCCGCGGCATCCGCGTCCGAATCGGCGGAACCGGACGCGTTCTGTCTGGTCCGCGGTCCTGCCATCTTGCGGAGTATTCCCGGCAGCTGGTCGACGTGAACGCCGGTCATGAGCAGCAGGGAGTACAGACCGACGATGACAAACACGGCGATGGCGAAGCCGCGGCTCAGTCCCCACGACAGCGGCGAGCCGACGGCATAGCCAAGCAGGCCGCCGGCGCCGCGGATGCCGGAGAAGTCAAAGCTTCGCTCGTTGCCGATTTTCGCCGCGTCGATAATGGAGCACACGGTCCAGACCAGGAGGAACCCGCCGCCGAGGATGTGCGCGTTGCCCGACGTACGCCCAGCGTGACGCATCAGGCGGATCGAGACGTACACCAGGGCGAACGGTAAGATGACGGACAGCACGCCCACGGCGCCGGACGCGACGTCGTGCAGGAACCGGCCGAACGGGCCTGGCACGCGGAACCATTCGCTGGCGACGAACAAAGCCGCCAGGACCAGGAAGAAGAAACACCAGCCGTCGCGCCGGTAGTTCGGGTCGTACTTGTCGCCGCCAACGCCGGACAGGGAGCGTACGGCCGAACCCAGGATCCGCGGAATGGCCATCATAGCGGTCTTCCACCCCGGTTCGCGGACAGAGGCCGGCGAGCGGCGGGTTTTCCCGGTTTGTTTTCCGACGGAGCCGGAAGCGCCTTTCTGTTTCGATCCGGATCGGTTTTTCGATGAAGACGATTGCGAAGATGTGCGTGCCATAACACCTCAGAGACTACTCGCACGAGCGGTCAGACGGACCCTAGATGACGGACTGTCGGACGAACCTCCCCAAAATCACTGGCGTCGAATTCGCCGGCGTCGGCGAACTCGACGAGGTCGACGGCCTGGTCGACGAGGTTGGCGGCTGTGGCCGGCAACCAGTGGATGCGCGGGTCACGGCCAAACCAACCCATCTGCTTGCGCGCCAGGCGGCGCGTCTTGCGCGCGATCAGCTCGAAGGCCTCGTCCTCGGTGCACGCGCCGTCCAGGAAGTCGGAAATCTGCTGGTAGCCAATGGCTCGGGACGCGGTGGCCGACAGGCGCGGACGGATGCGCGCCACCTCGGCGACGAACCCGGCGGCGCGCATCCGCCGTGTTCGCTCGTCGATGCGGGAGTCCAGCTCGGCGCGGGCCAGGTCGAGGCCGATCTGCACGCACGGCACGACGTAGCGGTACGCGGGCAGCGTGGCGCTATAGGGCTTGCCAGTGACGGCGATGACCTCCAGCGCGCGGATGGTGCGCCGCGCGTTGCGCGGGTCCATGGCGGCTGCGGCGGCCGGATCGCGGTCCCGCAGCTCGCGGAACAGGGCGTCCGGACCCTCCGTTTCGGCGCGGTCCTCCAATTCTGCTCGTACGGCGGGTGCCTGGCCGGCGAAGGAGATGTCATCGACGGCGGCTCTCGCGTACAGGCCGGAGCCGCCCACGAGGATGGGACGGACGCCGCGGCGGTCGAGGTCGGCAAGGCAGGCGCGGGCCAGGGACTGGAAACGGGCGACCGTCATCGCGTCCTCGGGATCGACGACGTCGACGAGATGGTGTGGAACGGCCGCGAGCTCCTCGGCGGACGGCTTGGCTGTGCCGATATCCATCCCTCGGTACATCTGGTAGACGTCCTGGTTGACGATCTCGCAGGGCTGCCCGGCCGCTTCCAACCGTGCGGCCAAGGCGATGGCCAGGGAAGTCTTGCCTGATGCCGTCGGCCCGACGATGGATACGGCCCGCGGCCGAAGCGGCACGGCCCATCGGCCGGACCCACCGCCGGCGGTCGCGTAAACGGATGGACTCCCCTCCTCCGTGGACCGGTGCTGCGGGATGGCTTCGGCTTCCTCGACGGCGAGCGTGTGTTCCGCTTGTTTCCGTGTCATGCGTATAGGCCTTGTGGGCGGGCGGCGGCGCGGTATTCGAACGCGGTGGGGTCGGCGAGCGCGTCCGCCTGGGACGGGTCGGAGACGAGGTAGTGCGGTCCGGCTTGGGTCACGGTGCATAGCACGAACTGGCCGACTTGTGGTGTTGGCTGGCCTTCAGGGATGGCGGCGTGGACGAGCAGGCCACCTTTTTCGCGGCCGGTGACGCGGTGTGTGGCCTGGTCTTTGCGTCCGGGTGCGGCGGCGATCATCATTTCCACCGTGGTGCCGACTAGCTTGGCCATCTCTTCCCCGGTGATGCGTTCCTGCGTGGTCTGCAGCCGGTTGAAACGGTCGGAGACGATGTCGTGCGGGACCTGTTGCATGGAAGCGGCTGGAGTGTCCGGGCGCGGCGAGTATTCGAAGATGTATGCGGATGTGAAGCGCGCGCGTTCGACGATGTCGACGGTCTGTTGGAAGTCTTCTTCCGTTTCCCCTGGGAAGCCGACGATGATGTCTGTGCTGATGCGGGCGTCCGGCATGGCGGCGCGCACTTTGTCGAGGATGGCTAGGAAGCGTTTCGTGCGGTATGAGCGGCGCATGGCGCGCAGGGTTTTGTCGGAGCCGGACTGCAGCGGCATGTGCAGCTGGTGCATGATATTCGGCGTTTGCGCCATGGTTTCGATGACGTCGTCGGTGAAGGCGGCCGGATGCGGGGACGTGAAGCGCACGCGTTCCAGGCCTTCGATGCGGCCGCAGTCGCGCAGCAGTCGGGAGAACGCGTACCGGTCGCCTTCCGAGTATCCGTAGGAGTTGACGTTCTGGCCCAGCAGGGTGATTTCCTTGGCGCCTGCGGCGACGACGGAGCGGATTTCGGCGAGCACGTCGGTTTCGGGCCTGTCGCGTTCACGGCCGCGGACCGACGGCACGATGCAGAACGTGCAGGTGTTGTTGCAGCCCATGGAGATCGACACCCAGGCGGAGGCGCGGTGACCGCGGACGGCCGGCAGGTCGCTGGGAAAGCCTGTCAGCTCGCGCGTGATTTTGATTTGCGGTTTTTTAGTGGCGCGGGCTTTGTCGAGCAGCTGCGGCAGCGCGTCGATGGTGTGCGTGCCGAAGACGGCGTCGACCCAGGGGTCGCGTTTGAGGATGGCGTCGCGGTCCTTCTGGGCCATGCAGCCGCCGACGGCAATCTGGGCTTCGGGGTTGCAGAGCTTGAAGCGGTGCCAGCGGCCCAGCGTGCCGTACATGCGTTCGGTGGCGTTCTGGCGCACGGCGCACGTGTTGAGCACGACGAGGTCGACGTCTCCGGCTTTGACTTGCTCGCCGCTGGCTGGCGTGTACCCGTCGGTTTCGAGCACGCCGGCTATGCGTTCCGAATCGGCTACGTTCATCTGGCATCCCAGCGTGCGGATGGCGTACCGTCCTTTGCCGCGGTTTTTTGCCGGTGCTGCGGTCTCGGCGGCCTTCTCGTCCGATGTCATCTGGCTTTCGTCCACGCGGGCCATTATACGGGGCCGTTCGGGATCGGGGTTTCCGCCGGCGCCGAAGCGTTCAGCAAACGTGCAGCGGACTCCGTAGAATGGAGAAAATGCCAGTCGAGCATCTATCGGCACAGGAGGTCAAGCGATGCCAGATTCCTTCAACAGCCCTCAGTACGGACGGCCGTACAATCCGCAGCAGAACGGCTACCAGCAGGGGTCCGGGTTCCCCGGCGGCTACGTCAACGGCCAGGGGCGAACGGTCAGCGAGAAAGCGGCGCGCACGTCCGTGTCCAAAGCGTACGGCGAGATGGCCATCGGCCTGCTGATCACCGCTGTCACGGCCTGGCTGGCTGCCGCGAGCGGGGCCGTCTATCGGTTCATCGAGACGACGGGCGGCATCGGCTGGCTCATCGTGTGCATCGCGCAGATCGCCATCGCCGGGTTCCTCAGTGTGCGCGTCATGCGTTTGAAGCCGTCGACGGCCCGCGTGCTCTTCTACGCTTACGCGGTGCTCATGGGCTTCACTCTCTCGACGGTGTTCCTGGAGTTCAGTTTCGGCAGCATCGCCCTCGCCCTGCTGCTGACGGCCGGGTTCTTCCTGTGCCTGACGATGATCGGCCTGACGACCAAGAAGGATATGCTCAAGGCCGGTCCGATCCTCATGGTCGGTCTCATCGTGCTCATTGTCGCCGAGCTGATCCTCTCCTTCGTCCATGCGTCCGGGGCGACGATGCTGCTTACCGGCATCAGCCTGATCCTGTTCGCCGGCATGACCGTCTACGACGCCCAGTGGACGCGCCGTCTGTTCGACGCCTACGCGACCAGCGACGAGATGGTCAAGCGCGTGTCCATCCTGGCAGCGCTGAATCTCTACCTGGATTTCATCAACATGTTCATCGACATTCTCCAGATCGTCGGAGTCTCCCGCGACAACTGACGGCCAGCGGGCAAAGACCGGAAAGACCGGCTCAGAACCGTGGAGGGGGGCTTCCTTCGGGAAGCCCCCCCTCCACGGTTCTGAAGCCGCAGGGCCACGTTCGCCCTGGATTCATCGGCATGCCGCTGCATGTCGCCGGACCTCCTGAACTTCGCCGCTTATTCCTTCCCGGGGACGGGATGCGGCCGTGGCTTCGTCCTCGTCCACGGAACGCGGGAGGCCCGTCGGCATTGATGGCATGGCATGCTGCAGCGCCATGCCAGCGCATCCGGACAGCTAGTCCTGCGCCGCCACGCGGCCACCCGCGTCCGAACCAGACAATCCTCTCCCCCGGAATTCCGAAGAACCCTCCGTGCTGCCGGCCCTCGCGTCGACTGGGCCGGCAGCACGGAGGGAACAGCTTGGCGCGCCCAGATACCGCAACTATGTTGACGCTGCCCCAGCAGACCGGAATGGACGCGCCTGAACTCCTCAGCTTGCGCCTCGGACGAGCCGCGTAATCGGACGTCGATGCCCAGAACCATCCCGTCGGGCGACCGGGAAACCCGTCGCCTGTGGCTGTTCATGGCCGTTCGGCACCTGGGGAATACCCGTCCGCCTGTTCCTGCGTGTCGACGACGACGTTCTTGTACACCGGCAGCCCTGCGGCCAAACGCTCGCTGACGGCCGCCAGCGGACGGGAGTAGTTCGTCGGCAGCAGGAACACCTGCGTCGGCAAGTCGGAGCCGAGTCCGTCCGCCGCGCTGATGCCGCAGGCCTGCTGGTAGCACAGGGCGACAAGCATGATGCGCGACGCCGACGGCGCGCCCGGCCCGTCGGGCTGCGTCGAGATGCCGTTGTCGTGCAGCGTGCGGGCGGCCGCCTGCGCCGCGACCTGCGACGTTGCGAAGATCACGTTGGGCGTGCGGTGCTCCGCCGCGAGCTTCGACCACTGCTGCCGCAGCGACGCCGTCGCCTCGTCGACGTTCCAGCCGACGACGGGGTTGCGGTCGGTCGGCGCCTTGCTGTCGGTGTCGGTGTTCGGATCGGTGCCGGTCGCGATGAGCCAGCCGTACGTCGCGTGGATGCCCGCCACCGAGTCGAGGGCGGATCGCACGACGATGAAGTCGCCGTCCTCGAGACTGCCTTTCGCGGCCCCGTGCTTCAGCGCCCACTGGCCGGCCTGATCGCCGAGCGCCTGATAGTTCGGACCGATGTAGGAGTTGTAGTCGCCCAGCGTCGCGGACGACGGCATACGGTCGAGAAGCACGACATTGCGGCCCTGGGCGCGGGCGGCTTGCAGGGCATCTCCCAAGGACGGCAGCGACTCGGGGCTGAGGACGATGACGGACGCTTTGTCATTAACGAAATGGTCGATGGCCTTCGTCTGGTCGAGGGCCGTGCGCGCAGCCACGTAGTCGACCTTTATCCCTATCGAACGCAGGCCGGCAACGGTCTGTTGCTCCATCTGCTGGACGCGTGGACCCTGCGTCGCCCCGGCGCCCACGAAACCGATGGTGACGTCCGCCGGCGCCGCCGGTTTGCTGGACGCCGTGGCCGCCGACTGCTGTCCGCACGCTGCCGTCGCCAGCGTCGCGACCGGCAGCAGCATGGCGGCCAGTGCTTTGGGGAACCGGCGGCGTTTCCTGGAGGAGTGTCCTTGCTTCGTCACTCCCTCCACCCTACTCGGCCCTCTGCCGGCCGTTGCCGCGAACCGTCCAAGACATCATCGCAGCTGGAACAGCGCCACCGTTTCGACGTGATGCGTCATCGGGTAGATGTCGAACGCCGTGAGCGACACCAGCCGGTAACCCAGCGACAGCATCGTCTTCGTGTCGCGCGCCAGGCTCGTCGGATTGCAGGCGATGTAGATGATGGTCTGCGCCCGCGCCTGCGCCAGTTGCTGGCAGACGTCGCGCTTGGCGCCAGCGCGTGGCGGATCGAGGACGACCAGCTGCGGATGCAGATAGCGCCGCGGAACGGACTTCAGCGACTTGCACACGTCGCCGTGGCGGATCCGCGCCTGGCCCAGGCCGGCGGCCTTCGCGTTGCGGCGGGCATGGCGGACAGCGTCCGGAGCGCTTTCAACGCTCATCAGGCCGGTGCCGCCTTTGTCGGCCATCGCCCCCAGAGCGACGGTGAACAGGCCGGAGCCGGAATACAGATCCCACATCGTATGCGGGGCGGAGCCGAAAGAACGGCGGGCCAGATCCAGCACATGGGACACCAGCGTGGACGGCGCCTCGCGGTGGACCTGCCAGAAACCATTGGCGCCCACCTCGTACTCCAGCGTCGAACCGGTCGAGCCGATGCCGGGAACCCGTTCGACGAGCGTGGCGTTGCCGGCGACGACCTTCCCGTCGACGCTGACGGCGTAGTTGTCTCCCAGCGGCTCCTCGCCTTCGTGGATGGCCGGAGCGGCTATACGGATCTTGGCGCCCGGCTGGAAGCCGCCATCCCACACATGGTGTTTTTCGGCCGTGTCCAGGACCTCCCGCGCTGCCAGCGGCATAGCGTCGATCGCCACGCGGTCGTGGCTGTCGCGCCGCCGCATGGACGGACGACCGTCGTCGCCGGCGATCATCTCGATGCGCGTGCGCCAGTGCAGCCCGCCGCGCTTCGCGTCGCCGGGCACGGCGTGCAGCTCGACGTCGGTATGGACGCCGCCCAGGCGTTCCATCTGCTGATCGATGACAGACTTCTTCCAGGCGCGTTGGCCTTCCAGGCTGACGTGGATCAGGTCCGCGCCGCCGAGACCGCCGCCTTGCGCCAGCGGTCCCGCCGGCTTCCAGACAGGGTCGACGCGCCAGCGCGAGGGACGGGCGACGTCCACGACCTCGCCCGTCCAGAAACGGTCGCCGCGGTCATGCGGCTCGTCCAGGACAATGCGGTCAATCTCGCCGGGCAGAGCGAAACGCACGAACACGACGCGACCGTCGATGTGGGCGATGCAACGCCCCTGGTCGGTGAACCGCTCGATTTCGACTTCCTTCTCCACCCTCTCAGCGGACACGGACGCCTCCCTGGCGGCGGGTAGCGTCGACGCGCTTGATTTCCGGGGAGACGAAGACCCAGCTCAGCCATGCGACCAGCACGTACAACGGCAGGCCCAGCGCCAGATGCAGGATGCCGAGAACCTTGACATTATCGGCCCACCAGAACGGCACCTCGACGACGAGGCGGAACGCGAAGAGGATGGCCCACGTCCAGGTGGCGCGCATGTAGGAGCGGCGCAGCAGCAGGTCGGACCGCCACTGGCGCGCCCAATGGCCCAGACCGTTCTTGAGGGACGTGTGGAAGGCTTCGACGAAAACGCCCAGCAGCGGGAAACGGCATGCCAAGGAGATAAGCAGCACGATCACTGCGACGAAATCGAGGACGAACGCGGGTGTGTAGTAGTTCTTCGCGCTATGGCTGAACCAGGCCGACGCCAGGTAGATGCAGGCCAGCGCCAGACCGAAGAGCGCTGAGCGCAGCTGCTCGCGCTTGACGACGCGCCACAGCACGAACGCGATGGACACCAGGCCGGAGAAAACCACGGCGACGCCCAGCTTGTGCGGAACGGCGATGAATAGAATCAGGAAAATCAGCGAGGGGGCCACCGCTTCGACGATGCCGCGCACTCCGCCGATGGCGTCCATGATCGAGAAATCCTCTGACCGGGCGATGTCGGCCAGGCTTTTCTTGCCGGCAGAACGGCGCTGCCTGCCGGCCGTCCGGCTGTCGCCGAGCCGTTCGCCCCTTTCGAAGATGGCGTCGAACGGCTCGGCGGTCGGATAGGTTCCGCTGGCGGCGCGCCGCGCGCCAGACGGGAAGTCGAGCGGCTCGGCCGCGTCAGCGGAACCGCTGCCCGCGCTCGTGAACTCCGGGTTGGACGCGACCCGTCTGCCGACGCGCCTGTCGCTGCTGTTCGGATTGTCGTCGAGGAATGACATGGGAATACTGTGATCCTTTCAGCTGTCAGCGGACTTCGCTGAACATCGGTCCCCTTTCGAGGACGTTCTGGACGCTGGTTTCGGCGCGCACGTCCTCGGTTTTGACGGTCGGACCCTGCGGCCGGCCGGGAAGGCTGCGCGAGCCGGCGCCTTCCCCGTCGGCGGGACGTTGGTTCTCCGGCAAGAGCTGCTGGGGGAACAGCAGGATCAGCGGTTCACGCGGTGCCAGCGGCTCGGAGCCGCGGTCGACGACGACGGACGCGAAGAACTCGTCCAGGACGCGCTTCTGCTCGCCGGCGCGGGAAGCCGGACCGGTGAAAATGCCCCGCAGCATCCAGCGCGGGCCGTCGACGCCGACGATGCGGGCCGGCACGACGCGACCACCGGGGATCGGGATCTCCAGCAGGACTTCCTTGCCGAAATCGCCGTCGGCTTCCTGGGCCTCGGGGCTGCCGTCCAGAAGACCCTCGCGCACGGAGTCCCACAGGCCCAAGGCGCGGGGGGCCGCCAGAGCCGTCAGCTGCAGGCTCGACTGGCCGTAGGTCACGGTGAGGTTGGTCACCTGCGTCTTGTCACTGTTGGCGGTCAGGCGCAGTTGGATGCCGACGCGGCCGGGGATTTTGATGGCGCCCAGGTCGAAGTATTTCCTGTCCGGAATGTTCTCGTCGTCGACGTCGTACGGGCCGGCATATTCGACGCCGTCGCCATCGGAAGCGTCTTCGGCGGAGTCATGAGAACCGTCGGCAGCCTTCGCGGCATCGGCGTCTCCTTCTTTCCGTTCGGCGGTTCGAGGACTTTTCCCGGCGGATTCCCCAGCGCTGTTTTCCATGACGTCGCCCTGGGCGGCGTCCTGTTCGGCGATGGTGGAATCGGGATCCTTCGCGGGCTTTTTCTTTCTGCGTCCAAAAATAGACATATCGTGGTCACTTTCCTCTGCCGCTGAAATGAGCAGACCCGATTTTCTCACGACCGATGGTCAATCACCGCAAGGCCTGGAGATCGTATGAAATGGTCAAAGGCGCGTGATCCGACCACCGGGAGGCGTAGCTGTCGGCCTTGTCGATGGCGAAGGAACGGGCCGCCGCGGCGAGCTTCGGCGTGTCGACCTGGTAGTCGAGCCGCCATCCGGTGTCGTGGTCGAAAGCCCTGCCCCGCTGGCTCCACCAGGTGTACGGCCCCTGGACCGGGCCGGCGAGCGTTCGCACTGTGTCGACGAGGCCGATGCGGTTGAACCAATTGTCCATGTAGGCGCGTTCTTGCGGCAGGAAGCCGGAGTGGGTTTCGTTGGGTTTCGCGTTTTTGATGTCCCGGGGCGTGTGGGCGATGTTGAAGTCGCCGCAGACCGCTGTTTGGACGCCGTTTTCCTCACTGGCGCGATCCTGGAACCAGCGCAGGCGCTGTGTCATCGCGTTGAGGAAGCGGTATTTCTGCTCCATTTTGGCGGGGTCGGCGATGTCGCCGGAATGCACGTAGACGCAGACGACCGTGAGCGTCGCGCCGTTCGGGGTTTTGATATCCGCCTCCAGCCAGCGGCCGGTGTCGACGTCTTCGTTCAGTCCTGGCAGTCCGCGGCGGACGTCCAGGATGGGCAGTGGCGTCATGAGGGCGACGCCTGCCCGTCCTTTGATCCGGCAGACTTCGTCCTGGTTCAGCAGGTTTTTGCCGTCGGCGGCGTAGATTTTCGCGAAGTCGGCGACGATCGGGTCGATGGCGTCCTGCGGGGCTCGCGTTTCCTGCAGGCACCAGATGTCCGGCATCACGCGTTCGACCCACTGCGATACTCCTTTGCGGTGGGCCGCTCGCAGGCCGTTCATGTTCGATGTAGCAATCGTCAGGATGTTTTCCGTCACTCTTCGAGCTTATCAGCCGGCTTCGAGCGGGTTCGCCGGCCGCGGGCTTGGCGGAACGCGTCGTTTCAGGCGCGCGGGAACGCCTGGCGGTACCGGCGTTTCATCTGCTCGAGAGACACGTGAGTGTAGCGTTGCGTCGTCGCCAGGTTGGCGTGGCCCAGCAGCTCCTGCACTTCGCGCAGATCGGCGCCGCCGTCGAGCAGGTGCGTTGCCGCCGAATGGCGCAGCGCATGCGGGGAGATGTCAGGGACGCCGGCTTCCATGGCTTGCCGGTGCACGATGGTCCGCACCTGCCGCTGATCGATCCTTCCCCCGCGGACGCCAAGGAACAGCGCTCCGCCTGAGTGGCCGTTCGCCAGGACGGGGCGGCCTTCGTCCAACCAGGAATCCAACGCCTGCTGTGCCGGGACGCCGAAGGGGACGACGCGGTCTTTGCCGCCTTTGCCGTGGACGAGCACCGTGCGCGTCTGCTCCGACACGTCGGGCAGGTCGATGGCCGTCAGTTCCCCTACGCGGATGCCCGTCGCGTACAACAGTTCAGCGATGGCGCAGTCGCGCACGGCCTCCGCCCGCTTCAGCGTCAACCGCTGAGGGGACAAGCCGCGGACGCCGCGAAGAGCCTCAGCAGCCCGCTCGTCCGCCCGGTCCATCAATGCCCGCGCTTCCTGCTCGTTGAGGACCTTCGGCAGCTGCTCGCCGATTTTCGGCGTCATCAGGCGCGCCGCCGGGTCGGCCTCCCAGCCGTTGCGGTCCGCGCAGTACGCGAAGAACGACCGGACCACCACGGTCTTGCGCGCCAGACTCGCCGACGCATGGGTCCGCGCCTCGTGCGCCAGCCAGGAGCGCAGATCTATCAACCTGACCGATTCCAGATCACCGATGCCGCGCAACGCCAAGACGCGCAGGCACTCACGGATGTCGGAGCCATACGATTTCACTGTGTTGGCGGACAGGCCTTTGCTGGCGGACAGCCACTGCAGATAGCTGTCGCAGGCGCGCTGCCATGACGGCGGGAGAACGGATTCCATGCTTTCAGCATAAGCCGGACGTGATTCCTGTTCCCGGTGTCGCCGCTCTCCTGGGAGCCTCTTTATGCTGGGAACATGGACGGCTTGGAAAACATCGTGATTCCCGCCGGCGTCCGCGTCAGTCTCAGTATCGAAGCTGGCATGGACGCTGTCGACCATCGGATGAAGTACTCGCATTACGTGGGCCATGTGCTTTCCGCTGATGGGACGACGCTGATCCTTTCACGCGACCCGGCTGCCGACGGAAGCCGGCCGGCGGAAACGATCCGCGTCCCCATGACGAAAATCCGGGCGTTGAAACCAGTGCCCGAACGTGGAACGCGGGACCTCACTCGCCGTGGACTGCGGCAGGGGTTCCTCTCTTAAACCACCTTTTCGGCAGGAACATCGCCAGGATCTGGACAATGGTCGAGCCGAACAGCCAGAAATACCCGGCGCGGAGGCTGAAGAACGTGGTGAACGCCGTCGACCCGACGGGGACGAGCACGCTGCCGGCGGCTCCGCTTGTCGTGGCGAGGATCCAGATGACTAGCCCGCTGACCACGAGATGGAAGCCGACGCCTATCATGCCGAGCCGTTGACGGGCGAACGCCGCCGACCAGCCGATCAGCAGGTACGCCAGGCACAGCCCCCAGGGCAGGTCGGCGTCGACGCCGGAGCGGTGCAGCGCTGTGCCGACTAGCGCCGTGGCGGTGGCGAAGAAGGCGATTAGCGCGACAGACAGCAGCCACGGGCGCTCCCTCGTTTCCGTGGCGCTTCCATTCCGTGGTTCCTGTGGTTTATGCACGCCGCTCGCCCTCCTGCGCGCCGACCGCGCCGGCTCCTGTCTTGCTTGCTCAGTCGTTGCTGTTGTTGGCGTCCTGCTGTTTGGCAGCCTGGTTCTTGCGGTACTCGCGGGCGTTCCACTTGTGCCACTGCTCTCGGTCGAGGATAATCTTGCGCACGCGGATGGATTCCGGCGTGACTTCGACGCACTCGTCGTCGTTCGCGAAGTCGAGGGACTCCTCCAGGCTCATCTGAATCGGCGGTGTCAGCGTCTCGAGGACGTCGGCGGTCGAGTTGCGCATATTGGTCATATGCTTGGCGAGGGTGATGTTCACGTCCAGGTCGCCTGGCTTGTTGGCGATGCCGACGATCTGGCCTTCGTACACCTGGCTTTGCGGCTGCACGAAGAAGGAGCCGCGGGCCTGGAGCTTCTGCATGGAGTACGGGGTCGCCTGGCCGCGGCGGTCGCAGACCATGGAGCCGTTCTGGCGCATGGAAATGTCGCCCGCCCATGGTTTGTAGCCCGCGGAGATGGACGAGGAGATCCCGGTGCCGTGCGTTTCGGTCAGCAGGCGCGCGCGGAAACCGATGAGACCGCGGGACGGAACGAGGAACTGCAGGCGGATCCAGCCGGATCCGTGGTTGACCATGGAGGTCATCTGGCCTTTGCGGGAAGCCATCAGCTGGGTGACGGCACCCATGTACTCCTCCGGCGCGTCGATCGTGGTGTTCTCGTACGGCTCGTTGACCACGCCGTCGATGACGCGGGTGACGACCTGCGGACGGCCGAGGGTCAGCTCATAGCCTTCGCGGCGCATCTGTTCGGCGAGGACGGCCAGCGCCAGCTCGCCGCGGCCCTGCACTTTCCAGGCGTCGGGGCGGTCGGTGGGCAGGACGCGGATGGAGACGTTGCCGATGAGTTCGCGGTCGAGGCGGTCTTTGATCATGCGGGCGGTGAGCTTGTGGTCCTTGCCCTCGGTGCCGACCAACGGCGAGTCGTTGACGCCGAAGGTCATGGAGATGGCCGGCTCGTCCACGTGGATGAGCGGCAGCGGACGCGGATCGTTTTGGTCGACGATCGTTTCGCCGATCATGATGTCGTCCACGCCGGCGACGGCGACGATGTCGCCGGGACCCGCTTTCGGGGTCGGCGTGCGGTCGAGGCCCATCGTGCGCAGCAGCTCGGTGACCTTGAAGCTCTCGATGGTGCCGTTGACGCGGGACAAGCCATAGGTTTTGCCATGCTCGATGTAGCCGTTGTAGATACGGATGAGGCCGAGCCGGCCGAGGAAGTCGGAGGAATCGATGTTGGTGACGTGCGCCTGCAGCGGAGCGTCCGGGTCGTACTCCGGCGCCGGGATGTTCTTGAGGATGGACTCGAACAGCGGCTCCAGATTGTCGTTCTCCGGCAGAGAGCCGTTCGCCGGCTGCCTGGTGTCGACGCGCCCGGCCTTGGCGGACGCGTAGAGGATCGGCAGATCGAGGAGCTTGTCGATGTCGAGGTCGACGCCTTCCTCGGACACGTCGTTGGCCAGGCCCAGTAGCAGGTCGGTGGTCTCGGAGACGACCTCCTCGATGCGGGCGTCCGGACGGTCGGTCTTGTTGATGACGAGGATGATCGGCAGGTCTGCCTCTAGCGCCTTGCGCAGCACGAAACGGGTCTGCGGCAACGGGCCTTCGGACGCGTCCACCAGCAGGACGACGCCGTCGACCATGGAGATGCCGCGCTCGACCTCACCGCCGAAATCGGCATGGCCTGGGGTGTCGACGACGTTGATGGTGATGCCGTCCGGCTCGCCCATCCCGGCAGCCAGCGGACCGGTGTAGCGCACGGCGGTGTTTTTGGCAAGGATAGTGATGCCCTTCTCGCGCTCGATGTCGCCGGAATCCATCACGCGATCCGGGACCTTATCACGATCCGAGAAGACGTGCGACTGCTTGAGCATCGCGTCGACCAGCGTCGTTTTGCCGTGATCGACGTGGGCGACGATGGCAACATTGCGGATATCCGAGCGAACTGCCATAAGGGCAAACCTCTTTTTACTGAAATGACTGACTTGCTGACAAACACCGCGATTCTACGCGTCCGCCGCGACGGCGGACGCGTAGAATCAGGCGACGATGCCGCGCGCGATGATCTCGCGCGTCGCCTCGCGGTATTCCTTGGCCACCTTGTGCTCCGGAGCGAACACCGTGATCGGCGCAGCGGCCACCGTCGCGTCCGGCAGCTTGACCGACCGAGAGATAACCGTGTGGAACACCGTCTCGCCAAATGCCTCGTAGATGCGCTGTAAGACCTCCTCGGAGTGCAACGTGCGCGTGTACATGGTCGGCAGCACGCCGAAGACCTTGAGGCCAGCGTTGATGCGCGTTTGCACTTTCTCGATGGATTGCATCAGCAGCGCCACGCCGCGCAGCGCGAAGAATTCTGTCTCCACCGGAATGATGACGCCGTTCGCCGCCGTCAGCGCGTTGACGGTCAGCAGGCCCAAGGACGGCTGGCAGTCGATGATGATCGCGTCGTACTCGTCCACCAGCGGCCGGATGGTTGATTCGAGGATGCGCTCGCGGCCCATCTCTGTGACAAGCTGTACTTCAGCCGCAGACAGGTCGATGTTCGCCGGGATGACGTCGAGGTTCTCGAACCGTGTGTGGACGACGGCGTCGTGCACGTCGAAATGTGGCTCGAACAGGGCAGTGTAGATGGTGTTCTCCGCTTGGTTGCCGTTGATGCCCAGACCGACGGTCAACGCGCCCTGGGGGTCGAAATCGATGGCCAGGACCTTGCGGCCGTACTGGCTCAAAGCGCCGGCGATGTTGATGGAGCTGGTAGTCTTGCCGACTCCGCCCTTCTGGTTGCACATGGCGATGATCGTGGCCGGGCCATGCTGCTTCAGCGTTGGAGGCGCCGGGAAAACGCCATAATCGCGTCCGAGAAGATCTGTAGGCATGATTCCACTTTATACGATGCGTCCCTGGACTTGCTCGCGGGCCTACCGTTTAACCGCCCGCGGATGCGCGGTCACGTACTCCTCCATCAGCATCGTCGGCGTGATGTGCGTGTAGATCTGCGTGGTCGACACGGACGCATGTCCAAGCAGCTCCTGGACGGTGCGCACGTCGGCGCCCCCCTGGATCAGATGCGTGGCGAACGAGTGCCGCAGGCTGTGCGGGTGCACCGGTTTGCAAAGATGGGCACGGGAGGCGCAGCTCTGGATGATCTCCCACGCGCTTTGGCGGCTTAGCCGTTTGCCCCGCTTGTTGAGGAACACCGCTGAAGTCTCCTGTGTTCCTTTGGCCGCGCGCTGCAGCGGGCCGCGGCCCACGTTGAGGTAGCGCGTCAGGGCGTCGGCCGCGTAGGAGCCGAACGGTACGAGACGTTGCTTGCTGCCTTTGCCGGTCAGGCGTGCGATGCGCTCGTCGAAGTCGAGGTCGCCGAGATTAGCGCCGACGGCTTCGGAGACGCGCGCTCCGGTGGCGTAGAGGAACTCCAGCAGCGCGCGGTCCCTCAGGCTGGCTGGATCCGTGCCGTCGCCGATGGACGCGGCGCCGATGAGCCTGGCCACCTCTTCGATGCTTAGCACCTGCGGTAGCTGGCTGCTGGTCTTCGGGGCTTTGATCTTCCGCGAAACGTCGATGTCTGTCAGGCCTTGATCCAGGGCGAACCGGTGCACGTCGTGAACGGAAGCCAGCGCCCGGGCGCGGGTGCGCGCGCTCAGCCCGGACAGCGACTGCAGGAAGCCGTCGATGTCTTGCGACGACACGCTGCTGATCGTTGTTTTCCCATGTTCGGCCAGCCAGGAAAAGTATTTGACCAGGTCGGTCCGGTATGCGGAGACGGTTGCTGGCGATAGTCCTCGTTCCACTCCGCTGTGCACGAGGAACTGCTCCAGCAGGTCGTCGAACCTGGTGCTTCCCATGGACTTGTCCAGCATTCCGCCTCGCGTTTCCGGCCATCGTGGCCACTGCGGCTCTAAGGGTTCTCCGCAGGAACCCGGTATCATTCTGGAGCCATGGATAGATAAAAAACAGCCCGTCCGCCGCGCCGCGCTGGCACGGTGGACGGGCTTGCCGCTGAAGAGGATCAATCCTCGACCGGCGCGTTGACGTCAGCCGGAAGAGCCTTCTTGGCGGCTTCGACGATTTGAGCGAAGACCTCCGGCTCGGCGATGGCAAGTTCGGACAGGGAGCGGCGGTCCAGCTCGATGCCGGCGAGGCGCAAGCCCTGCATGAAGCGGTTGTAGGTCAGGCCTTGGGTGCGGACGGCCGCGTTGATGCGCTGGATCCAGAGCTTGCGGAACTGGTCCTTGCGGTGACGGCGATCACGGAACGAGTAGTTGTAAGAATGGAGGAGCTGTTCCTTCGCACGCCGGTAGGAACGGGAACGGGCACCGCGGTAGCCCTTCGCTCGCTCGAGGACAGTACGACGCTTCTTGTGCGCGTTCACCGCGCGCTTGACACGTGCCATTATTCGACTTCTTTCTGTTAAAAGACAGTTACTGGTCGGTCCTGTGCTCAGCGGCACAGAAGGCCGGACATGCTCTTGAGCTGGTCTTTGGCGATGTGCTGGTCGCGGGACAGTGCGCGGCGGGTCTTGGAGGATTTGTGCTCCAGATGGTGACGCATGCCCGTGCCGCACGCCATGAGTTTTCCGCTGCCGGTGACGCGAATGCGCTTTGCTGCTGCCGTCTTAGTCTTCATTTTTGGCATCGCTGCCCTCCTTGGTTGTCGGTTCTTCCGTGGAAGCCTCGTTCTTCTTCGCCTCGGCGGTCGCCAGGCGTGCGGCCTGGCGCGCTTGGCGCTCCGCGCGGGCTTGCCGGCCGCGGCGGCGCTGCTCGGACTGGGTGTGCACCTTCTTGCCCTTCGGCGCGAGGGTCATGTAGATGTCGCGGCCCTCCTGGCGCGGCTGGGATTCGATGGTGCCCAGCTCCTCGACGTCCTGCGCCAGACGAAGCAGGAGCTCCGTGCCGCCGATCGGACGGGACCTTTCACGGCCGCGCAGCATGATCGTGACCTTGACCTTGTCGCCGCCCTGAAGGAAGCGGCGGACATGGCCTTCCTTGGTCTCGAAGTCATGGTCATCGATCTTCAGCCGGAAGCGGATTTCCTTGATCTCGACCTTGTTCTGGTTGTGTCGCGCTTCGCGCTGCTTCACCTTTTCGTTGTACTTGAACTTGCCGTAATCGATGAGCTTGGCGACCGGCGGCTTGGCGTTCGGCGCGACCTCGACCAAATCGAGGTCTGCCTCCCTCGCGAGGTTCAAAGCAACCGACGTGGCGATGACGCCGACCTGTTCCCCGTTAGGGCCGATCAGGCGCACTTTGGCCGCTCGGATGTCCTCGTTAATGTTCGGTTCGCTGATGATGACTCCATTCAATCAACTGTGTGTCCGCGTGGAATTCAGCGACTCTCGTTCCACGAACGCGTTCCACACGGGACGCGGCGTGACGCGAAAAACGCGCAGACCCAGGACTGCGAAAAGCCCTCAGGTGGGAAATTCCACTTTCTTGATTCCTCAAGCCAGCGGCAAGTGTACCACGGATCGGTGGAACGCGCATCCTCCGTCCGTTTCCGGAACCGGCTCCCGCCTCTTTGGCAGTGGACCGGTTTTATTCAGCCTTTTATATTCGTTGCACCGTTTTCGCGCCTTGGCAAGTACAGAAAAAGAAGTACGATGAAGGGGTTTACACCGGTTCCAGGAGGACGCAACATGACAGTAAAAATTGGTATCAACGGTTTCGGGCGTATCGGCCGCCTCGCGTTTCGCCGCATCTTCCAGCTGCAGGAGCAGAGCGGAGAAGCGAACGACATTGAGGTCGCTGCCATCAACGATCTGACGACTCCGGCCATGCTGGCCTACTTGCTCAAGTACGACAGCACCCACGGCCGGTTCCGTCACGCCGACGGACGCCCCGTCGACGTTGAATCCACCGAGCACTCCATCATCGTCGACGGTGCCGAGTACACGGTCTATTCCGAGCGGGACGCCCGCAACATCCCTTGGGTCAAGAATGACGGCGTCGACTACGTGCTCGAATGCACCGGCTTCTATACCTCCGCGGAGAAATCCAGGGCGCATATTGATGCCGGCGCCAAGAAGGTCCTCATCTCCGCTCCAGCTAAGGACGATGTCACTCCGACCGTCGTGTACGGCGTGAACCACGAAATCCTCAAGGCCTCTGATAAAATCGTCTCCGCCGGATCCTGCACCACCAATTCCCTGGCCGCTATGGTCAAGCTCCTCGACGAGAAGTGGGGCGTGCGCGCGGGCCTCATGACGACCATCCACGCCTACACCAGCACGCAGATGATTCTCGACGGCCCCCGCTTCAAGGACGGCCGTTCCAACCGTTCCGCTGCGGTTAACACGATTCCGCACTCTAGCGGCGCGGCCATCGCCATCGGCAAGGTCGTCCCGTCCGTCGACGGCAAGCTCACCGGCCATGCGCAGCGCGTGGCGACGCCGGACGGCTCCGTCACCGAGCTGACCACCATCCTCGACAAGAAGACCACCGCCGAGGAAATCAACGCCGCGTTCAAGGCGGAATTCTCCGACCGCGAGGATTTCGGCTACAACGGCGACGGCATCGTCTCCAGCGACATCCTCGGCGATACCCACGGTGGCGTGTTCGACCCGACCCAAACCGAGGTCCTGCACGTGGGCGACGACCAGCTGGTGCGCACCGTCTCCTACTATGACAACGAGTACGGCTTCACTTGCAACATGGTTCGTACGCTGCTCTACTTCGCCAAGATCAACGAGGGATGAGCGGACTCAACTCGGTTTTAACGCCTAGGCCGACCGGCAAATGGGCGGGGTGCACGGTGATGACGCTGCCCTTCCCCCGCCCATTTTCCGTTCCGTTGCCCGTTCCTCTCAGTGACGACGACAGCGGCGTGTCTTTTGCCGGCGCTGATTTTCGTCTGCGCCACCGGTACGAAGCAGCCATTCGCTTGCCGGCTGATGTTTGCGATATCGATGGTCTGACCCAGACCACCGCCAGTAATTCCGCGAGCCGGTGACGATGCTAAAGCCGCGTCTGCCGCTGGAGACGAGAATCGTTGGGAACTTCAGCGCCGACAGATTCAGGAACGTGCGGTGCTTCATCTTCCGGCCGAACCCCGCGAAGTCGCCGCATATGCGTAGAGCCAGTGGCGCCGCGGCCTTCTTCAGATCGGCCATCTCCAACTTCTTGGAGTCCGCGCGGCGGCGAGTTTCCACATTTCCGGATAGCCCCCCTGTCGCAATCTCTGAGCCAGGCGAGCATGTCTTGAACGTCCGATGCGGGTCCATGTCGAGCCTGCGCACGCTTCCCGGACCGCACCCGTCGTCCATGTGGTCGGCTGCCGTCCTGTACTCCATCGTCCTGAATTGCGCTCCCGCCTTCTGCTCTCCGCGCCGACGGGGCGGAGCCTTCCTTGTCTTCTCTTCTTGCCCATATGGCCCAGCGTAGGGAAATTCCAGGAATCCCACCGCCATTCCTTGCAATGAAGGTGGCCTGATGGCCGCCGCCACGTCCAAAGCCGCTCCGACCATCGCCAATATGCGGGGAAAAACCACGGCGTCCACCGGCGCTGACAAGGCAACACAGCCAACGATGTCTTCCACCGGCACGCAGCAAGAGTCTCGTCACAGCGACCACGCCGCAGGGCGTGCCGCTGCCAGTTGACGTGGCGTGCGGCAGTCGTCGTTATCCTGTTCAGCGTGCACAAGCCGATTCCTGTTCGTACAGCACCATCCTGGCGTCGTACCCGAACCGCATCGAGGACAGGCACCTCTTCGAAGGCGAGCCGCACCGCTTCCCTATTGACGAACCTGTCCATCGCCGACCTCTGCACGTCCTGGGCTACCAGTCTCGCTGGACGCGCCCGACTCCAAGGAAACCGACAAGCACGACAGAGTTCGGCCGGCGCGCGGCAAGCAAGCTCGGCGCGGACGCCATCGACCACAACAACAACCGGCACCAGCTTCGGATCGGCACCTGGACACACATCATCGCTTCAGCGAACCGGCTGACAACAGCCGGTTCGCTGAAAACGTGGACGATGCGCCGCACCACGGCCTGGCCGACGGTCTGCTGCCCGAAGGCCACGTGGCCGACGATGTCCACCGGGAACGGACCACAACCCCGTCATAGCGTCAACGCGGTCGGTGCGGTCTTCACCAGGCGCGACGATGTCCGGATCACTGTCACTGGCGAGGAGAAGCATCAACGCCTGACAGATGCGCAGCGGCATCGGATTTCCCGACGAGAAGCACCAGACCGACGTCACTGTCGGAGCGATGCGCGCACCGACAAGGACGTCGGCAGCACGATCTGCTTCAGCGCGAACTAGTGGGGCGGCGGTGCTTGACGCTAGCCACCGTAAAAGAAGCGCAATCGTACGTAGCAATGCGTTGCAGCAACACAATAAGAACGAACGAGATAAAAAGGAGGCCCGCCGAAGCGAGCCTCCTTTCGTTTGAATCAAGCATTTGGCCTTTTGCCGTGATTCGCCGCATGATGCCGACGAGCACGACGCATACGTCCGCGCTTACCCATGTTTTCTCCTTTGTATAGACGACAAAACTGGACTTATTGTCTCACAGAGGCCTCGACAGCACAAACCCGTTTGCCGAAGAATCTGACGGCAAACGGACCCTCCCAGGCTTTCCGCGGCGCTGGTTTCACCGCGGAAAGCGTTGCGCTTCGACGTCTTCGATGGGGATTCCCTCGCCGGCGTCATTGCAGGAATCGCTGCTTGCTTCCATTGTCGTCGGCTTAGTGCTTTGATCCGTTTTCTCGTTCGGATCGTTCACGCTGGCCTCGCCCAGGGCACGCAGGCAGCGTTCCAGCAGACCGCGGGGCGCCCTCTGCGGACGGAGGAACCGGCGAAGCGCTGACAGCATGGCCAGCTCCTCCGCCGTGCACTCGCTGTCCGGGTCGAACCCGTCGGAGAATGCGGGGATGCGGCCGGAACGCTGGTCCCATGCCAGGCCACACTGGTACAGGTCACCGAAATCCTCGATCGACTCGATCTGCTCATGGCTGGCCCGTCGGGCCATCGATGTCACTGTCACGACGTCTGTCGATAGGGTACCCTTGGAAACGATCGACCGGCAAACGGTCGTCCTGATCTCGGTCACAGGCCCTCCTTGCCACACGCGCGCCGACCCACCCCGTCGCGCTCCTTTTGCACTGCGTATTCCGGTTCTGTAATCGGCTCTCCTGCTGGACTCCTCCTAATGGCAACAGCTCCGTCGCCGCCGTTATTCCGCTCAGCGGCAACGGATCGCGATTTGACGGCGTGGCTCGAGGCCCTTCCACCTATCGTCGACTTGCCATAGCCGCGTTCCCGGGCGTAGTCGCCGAGCTGTTCGCGCAGCTGCTTGCGTGCACGGTTGAGACGGCTCATGACCGTGCCGATTTTGATATGCTGCTCCTGGGCGATCTGCTTGTAGCTTTTCCCATCGACGGCCGCGTCGATGAAGACCTGCCGGCGTTCCGGCGCGAGCGATGCCAGCGCCGTCATAATCTCCTGCGAGGCGAAGCCGTCGAGGTACTGGTCTTCGGCCGATTTCAGACCGTTTGCCTGGCGGCCGGCGGCGCCGTATGCCTCGTGGTCGCTCAGTTCGCTGGCGTCGGAGTCGGCGCGCTTCGGACGGCGCTTGGCCTTGTGATACTGATTGAAATATGTGTTGCGCAGAATCGTCGTCAACCAGGCTTCGATGTTGGTGCCGCGCTGGAAGGAGTCGAACGCTTTGAAACCACGCTCGAAGGTGTCCTGCACCAGGTCCTGCGCGCTGTCGGGGTTGTTCGTGTACTTCATCGCCTGACGGTACAGCATGTCGAGAGCCGGGACAGCAAGGCGTTCGAACTCAGCCCGCTTTTCCCCCAAGCCAGCTGCACCGTCGCCGGGAGCGGCGCCCTTCTTCTCAGCGCCCGATGCCATAACCCCCATTGTCGTCATAAACCCATTGTGCCATGCGAGCCGCCCATGACAAGGGGTTTCCGCGACGTCCCGCGGCTGGAACCGGTGGATTTTCGACGCGGCCGACGCCGTCCTCGGGATGTCGGACGGAAAACGCAGAATATGGGGATGCCCACTGCTCTGATGACGATTCCCGCCGTGATAGCGGCGCTGCGCGACTGTCGGCGACAGGACCCGCTCACACCCCTGCGTGATTCCCTTCTTCTCGGTTTCGACACCGAAACCACGGGTCTGTCCTCGGCCGACGCCATCGTGTCAGCGGCGCTCGTGCTGCGCGCCCCGGCTGCCGGACACGACGGGGACGCGGCCCTGTCTTGGACGATCAACCCGCACCGTTCCCTGTCGCCTGCCGCGGCGGCCGTCAACGGCTTCACGGACGAGGAGCTGCGCCGACGCGGCCTGGAGCCGCAGGACGCGCTGGACACCATCGCCGCTGTCATCGCCCTGGCGCAGAGCCGGAATATCCCGCTGCTGGCGTACAACGCCCCTTTCGATGTCCGGATGCTGCGCAACGACCTGCGCCGGTGGCATCTGCCGACCGTTGCCGAGCGCCTGGCCGGAGCAGACGGCCTGTTCAACGATCCGGATGCCGCCGGCGTGCCCCTTGTCCTTGGTCCTGAAGAGCTGCTGGTCGTTGACCCGCTGGTGTTTGATCGGGCGGTCAGCGACCGCAATGAGCGGAGGAGGCTGGCGGACACGGCGTTCTACTATGGCGTCAGCCCACGCGGCGATTTCCACGACGCGACGATCGACACTATCGCTGCGTTGGACGTGCTGGCCTCGTTGTGCCGGCTGCACCCGGATGTCGGATCCTTGCCGTTGACCAAGGTGGGCGGCTGGGAACAGGACGCGTGTCAACGGTGGCACCAGCGGCATCCTTGCCGTCGTTAATGCTGGGCGCTTCCATGGCTGTTCTGCTGCAATGTCGCTGAGTGGGGCGTCCATTGGGGATGATTGGGGCGGAATGCTTGGGGATCTGCTCCAATCCGCGATGGGAAATCTAGAATTGAAACGCTTTTATTGGAACATCGTGAAAGAAGCAGCCATGAGCACTCCCGTCCCATTGCCGGCACCGCGACTGAGCCTGCGCGACGCCGTCGGTTTCCTTGCCAAACAGGGTCTTCTGCGCGAAACGATTCATGGGGACGACTGGTCCCTCGACCTCGCCGCGCTGCCGGACATGGATTTCGACGCTATCAGCTATGACACCAGGACCGTGACGGCTTCAACCCTGCTGTTCTGCAAGGGCGCGTTCAAGGGCGAATACCTGAGGGCGGCCAGCGCCTGCGGCTTGAGCTGCTATGTCGCCGAAACGCCGTACGACGAGGCGGCCAGCGCGTGGGGCGTTATCGTCACCGACGTCCGCAAGGCCATGGCGCTGCTGTCGGCGCGGTTCTATGGCAACCCGGAGCGCAAGATGTTCGTCGTCGGCATCACCGGCACCAAGGGCAAAACCACGACCGCGTACTACACGCACTCCATCCTCAACCGCTGGACGAAGGGCCACGCGGCCATCCTTAGCTCCGAGGCCGACTGCCTCGATGGCGAACACTGGATTCCCTCCGACCTGACGACGCCGGAATCCCTCGACCTGTTTCGCCTGATGCGCGAGGCACTGGACAATGGCATGACGCATCTGGTTATGGAGATCAGCTCACAGGCGTACAAGGTCAACCGCGTCTACGGCGTCACCTACGACATCGGCGCGTTTCTCAATATTTCGCCTGATCACATCTCCCCGATCGAACACCCGACGTTCGAGGACTACTTCTACTGCAAGCGCCGCCTTGTGGCCAACTCCAAACAGGCCGTCATCAACGCTGCGCTCGGCTGGAAGACCGCGCTCGTCGAACAGGCTGCGCAGCTCGCGGGCACGCCGTACACCACTTTCAGCATGGACAGCTCCGTTGCCGCCGACGTCATTGGCTCGCTGGGCATCTCTGGCTCCGCGCATTTCCGCAGCTCCAGCCAGGACGCCGACCTCGGTGGCTACAGCCTGGCCATGGACGGCGATTTCAACTACGACAATGCCCTGGCCGCCGTGGCCATCGCCCTGGCTGCCGGTGTCACGCCCGACGACCAGGATGCGCTGCATGCCTTCGAATCCGTCGCTATCCCCGGCCGCATGCAGCGGTTCGATATGCCTGACGGCGTCATTGCCTACGTAGACTACGCGCATAATTACATCAGCCTCAAGTCGCTGCTGGAGTACGTGCGTGGCCAGGAACCGAACTCGCGCATCACGGTCGTCACCGGCACTGCCGGCGGCAAGGCCATTGACCGGCGTGCAGGTCTGGCGAAGGCGGCTAGCGAAAACGCCGACTGCTTCATCCTCACGCAGGAGGACAGCGACTTCGAAGACGTCCGCGCCATCAACGACGAGATGCAGAGCCATGTCACCAATCCCGCTCTCGACGTGCGTCAAATCTACGGCCATGGCCGCGAGGATGCCATCCGCGAGGCGTTCCGCCTGGCGTCGAAGGACCAGCGAGACAATGGTCGTGTCAACGTGGTCCTCGTCATCGGCAAAGGCGACGAGGCCTGGGTGAAGATTAAGGGCAAGCATGTGCCTGTCCGCTCCGACATCGACATCGTCTCCGGCCTCGCTGCCCATGAGTGAGGCCGGCCAGGTGCCGGCGATGGTAAAAGGAGGTCTGGGAACAGCGGTCGGCTGGTTCCCGGGCCTCCTTTTCATGCCTTGGTTGCCCACGATCTGATCGTCGCAGCGGTGGTCCCCTCCCAATTGGATTTGTCGGCCGGTCGGCTGCGCTCAGGTGTGGATGAAGCGCATCGGGTGATCGATGAGTTCGCGCAATCCGACGGTGGCCGCGCCACGCAGCGCTGGATGGTCCGGGACCGGGGCGACCAGGACGGAGATGTCCATGGCGTCACGGCCCAGAGCATGCTCCTGGATGCGCTTTTCCAGCTTCTTGGCAACGGTGTCCGTAAAGTTCGTCCAGAACCCGCCCAGGACGATGGTGTGGATGTCCAGCAGGTTGACTGCCGAGCATAGCCCGGACGCCATGGCCGCTAGACCACGGTTGATGGCCTTGACGGCGCGCTCGTCTCTCGCGTGCCAGGCGGACAACAGCCGGTTCACGGAATCCATGGATGCAGACTCCGCTCCGGTGGCGATGCCGGCCGCTTCGACGAGAGCGCGCCGGCCGGCGTACTGCTCTAGGCAGCCGCGGCGGCCGCAGGGACACTGCGGGCCGTTCCAGTCGACGGACAGATGCCCGATCTCGCCGGCGAAATGGTGCTCGCCTTCCATGACCTTGCCTTGGCTGACGACAGCGCCGCTGATGCCGACGTCGGTTGACAGGTAGATGAACGAGGATTCGATGTCCAGCATGGCGGGACTAGCAATCGGTGCCGCGGCATAGCCCGGGATCTGAGCGACGGCGGCGACGTCGGCCTCGTTGACGGCGATCGCGTTGAGGCGGCTGACAACGTCGAATCGGCGCAGGTCGACGTCCTTCCACCCCAGGTTGCGGGCACCTAGGAGCACAGAGCGGTCTTTGACCAGGCCCGGCACGGCCAGGCCCGCGCCACACACGGTATACCCCAGAGCCTTCAGCTCTTTTTCGACCGGCTGGATCATGCGGTCGAGCTTGGAGAAAATGTCTTCCGGAGTGACGTCGACCATCGCGGCGCTCACCCACTCTGTGTGCACGCTGCCGCCAGCGAGGTCCAGGACGGTGAAACCGTAGCCGCTGGTGTCCACTTGAAGGCCGATGCCGGCCCAGTGCCGCGAACAGAATGACAGCGGCGTGCTCGGACGGCCGTACGTGGAGTCCGCCACCGGCGTCAGCTGGCAAAAGATGTTGTTGCGGATGAGGATTTCCGAGAGCATGGACATGGCGGCCTTCGTCAGTCCTGTCGACTTGGCGAAATCGGCCCGGCTCATCGGGTGCCCAGCGCTCAGCAGCGTCTGCATGACGATTGAGAGATTGTGCTCGCGGAGGTTGTCTTGGTTGATCTTCCGGAGCTTGGGCATAACGGCACCTTACCTTTCGCGAAAAACGTGCTTTTCCAGTATATCCGCGGATACCGCGCGGCTACTTGCTTTTTCACTACCCTTCCCTCGACCCTGGCGTCTCCCAGTGTCCTGGGAATCGGCGAAGCGCCGCGGGAACCTGTTGCCCGACGAGCCGTGGGCTAGCGGAACGCCGGCGAGCTTCGTCCAGCACGTCACGTTGGACGGCATGGATGGGCGAGCTGTCAGCGCCTCGAGGATGGACCTGGCTGAAAGCACGCCTGGTATCACGATCCACCGCGGGCTGCCGGACGCGACGGGAATCATCGGCGTCGACCTGCGCGAGAGCTCCTACTCACCGGTTCTTGTCGATCACTCTCGTCTGTTTTCAGATCAGCGACGAGAAGTCTGCAGCGCGGCTTCTTCTCCCTCTGCCGGACAGTGAGATTCTCGAGCGCTGCTGGTTTCCGGATGAACACGGCCTGACGCATGTCACCCGCGCGACCGTGCAGGTTATTCTACATCGTTTCGTCTCGTGAAGGCGCGATGATCCGCAGCGCGCGTTAACGTCGTCGGCGCCCCTAGAGTGTTCCGGGAAACTGCGCAGGGCGCATCGCGGGACAAGGCGCCGCGCTGTCCGATGGAGTCGCGTGTTTCTCCGCTGCTGCCATGGCGGCGATCCGCGCGCGAACGGCGTCGAGCGGGACAGGAACAATGGTTTCTCACCAATTCATGCCGTGTCTTCCTGTGGAACGGTTCCCGTCTAACCGCCAGTCCCGCCAAGCGTTCAGCGCGCCATCGGCATGAGCCCGCACGGAAATCTTCCGGGTGCGGTACAATGGGTTCGCGTCGGCCTGAGGCATGACCCACGGGTCGGCGGTTCGGGCCGTAGCGCAGTTGGTAGCGCGTCCGGCTGGGGGCCGGAAGGCCGCGGGTTCGAGTCCCGCCGGCCCGACGATAAGAATCCCTCCCGTTTGCTCAGAACGGGAGGGATTCCTTATTCCAGGCCACTGGACTGACGACCAAAAGCTCGGCGTCACTTGCTGGCTGTGGACTCGAGCGCGTCCTGCTTGAGCGCGCCTTCTCCGTAGTCGAGACGGTGGCGGGCGTCGTAGTCCTGGTTCCAGGCCTTGGCAGCCGCCAGCCAGCTGTCCTTGCGGAAGTGGTAGATGACGAGCGGAATGCCCGCGAAGATGATCGTGAACACGATCATGATGGTCGCCGACAGCGTGGAGCCGGTGGCGACGGCCGTGACGGCCACGAACAGCAGGCCGGCACAGAGGAAGCATGTCCACATCCAGCCGACGGCGTTGCCTTTCTTGCCTAGGCGGAACGGACGCTTGAGGTCCTTGTGATCGTAGCGCAGTTTGATGAAGGCGATGGCAATGAGCGTGTAGACCACGACGTAGAACATGGTGGTCGTGTTAGTCATGAGCATGAAGATGTTGTTGACGTTCGGCAGCGCGTACAGCAGGGCGAACAGCGAGATGAGGGTCGCCTGCGTAATGAGGATCGGCTTGGAGACGCCGAGCTCGTTGTGCTGGTAGAACCGCCACTTGTCCGGTACAAGGCCTTCGCTGGCAACCTGGATCATGGCTTGCGACGGGCCGGTGACCCAGCCGGAGAGCGCGACGAGCACGCCGATGAAGCCCATGCAGCTGAAGATGTTGTTCAACCACAGCGGCCAGCCGAGGATCCGGCAGAAAAGGATGACCGGCTGCGAGATGTTGGTCAGCTGAATGTTGCTGGCGGTGACGACGTTCGACATGAGGAACGCTGGAATTTCGTTCATCAGCACGACGATGACCAGGGCGATGATGAGGCCGCGCGCGAAGTTGCGTGTGGAGTTCTCGATGCGCGGGATGTACACGCCCAGTGTGGAGATGCCGCAGAAGATGAACGCGATGGACGCCACGTACTGCAGCGTGCCTGCTTGCGGCAGCAGGAGCTTCCAGTGGAAGGCGCCGAGCAGCATGCCCGGGCGTATGCCTGCCTTGATCATGGTGGCCAGGCCCAGGACGAGCATGAAAGCGATCGGAATGTACACGCCCAGCCACACGCCGATGTCGCCGCCGATCTTGGCCATGTCGAACTTGAGGTTCAGAAGCGTCACCAGCCAGTAAATGACGATGATGCTGCCCATGATGAACCAGTGGTTGTTGCCCAGCTGGATGTCGCCGATCGTGTTGCCGAATAGTGGTCCAAGAGGAGCGGCTATCATTACCATGCCGGGGAACATCTGCGCCCATAGCAGCCAGGCGACGACGAAACCCCAACGGTCGGACAGGCCGGTGCGGACCCATCGCTGAGGGCCTCCGGCGCCGGGAAGCATGCCTCCCAGCTCGCCGGCCAGCAGCGCCAGCGGCAGCGCGAAGAACAGCACGGCGATGATCATATACACGATCATCTGCCAGCCGGTCGCCGCCAGCTGTGGAACGCTTCGCACTGAAGCGATCAACGCCATGGCAATTCCTACGAAAGTGCCTAGAGTGATTTTGACCCGATTGCTCATCGCAACGACTCCCCCTTTCCCTGTTTCCGGTTCGCACGGGAACGCTGACTGCTTCACTGCCTGCCAAGAGAACCTGCAGCGCATGAAACGCGCGCACCCCTTTCACGTTAGTTTAGAAGGAAAAAACCGCCTGTGTTTGCGCGCGATTCGCAGCGGGCGACTGGGATGTTTTGATTGCCCGCCGATGAATGAAGGTTATGCTGGCCCGCGTCAGAAACAGCGCGGGCCAGCGTGGCCTTCGCTTGACGCAGCGGTTAGCGGTCGGGTCCGAACTGCCCGTCCAGACTTCTTTCCTCGGCCCGCTTTTCCGTGTCGCCCAGAACAAAGTGAGTGTTCCAGCCAGTATCGGCATCTTCGAGGAAACCGAGAGTGTAATGTTCGGCGATGCGAAGGATGATTTCCGTGGACACGGCGCCGAACATCCGCTTTTCGAAGATATGCCGCAGCCGCTGCCGGTCATCGGGGAACAGCCGACGCATCGCTGCGCTGTTGCAGAGACGCTTGACGATTTGCGGTGACGAGCATCTCCGATTCCATGCACAGGTCGGCGAGCGTGTGGTCCGGGTCACCGAAACAGCCTGGACTCTCTCTTTCGAACAGGTCGACCATACGCCCGACCGTCTTCCTAGGAGTGAACACCTGATTTGTCTTCTGCAGCGGAATATGGTCAAGAATATCCTCCGTCTGATCTTCGTCGAACCGGTTTGCAAGCTTCTCACGCAAGTCCAGGAGCATCCTCGCGGAATTGTTGAAGACGGTTTCGTTGAAAAGACACCCCTTTAAAACGCTTGTTTTCGTCGGTCTCGTTGTCCGGATAGTCGCCGCCTCCGCGCAGGAGCGGAATTCCTCCGGTATGATGCCTGCGACGTCTTTGAACACTGTGTATGGAATCAGCTCGTCGAAGTTGGCAAGCGTGGTGTTCCCGTCGCCGTAGGGCCATGAGGAACGAAGGGATGGTGCGCGAGAACCCGCGCAGACGGCGGCGCGCTTCGTTCTCGATATCGTCCTGCGTATGCTTCTTTCTGTTCGTTCACTGGTTTCGCGGCCGCCTGCGCGACTGCCACGGAAGCGTCCTTCACGGAATTCTCGAACTGGCGTTCGGCCTCGATTTGCTTTCGCGCGGAGCGCTTATTGATAGCGTTTTCTGCCTCGCTGGTTTCCGCAGCGGCCGGTTCCTGTGCCCGGACGCTTCTGATCTGGTTGCGGCCGACTTTGTACTGGCGGATGTTTTGCTCGATGCTGCGCGAGGCGATTGATTCGAGTTCCTTTTTCAGATGTACGCGTGAATGACGGGGCCGCCGGCCGGAGCGTTTTTGATGGACGGAGCATATTGGATGGATGCCATGGTCGCTTCATCTCCTTCACGTGCGGCTCGATGAAACCGATTTCGTTATTGTCCAGACCATACTTGGCATACAGCTGCCGGTCTATGCCGGCCACCGTCCGCAACCAATCGATGCCGAAGGAAGAAAAGAAATCCTGAAGAGGAACATACCTCCAGGTAGACCGTCGGTTATTTTTGTGTCCGCTTCAGAATATGCCGCAATGCGCGGAAGGACTTGGTTTTGATATGCTTCATCAAGTCCTCTGCCTTATGTCGCATTTGCGATGCACCAATACTGATAAATGAACCAGTGCATTCTTCGCCCGTTTCAAGAAGGACCGGTTAGGGCAAATCTCTTCGGGATCCCCCTGCCAACAGCTGCAGGCATGGCGATGTCGAAAGCATCGATGTTATTGTTCGTTAGCGGATGCTCGCGTTTGATGTAGGGCCATTCGCGTTTGTTGGCGATTCGACCGCACCCGCCGCTGTGGAAAGGGCGGGGCTGTTCCGCGCTTTCCACAGCGGAATGGCCTCGCCCTGCCTCTATCCGTTCACTTCATGGTTCCATACTTATGGGATTTCTCCCCGGTGTACAGCGCTTTCGCATCGGCACCGTTGTACGCCAGAACGGCCTCCTGCGTCGCCGGATCCTTCAAATCGAGATACCGGCATTCCCCGTTCCCGTCGGGACCACTGACGGAAATGACGGATAGGAAAGTGTCGGCGCCATGGGTCCGCTTATCGCGCAAATACGCCACGTACCCCTTCAGCTTGCCAACGGAATCGGCCAGAAAATCGCCATGCGGGTCGACGATCAACGGTTTGAGGACATGAGAGCCGTCGCGCCCGAAGAAAATGAAATCAGGCTTGACCATGCCCATGCTCCCATCCGTCCGCTTGAACGGAATGCCGAAGCTCGAGGGCCGACGGTCCGCTGGATTGCGGTAGAAAGCCACCCGCTCCGAGCGGCCCGTCCTCCCCATCTCCGTGCGCACAACGAACTGTTCCAAATCATTGAGATTGAGCGGGCATGTCCCGTCCTTTGCCTCCTGATCCTGAAGGATATGTCTTTCGAAACGCGGCCAATCAGAACTCGCGGGCATCTGGCCCGACGGCCATTCCAGAGGCTTCGGCGCATTGATATCGCTGGTCTCGAGCAAAGCGTCGTACCGGCTTCGTTCTATGTCCGTCATGCCGTCGCGGTCCATGAGATGTTTCTCGAGAAGCCCGGCGCGCCTGTCAGCCGCCCGCTTCGCCATCGCGTCGACGACGCTCCTGGTCCGTGCGACGGCGGCCAAGACCAAATTCGCTTCGTCCTCGCCGTCTCCGTTCTTCTTGGCCAGATGACGGCGGTACGCTTCGGTGAGTTTGCCGTTGCCGAAGGCGGATGCCTTGTCGGCTTCCTTGGCCGCGGCGCGCAGTCCGATGGAATCGGTGTCCACGGCGTCGATGCGCGCGGTGACTCCCCTTCCCGCGCTATCAGTATGGCGGCGGTCGATGACGATGACGCGCACGTCCGTGCTGGCGATCTGGTCCGCTGCCCGCTGATATTCCTCGTGGTGCTTTTCGATTTCTGCGTCGAGATCGATGCAGAAATCCTTTTCCACCATGTCGTCGGCGGCCGGGTCGATGCCTGTTTCCGCTAGGAACGTCGTCACGTCGAGCAATGCCTTGAACTCGTTGCGCGGCTTGTTGTGGATGCGTTGTACAAGAATGGACTCGTAGGCGCGGCGAATCTCGGCCATCTCCTTCTTGGAAAAAGAGCTGTAGCAGTCGGTTTCCGCTTCCCGTTTGGCCTGTTCGCGCATCTGCTGGTCTGTCATCGGTTCGGGCAAGCACAGCTTGCGGCTGACCTGCTCGTCTGTCAGGGCCGGTTCCGTCTGTCCAATAGCGGATTTGCCGCCGGGTTCCTGGCTGTCCGTCATGCAGATCGGAGCTATGCCTATGTTGGAATCGGAGGCAATCGGGATACCGGCGGCGATGCCCAGCGAATCCTGCCGCGTTTCCACCGCTTCGGTTTTTTTGGTTTTCTCGGCGCGATACGCTTCGCGGCGGCGTAGCCGGTTTGCTTCCTCCTCTTGCCGGAGCTGTTCGTATTTCCTTTCTTCGAGCAGTTTCATTTCCTGCGCGTCGAGCGCGGCCGGGGCCTGCGTCAGCACAGCGTTGACGATGATTTCTTTGGCGCAGGTTCCACCGAACTCGTCCTTTTTGCCGGTCAGGTAGTCGACGACACTCTGAGCCGCTTGCGGATCGAAGTCCGGCAGGTAGCAGAACGCGGAATTGAGCAACGGCTCGGCGTCAATGCGCCGGGCCAGAGGAGTGCGGACCATGCGTCCGATCAGCTGGGCGATGTACGTGGGGTCGTGGCGGTGCCGTTCCGAATAGATGACTTCCGCTCGCGGGCAGTCCCAACCATTGGAAATCGCTTCCTTGGCGAACAGGACGCGGATCTGCGAACGCGATTGGACTGTTTCTGGTTCCATGTATGGGATGATGTAGCCGCCGCCCGCGTCGATGGTCTGATGCTCGCCGAATACGTTGGCGAAGGACGTGCTTTTCCTCAGATGCAATCCCCGCGTACCCCGCGTAGCGTCGATAACCTGTTCGCACAGGTCGTGGAGACGGCTTGCGCTGGTACCGTCCTTGACCTGCACGACCATTAGTGGACGGACAGGTCGGATTCCCTGTTCGCTGCAATAGTCCTTCCACATCCGGCAGGATAGGGCGAACTGACGGCATGCTTTGCCCAGGTACAGGTGTTCGACGGCGGTTTCCCCGTCCTCCGGCACGCATAGCACGATGGTATCCTTGAGCAGGCCGGAGTCCTGCACTGCTTTGGGATTGACGGCGACGGACGGCAGGCACGTGCGTCCCAGCTTCCCCATGGCCGCGATGAACCTGTCGGGCGTGGCAGAGACGCCCACGACTATCGGCATCGGGCTGTGCTGTCCGTCGACGCCGGACACGAGCTTCTGGTAAATGGTTGCGACGGCGCTTGGCTTGCTTGTTTTGCCGCCGAAACCGCGGTGCGCCTCGTCGATGAACAGGACCAGGTGTCGGTCGGCGGAAACGGTGTTCTCGAGGACGTCCCAGAACAGGCGTCCGCCGTTCTTCTCGTTCGGTGTAACCAGGCTATTGCCGGTGCTCAGCATCTGCTGATTGAGGAAATAGACTCGCCTCGGTTCCAGCTGCGCGTGGCCGGCGCAAAAATCAGGGCCGATGGTTTCCAAATACTGATCGCCGAACGGCGCTAGTTCGTCGGACGCTTCCTCGAACCTCGCTTTCGTCTGCTCGTTGAGCGTGGGCGAATCCGACAGCCACAGGACCATTGCTTCGGGGTCCGGCTCGCAGTCGAAAACATCGCTGCCGTAGAACAACGCCTCGATGACGGCCGCGGACATGACGGTTTTGCCTGATCCTGTCGGCGCGCTCAAGCAGGCAGAGGGAAGCATCCCCGCGTCGCGCATCGCGCGCATCCTGCTGAAATCGTCCAACAGCTGGCCGACTGCTTCCTCCTGGAAATCCTTCAGTTCGAACCTCATTAGTCCACCGCCCCTTCGCTTGCGATTTTGAACGATTCCAGGTACGACCTGTACAGTCGGATCACGTCACGGTCCGGGAGCATTCCGCAGAGCCGCGTGTATTGCGTCGGGTCGTCTGTCACCACGTACACGGTCCTGGCTTCCGGTTGTTCTTCCAGTCGCTTGATGAAAGCGTTGACGGCGGACCAATGGAACAGGACGGCGTATGTGTCGGCGATCGCGTATGTGTCGTTCTCCTTGCGGATGATCGGGCCGCGGCATCCGGCGCGCATCCACAGGAGGGGCGCGATCGCCTGGAAATCGCGTCTCAGTTCCACTTGATACGGGTCCTGGTATGTCAGGTCGAAGAACACGGCGTTCTCCTTGAACCCGTCGGCCATGGGGAACGGGTCGGTGAACCGGTAGTTGCCTTTAATAGGCTGGTTTTGCGGGGTTCTTCCGGTGATGGCCGCGCGGATGCGCGGTATGGTCACGTGACGGCAGATTCCATGTTTCTCCCAGCCGGCGTCCCCCTGGCGCAATCCGGCTGCCGTCAATTCCCGTTCCTCGGCGGCGGACACCTCGTTGTTCGTGACGCTGATGGAGATCCTGCGTCCCCCGTCTTGATGATTGAGGCGCATGACCGCGTGCGCTGTCGTGCCGGAACCGGCGAAGAAATCAAGAACCAGCGCATCCGGTTTGCCGCCGATGAAGAAACGAAGCGTATCCTCGACAGCATACAGGGACTTCGGGTAAGGAAAACGCTTGCCGCCAAGCAGGTTTCCCAGCAGAGTCGATCCGTGCGCCGAAGCGTCGTGGCTGGTGATATTCCATTGCGTCCCCGGGACAAACTTCGGCCTGTATGCGGAGTCGTCAACGATGATCGAACCGTCGGAGCGATGCCCGGTAATCGGGAACAAGCCTTTCTCGATCTTCTCCCTTTCTCCTTTCCTAAGGAAGGAAACAGCCATTCCGCCGTGAGCGTTCGTTTTCCCGAGTTTGACGAATCCGGAAGCACACGCTTTTTCCAAAGCCGGTTGCGACAATTGCCAACGCCCTTCCGAACCATCGGAATGAATGGGCCACAGCGTATGACATCCGGGCATATCGGGAATCGTATGATAATCAGCGTCTTGCGCCAGGGAGGGGCCAGCGGAGACGATCCGCGGCTCGTCATCGGACACGTATATCGGATAGAACAGACGAGGCCTGTCCTGCCGCGCGCTGCCGGCACCGGATCGCATCAGGCTAGTCCACTGGAGACCTGTTCTTGTGGTTTTCCGTTCGCTGACGCCGAGCCATTCGCCGGATAGTTCCAGTGCGATCGGTTGAGCATCACCCAGCATTATGAAATACAGGTATTCGTTGGTGCGGTAGAATTCGTCTCCTCGAGATGATCCTTTGCGGCTGATGATGCTGCTCACCATTTGCATGCGTGCTTCGGGGAATGTTTGCTCCAACAGCAGGCCTAGGCGCAGGTATTCTTTCTCGTCGATAGTGCAAACGAGCACGGAGTTATCCGGGTTCAAAAGCTTTTTCGCGAGCTTGAGACGCCGTTCCATCCAGGCGAGCCACTTGCTGTGACGGTACGCGTCGGTCTTGCCAACGTAATCGTTGTTGTACTTCCAGTCCTTGGCTCCTGTGTTGTACGGCGGGTCGATGTAAACGCAGTCCACTCGGCCCGCATAGCAGAACTCTAGGGCTTCAAGCGCGTGATAGTTTTCGGCGTTGATGACCACGTGATACGGTTTGCCGCCCGGGTTCCCGAGACTGCCGCCGCCTCGTTCGACACGGCCGGTTTCCCTCAACCCCGGGTAGACAGGCTCCCCGGGTTCGCAGACCGCCACCAAATCGGAGAGACCAACAGTACGACCCCCCCCCCGTGGAATCCTGGGCGCGGCCGACAGGCCGGAGCATGGCGGTTCCTTTGTCGATGTTTTCGACAAGCCAGGGAACCCGGTTCCCGGCCTCCCCTCTCTTCCCGCGTTCGGGCAGAACATTCACTGTGTCGCCCGGCTTGATCGGTTTGCCGTACAAGCGCATCGCCTCCGGCCTGTTATGCTCGAAAACCAGACCGTATTCTCTCGCACGCGCGAACCTTCCGATAGCCTCGGCCAGCCGCGGATCCCCATCCGCGACAGCCCTATCCATGAGCGCTTGCGCCGTGTCAGCGTCATCCGCCATGCTTGCCTCCATTCCGCCATCATCACGGGTCCCTTCCGATAGTACCGCCGACGGAAAGCAGCTGGCCACGGCTTCCGCGAGCGTTGGTTGCTTTGTTGGTTGTCCATGCGTTTTGCGTAGTGGACTGTCTTATGGGGCTTAAGGAAGGCCGATGGCCCATCTGTGGGAGGATTTCGTTCTGGTTGCCGGTGTTGGTGTGCGGTGTTTTGGTTCTGTTCCGTGGGTCTGCTGGTTTTGTTTTCTTTCCGACCAGGTTTGGATGTCTCCTGTTTTCGTGATTGCGTATAGGGGCGGGACGGTCCCGGCTTGCGCGCATCGTAGCGTTTGAGGCTGTTATTATGCGCTTGGTTCTTCCGCGGGTTCGGGAGGTATCGACGAAAGTAGTTGAACCTTGGGTCGTGTTCCTGGTCTTTCGGCCCAGTGTCTTGTCCGTATGCGCATGATTTTGATGCGTGGAACGCACGGTTCTTGACGGATCTGCGCTGACGGGTCAGTGCTCCGGAGCCTGTCGGATAGGCTGTGAGCGGTTCCAGCTGTCATTCTGGTCAGCGGGTTGACGACCAGGAAACGGGCATGGCATTGCGAAAGTTCTCGTGGAGCCGGTCTACGGCCCTGTTCTGCGACAGTCGGTAGTCGGGCGTGACGGAGCCGTTGTTGTCCAGCGTCCTGGTGGTATCGTGGATTCCGAATGTGTCACTCGGCCATGACGGTCTTTGCTTTGATGGCGCCGAAATCGTTTTTTCGTGGAGCAAGGCATACGTCGCGCGGTATGCCTTCATACGCACTGGGAAGCTTGCCGGCATGCGTTATCCAGGTCTCCGCCAGTGTGCTTTTGCCGGCACTGGAAGGACTGGTGGTGTTGAGACGTCTTCAACGAGAACATCGTCATGGGTGAATGGGCTTGCTGAACTTGGTCTCGGCGGCTGCAAGAAACCTGTTCATGAGCGTTCCACGAAGAGAATATCTGGGCATGCTCCTCTCTGCTGCGGAGATGCGGCCCGCTGAAAGAGAGGTGCCGCGTATTCCTGGTGTCGGTAGAGCACCGGTTGTCCTGATGTCGGCCGCCGTGCTTCCCATGTCTATTGATTGCGTGAAGCTTCGGCTTCGATCTTGTTGCAACGCAGTTCTTTGTCCTGGCGCGGAGTTCCTTCAGATCCATCGATTTGACGGCGCGACGCCGCATCAGCCGGCCGCGCAAAGTCCAGTCGCGCCGCTTCGGTTCGTTGAGATGCTCCAGCGAATGGTTTTGCCGAGCGGCGTCGCCTTGCCACGTACATGGGACAGCGAAGACGCCACGACGTCCGCCATCGACGTTCTCACAGACCTCGATGCGGATGGACTTATCCGTCTGGACGAGTCAGCACGTATCCCGGGTCTTGTTCTTGTAAGCCAGGTAGATGCGTTCCGCTTCCTTGTCATGCTACAGAAGTCCAGTCTTATCGACCGCGTCCTCGGCTTCGCCGGCGGCCATATCCGTTCCTCCCGTTTCCGGTTTTTCCTCTACCCCCCCCGCTCACGCCGGCCGGCAGCTACGCCTGAGGATGCTGACGAGCTCCTGCACGGCGTTTCGCCCAAACGGCATGGTGTCCGTCTCTGTCCTCTCCTTTGGAGACGCAGTGGCGTTCGTGCGGCCAATTTGCGTTTCAGACCAACGCACCTCATGTTCAAGAAGCGTTGGTGACTATCGACCCGGCGGTCATCATGCTGGCGGTTGCCTCTGGGATTGAAAGATTGCGTTCCAGTTATTTTGCTTCGTTCGGTTGCTCATCGGAACCACCCGAAGACGTTGCAACGGAAATAAAAGATCCCTTGTTCCAGCGATGCGGAACAAGGGATCTTTTATTTGCGGTGGAGCCGCCGGGGATTGAACCCGGGTCCGATGACCGAACTCGCAGTCTTCTCCGTGCGCAGTCCATTGGCCTGACGGCAATTTCTCGGCCCCTGCGGATGCCATGGACAGCCCGCAGTGGGCCCAGCGGCACTGAAAGTCCCCGAAGCGCCGTGCGGCGCAACGCTTCGAGCAAGTCTTCTCAACGACGTTCAACTGCCGGGCGAAGACAACCCGGCGTGAGCGGAGTCGCTGACTCGCTGGTTAATCCTGGCGCGAAAGCTCAGGCAGCAAGAGCGAACTCAGTGCGATTGGATTTAGCACTTGTTCTTTGCGGAGGGACGTTAACGAGCAGACCCCCGCGTTCTCGGCACGCTTCCCTGCGATGGACAGGCCACCGTCGAAACCGATCGGCCCCTTTGCGGTTATCAAACAGCAGCGGCTTTCGCCGCACGCCCCATCATAGCATCCGTGTCGATGACGATGGTCATCGGGCCGTGGTTCACCAGCGAAACTTTCATATCCGTGGCGAACAGGCCGGTCTCCACGGGCACGTTCCACTTGCGCGCGAGGATCTCGTTGAAGCGCAGCCACATCTCCTTGGCGTGCGTTGGTTCCCCTGCTGTCGAGAAGTTCGGTCGCGCGCCCTTGCGCACATCGGCGAAGAGCGTGAACTGCGAGACGGACAGGACGGAGCCGGCGATATCGGCGACGCTGAGGTTGATGCGTCCGTTCCCGTCGGGGAAGATCCGCAGGCTGGCAAGCTTGCGGGCCATCCATTCGGCTTCGGCGTCGCCGTCGGAATCGGCGATGCCCACGAACGCGACGAGCCCCCGTCCGATGGACCGGTGCCAGCCCTCCTTCTCGATGTCCACGGCCGCGGAATCCACGGCCTGCACGACGACGCGCATTCGACTCTCTCCTTTCCGCGGTTCTCTTCCGTTCTTCCCGCCGCCGTCCGCCATCGGGCCGCGGGCAGCTCACTGCGACATGAGCTGGGCGAAGGTCATATGCGACGACGTGCCGCTGGGTATCTCGGCGTTGGAGCCGTTGTTACTGACCGTCGGACGTTTCGGGTCGGCCACGTTGATGGTTTTGTAGCCTTCGATGCCGCCGCGGGCGTAGATGAGATGCT
The DNA here is from genome assembly GCA_017405305.1 of Aeriscardovia sp. GTDB lineage: Bacteria > Actinomycetota > Actinomycetes > Actinomycetales > Bifidobacteriaceae > RGIG7107. The sequence goes on along the minus strand of JAFRAT010000008.1, from coordinate 28,154 downwards.
CGACGATGTCGCACTTGAGGTACATGTCCGAGGCGTCGCCCCAGACGATGGTGTAGCCGTCCTCCGTGGAGGTGCTGACAGAGTCCGCCGACATGGCGGTGACGGCCATCAGCTGGCTGTGCAGCGAGGACGGGATTTGGGACAGCACGCTCAACGCCAGCTTGACGCTCGCGCTGTGGATCTGCGAGCCGGGCTCATCGACCGCAATGGTCGGCACACCGGGGATTTCCTGTTTCGTCGTGCCGATGGTGCGGCCGTCCTTGTCGACCACGGTCATGGAGCCGTCCGGACCTTTGAGGACGGCCTGCGGATCGGCCGGCGAGACGGCGATCTTCAGACGGTTGAACAGCGAGCGGCTGATGGAGACGTGGTCAACGCCCGGGATCTGTTCGAGGCTGTTCGACAGGGCCGAGGCCGATACCAGAAGCACCGGCTTGCCGACCGCCGACTGCGCCTTCCGCTCCACGGTCTGCGCGGATACCCACTGGTTCGTCCCGGTGACGTCGATGGACGACGCCGCCACGCGGCACCAGGGAGCGAACAGCAGCGCCCACGCCGCCACGCAGACGGCGGCGACGGCGCCGACGCCGATGGCGGCCGCCTTGTTTCGGATCGAACGGCGGGCGGACTTACGGGCGGCTGCGTTCCGGGCGGCTTGGCTTTTGAGTTCGGTGTCCGGATCGGGCGAGTCGGCGAACAGGCCCTGTTTCGTCGCTGCGTCGACGGCGATCTGGTCGGCGACCGGCATTGGCGGATCCAGACGGCGTGGGTCGACGAATGACGCGTCGGACGCGTTCGTCGACCCGACGGCGCGGCGGGCCGAAGCCTGGCCGGAGCGCGCCGCCGACGAAGCCGTGCGGCGGGCAGGCGTGTTGGACGCGGTTCTGAGCGGCTTGTCCTTCGGACCGGACGCCACTACCCGACGGCGGCCCATCAGCGGCGGTCCTCCGCGCTGGACAGGGACCGCTCCGGTGCGCCGGATCCGTCCGGACGCGCGTCCCGCTGGCCGGCGCGCTGGTTCTCCAGGCACCGCAGCTCCTGGAGAATGACGGGGTTGACAAGGTTGATGTCGCCGCCGCCGACCGTGGCCAGAACGTCGCCCGGACGGGCGTCATGGGCCATGGCGAGAGCCGCGGCGGACTTGTCGTCGATGAGGATGAACCGGTCGCCGATGCCGCGACGCTCCGCTTCGTCGATCAACGTCCGCGAGGAGACGCCAGGATAGTCGCTGGCGTCCTCGCGGGCGGCGAATAGACAGCTGAGATACACGGCGTCGGCCTGGCCGAGCGCGTCGACCAGCTCCGCGGCGAAGGTCCGGGTGCGCGAGTACGTGTGCGGCTGGAACAGGACGCGAACCGTGGCCTGCGGGAAGCGGCGTCGCACGGCGGATAGGAACGTGGCGATTTCCGTCGGATGGTGGCCGTAGTCCGTGTACAGGCGGACACCGCCGACGGCGCCCTGGAAATCGAAGCGCCGGGCCGCGCCGAGGAACGTCGCGGCGGCAGCGGCGGCCTGGACCGGGTTGACGCCTGCCAGAACGGACGCGAGGATGGCGGCGGCGGCGTTGCGGGCGTTGTGGACGCCCGGCACCTTCAGACTGACATCCAGCGTCGAGGCGCCGCCGTTCAGCAGGGCCGCGGGCATGGCCAGGGCGAAGGTCTCCTGGACGCCTTCGTCGACAATGACGCTGCTGCCGGAACTCATCGCCGCGGCGGTCGCGTCCTCCAGTTCCCGCAAGCGGGAGTCGTCGCTAACGGGAATCTCGGCGGGCGAGCCGACAAACGCGAAACGGCCGGCGTCCAGCGCCGGCATCAGCGGGAACAGCTCGTCGAACGGCGTCGTCGCGTACACGACGGTCCTGTCGACGGCATCCTGCGGCAGATGGTTGTAGACCTCGCGCGCGCCCTCGTCGTCGCCGCATAGGACAATGGCCTGCTGCGCCTGTCCGGCGAAGGATTCGAACGCGGCGCGGTAGCGGGCGATGGTGCCGTAGTGGTCGAGGTGGTCGCCTTCGGCGTTGGTGATGACGGCGATCGTCGGACGGTACTTGCCGAAGCTGCCGTCGGACTCGTCGGCCTCTGCGACGATCCACCGCCCCGTTCCGACACGGCCGCCCGGAACGATGCCATCCGGCGTTTTCAGCGATCCGCCGATGGCGAAGCTCGGCTTCTCGCCGACCGTCTGCAGGATCGTGGCGATCAGGGACGCGGTGGTCGTCTTGCCGTGCGTGCCGGCCACCGCGATGGACCGGTGCACGCGCAGCAGCAGCGCCAGGATGTCGGAGCGGTGCGCCAGGCGTTTGCCCAGGCGGCGGGCCTCCAGCATTTCGGGCGCGTCCGCCGGGATGGCGCTGGACCAGACGACGGTGTCGGCGTCGTCCACGTTCTCCGCCTTTTGGCCGATGGCGACCGGGATGCCCAGCTCCTCCAGCTGGCGCGTGTACGAGGATTCGACGCGGTCCGAGCCGGCGACCGGCGCGCCGGACTGGCGCAGCATGCGGGCCAGCACGCTCATGCCGGAGCCGCCGATGCCGCTGAAGAAAACGGTCCCCAGCCGCGCGAGGCCGTCGATGTCGGCCAGGGAGTCGTCCGCCGGCAGCGGACGCGCCGGCGGATTTTCCGTCGTCCTGCCGTTGTTCGTGTCGTTGATGTCGTTGCGCATGCTCATCGCCGCTGTCCCTTCCTGCCGATCTCGATCACCGCGTCCGCCATGCGCGCCGCCGCGTCGCGGACGCCGTACCGCCATGCCGCTGCGCGCATGTCACCTAGCTTCGTCGGGTCGGACAGCAGCCGCGGCACGGCGCGCGCCGCCCAATCCACCGTGAAATCAGCGTCATCGACGAGCACTCCGCCGCCGGCCTTCACGACCGGTTCGGCGTTGTAGCGCTGTTCGCCGTTTCCGATGGCAAGCGGCACATACACGGCCGGCACGCCCAGAGCCGCGATTTCGCTGACCGTGCCGGCGCCGGAGCGGCAGATGACCAGGTCGGCGCAAGCGAGGGCGAGCTCGATGTGCTCGAAGTACTCCGTCAGATGGTAATCGCCCTTGCCAGCCCATTCGGGGCCGATGCCCGCCAGCCGGTCCTCTCCAACGGCGGCCGCGACGGTCCGGCGCACGGGGCCGGCCTTGCCGGCGCCGCACAGATGCACGATCTGCGCGCAGGCCAGCAGGTCCTTGCAGGCGCCGGCGACGGCGCCGTTCACGCTCAGCGCGCCCAGCGACCCGCCGGTGACCAGCAGGATCGGGCGGTCGGGGTCCAGGCCGAGCCGGCAGGCGGCCGATCGCCGGGCCGCGGCGGGATCCTTCTCCATGGCCGCCGCCGTGGAGGCGATGGCGGGGCGCAGCGGCAGGCCAACGCGGCGCATCGCGCCCTTGGCGCCGACCTTCAGATCGGTGTTCCCGTAAGCGGTGCCTACGAAGGCCGCCCATTTCGCGCCCAGCTTGTTCGCCATGCCGGCGCGGGCGTTCTGCTCGTGGATGACGATCGGCAGGCCCATCCGCCGCGCGGCCCTGTATGCCGGAGCGGCCGCGTACCCGCCCACGCCCACGACGACGTCGGCGCGGGCGTCCTTCAGGATGCGTTCGACGCGTCTGACCTCGGAAATCCACCGGCCTGGGAACGCCAGCGCATCGAGGTCCGGCTTGCGCGGGAACGGCACCTTGGGGATGGTCTCCAGCGGGTATCCGGCCCGCGGCACCAGACGCGCTTCAAGGCCCGATTTCGTGCCCACGACGGTCATGCTGGCCCGCGGTTCCTTGGTGGCGACGGCTGAAGCGATGGCCAGCAGGGGGTTGACATGCCCGGCCGTTCCGCCTCCTGCCAGAACCACCGACAGCGGTTTGCTTCCCCGTTCCACCGGAGCTGCTCCTGTACCCATGTTTCCCTTCTTCTCGAGCTTGCCCGCCATGCGCTGGCATCACGCCGTCCGGCGACGGCGCTGCTGTTTCTTCGCTTTCCTCTTCTTCGCGTTCGCCCAGGCCGCTGCGCCCAGGACGCGCTTGATGTCGTCCTGCTGGCGCATCATGCTGACGCACACGCCGGAGGCCGCCAGATTGCTGATCAACGCCGTTCCGCCGGCCGAGATGTACGGCAACGGCAGGCCGATCACCGGCAGCAGCTGGAGGACGACGAGGATATTGACGATCGCCTGGCCGCAGGTCCACGCGGCCACGCACACGAGGACGAGCCGCTCGTAGGGATGGTCCGGCATGCGCAGCGCCACGTTGATCAGGCACCAGCCCAGCAGCACGAAGCAGAGGATGACGACGACCGCGCCCACGAATCCCAGCTCCTCGCCGATGATGGCGAAAATGAAATCGTTGCGGGCTTCCGGCAAATAATCCCATTTCTCGCGGCTGGCGCCCAGGCCAACGCCGAAGAAGCCGCCTGAAGCCAGCGCGTACTGGCCATGGATGACCTGATAGCACACGCCTTCGGCCGCTCCTTTGGCGTCGCAGCCGGTGTACGCTGCCATGATGCGGCGCATGCGGTTGGAGCTGTGGGCCACGAACAGGAGGATGACCATCGCCGTGACGGCGACGATGCCGCCCCAAAACTGCTTGATGTCGAGACCGCCGACGAATACGGCCGCCGCGCAGATCATCAGCAGGATGACGCCGGTGCCCAGATCGCCGCCCATCATGACCATGATAAACGACAGGAAGCAGGCGGCCAGGGCCACGGCGAAGGATTTGCTGCCGCTGACCTTGCCCTCGTGCTCCACGGAGCGTTTCTTGCCCACCGCGATGGCGAACGGCATCCACAGGCACAGGGAGAACTTGAGGATCTCCGCGGGTTCGAACTCGATGGGGCCCAGGGCCAGCCAACCGCCGTTGCCGCCCGCGTCACGGCCCAGATGCGTCAATGTCAGGGCCTGCAGCAGCCCGGCGGCGACAAGGATCCAAAACGCCCACTTCGGGAAGCGCTTGGCGTTGACGAAGGACAGCGCGACGGCGGCCGCGATGCCCACGATCGCGTAGGCGCCCTGGCGGATGAGCTGGCTGTAGGGCGATTCGCCGTCGGACAGCAGATCCACCGTGGACGAGGAGAAGACCATGATGACGCCGAGGAACGTCAGCAGCAGAACAACGGCGATGAACAGGTAATAGCAGATCAGGGGGTCCGTCAGGAACCGCCGCCACCTTCCGCGGCGCGAGACGGCCGACGAGGATGAGGCCGGCGCGTTCGACGACGAGCCGGACGCCGCTCCTCCTCTTTGCTGCCGCCGGCGTTCCGGCACCGACTGGCTTTGGCTGCGCCGCGGCGCGCGCCGGGACCTGGACTCAGGCATGCTGCTCGATCCAAGCCCGCGCGGCGGCCGCGAACTTGTCGCCGCGGTCGGCCATATTGGCGAACTGGTCCATGGAGGCCGCTGCCGGAGCCAGCAGCACCACGCCGCCTGGACGGGCGAAGGACATCGCCGCGGCGACGGCCTTCGCCATCACGGCTTCGCCGCCGGCCCCCTCGATTTCGACATGCGGGACATCTGGAGCCTCGCTTTCCAGCGCTTCGAGGAACGGGGCGCGGTCCACGCCGATGACGACGGCGGCCGCCAGCTTGGAACGGCGGGCGCGCACAAGGTCCTCGAAGCGGGAACCCTTGGCCAGGCCACCGGCGATCCACACTACGGAACCATCGGGGAAACCGGCCAGGGACGCCATCGCGGCATGGCCGTTGGTCGCCTTGGAATCGTCGATGAAACGGACGGCCTGTTCGCCAGCCGGCGCGTACGACGCCACCGGCTCGATGCGGTGGGCGTCCGGATGGAACGCCGCGAGCGCGGAGCGGATCGCTTCGGGCGGCGTGCCGGATGCCAGGCAGGCCGCCGTCGCTGCGAGCGCGTCGGATGCCAGGTGGGGGTATATGGCGCCGTTGGCGTTTTTGAGCGCGTCGTTCGCGTCGGCGAGCGCCATGATGCGGCGGCCTTGCGGTGTGTTGTTCAGCGCGCGGTCGACGATCCAGCCGTTTTCTATGCCGATGCAACCGGTTTCTGGTTTGTTGATGGTGAAGCCGATGCGTTGGCAGCCTTGTTCGGTTGGGGCGGTGCGGGCGGCGCGGGCGACCTGCGTGTCGTCGTGGTTGTAGATGATGGCGTGGCGCGCGTTGGTGAAGATTTTGGCTTTGTCGTTGCGGTAGTTCTCGAAGCCGCCGTGCCAGTCGAGGTGGTCTTGGTCGATGTTTGTCCATACGGCGGTGTCGAGGTGGAGCGATTGGGTGAAGTGCAGGGCGAAGGAGCTGAGTTCTACGCATAGGATGTCGTTGGTCGGGTTTTGCGCGGCTTGGGACACGGACACGCCTATGTTGCCTACGGCCGGGGCTTTTTTGTTGTCGGCTGTCATGATGGCGGAGATCATTTCCGTGGTTGTGGTTTTGCCGTTGGTGCCGGTGATGCCGATCCATGGGATGCGTTTGTTGTTGTTTTCGTGGTTGGTCTGCGTGCGCCAGGCGAATTCGATTTCGCTCCATACGGGGATTCCTAGGCGTTGGGCGGTGAGCACCCAGTCGGTTTTCGGGGTGAAGACCGGGGAGATGACGATGAGGCTGATGGTGTTCCAGTCGATGTTTGCGAAGGAGCGCAGGTCGGCGTCCGTTTTTTTCTCGTCGACGGTGATGGTTCTGACGCCGTGGGCGCGCAGGATGGCGTTGACGTGTGTGCCGGTGACGCCCATGCCGGCGACGAGGACCGTCATGCCGGTGAAATCGTATTGCCCGATGCGAGTGCTGTTCATAGTGTCCTTTCCGCTTTTCGCGCGGTTGCGCGTCTGCCGTGGGGGCGGACCGTGGTTCGAGGCTTTGGCGCGGGCGGCGTCAGCGCAGCTGCCCTGATTTGACGAGCCAGTCCATGTAGAAGAGGATGACCGCGACCACGGTGAATCCGAGTTCCATCATCCAGAAGCGGACGACGACGCGGGTTTCCTTCCATCCCAGCAGTTCGAAGTGGTGGTGCAGCGGCGCCATTCTGAACACGCGTTTGTGGAACAGGCGGAAAGCGGAGATCTGGATGACGTCCGACATGGTTTCCATGACGAACAGGCCGCCCAGCACGATGGCGAGCAGTTCGACGTGCAGGTTGACCGACAGCGCGGCGAACAGGCCGCCCAGGGCCAGGGAGCCGGTGTCCCCCATGAAGATTTCGGCGGGGTTGGCGTTGTACCAGAGGAAGCCCAGGCAGGCGGCCACCGTCGCTAGGGCGATGAGCGCCATGTCCTGCGGGTCGGAGGACGTGTATTGGAATCCTTCGGCGTGGCTGGCGGCCAGATGGTAGCTTTCCCAGAAGGCGATGACGGCGAAGCCGGCGAACGCGAAGGTGGAGCTGCCTGCCGCCAGCCCGTCGAGGCCGTCGGTGAGGTTGATGGCGTTGGTCCACGCCGTCATCAGGGAGTTCACCCAGACGACGAACAGGACGATGCCGGCGGCCTTGCCGGCGAAGTCGAGGTTGATGACGGGCGTTTCCACCCAGGAGATGGCCAGACGGGCCACGTGGAAGCGCGAATGCGTCGGCAGGATCAGGGACAGGACCGCGTACGCGGTGGAGATGATGAACTGGCCGACGAGCTTGGCGTGGATGGTCAGGCCGAGGTTGCGTTTCTTGCGCACCTTGAGGAAGTCGTCGATGAAGCCGATGAGGCCGAAACCCGCCATGCAGAACAGCGTCAGCAGGGACGCGCAGGACGGGACGGTCCCCCGCGAGCAGTAGCGGTACAGGGCCGCGGCTCCCCACCCTAGCAGGACGGACAGGATGATGGCCGCGCCTCCGAGCGTCGGCGTGCCGCGCTTGACCAGATGCGATTTCGGGCCGTCCTGGCGGATGTACTGGCCGTAATGCAGTTTCTGGACGACATGAATCGTTGCCGGCGTCAGGACGAACGCGGCGACGAGGGCCACGACGAATGCGATGATGTAGCCTTTCACCGGCTATGTCCTCCTTGTGTTGCCAACTGTTCCGCCGAGGGACGCGCGTGTCACCGGCAGCGCCCGGCCAGGTCGTCCGCCAGGGAGCTCAGCCCGGAGGCGTGGGAACCCTTGAGCAGGACGACGCAGCGGCTGTGGGCCGCCACTTCCTCAAGAATCATCTTTTTCGCCTGTCCGGCGTCGTCGGCGCGCCGAATTAGCACAGAATCACCGCTCCGGGAGTCTCTGGCGCCTTCCGCGCAGGCGTCGGCCAGCTTCCGGCCGGTCTTGTCCCCGGCGATGCCGACGGCCACGAGGGCGTCGACGCCGGATTCCGCCGCGTACGCGCCCACGCTGCGGTGGAGCTTCTCCCCGTCGTCGCCCAGTTCGAGCATCGGGCCCAGGACGGCGACGGTGCGCAGCGAGCCGCCGCGCGCGGCGGACATGGCCGCCAGAGCGTCGAGAGCGGCCTTCATGGAGTCCGGGTTGGCGTTGAACGTGTCGTCCAGCAGCGTGAACGGGGTCCTGCCGGCGGACAGAGAGCGCAGGGCCATGCGGTGCGGGCTGAGGGCGATGCTCGCGTTCAGGCCCGCCGCAATGGCGTCGGCCGGCATGCCCGCGCTCCAGGCGACGGCCGCGGCCGCGACGGCGTTGATGACATTGTGGCAGCCGACTAGGCCCAGCTGCACGCGGCCGGCGGAACGGCCCTCCACGACCAGCTCGAAGCTCGGATGGTCGAATTCGTCGGCCCTGATGCCGCGGGCCATCACCGTCAGCGGGCGCTTGCCGGATGCGTCGGACTCCAGGCCGAACCACACGGCGTCGGCCCGGGTGCGGTCAGCCATGCGCGCGACGTTCGGATCGCCTGCGTTGAGCAAAGCCTTCCCGCCGGCCGGCAGGGCCTCCACCAGTTCGGACTTGGCCTCGTAGATGTTCTCCACGCCGCCGAATTCGCCGACGTGCGCGGTGCCGACCTTCAGCTCCACGCCCAGGTCCGGCGGCGCGATGCGCGTCAGCGATCGGATCTCGCCCAGGTGGTTCGCGCCCATCTCGGCGACGAAGTACCGCGTGCTCTCGTCCACCGTCAGCGCCGTCAGCGGCAGGCCGATCTCGTTGTTGAAGGAGCCGACCGGGGCCACGGTCGGCGCCAGGGACGCCAGCAGCGTCTTCGTCAGGTCCTTCGTCGTGGTCTTGCCCACCGAGCCGGTGATGCCCACGAGCGTGAACGGGGTCCCCAGCGCGCGACGTTTCTCGATGTTGCGCCGGGCCAGCAGGCCCAGGGCGGCGACGGTGTCGGGCACGACGATCAGCGGCAGCGGCGCTCCGGCGACGGCATGGTCGACGACGGCCGCGACGAAGCCGTGCGCTGCGGCGGCTTCCAGGAAGTCATGGCCGTCGGCGCGCTCGCCTTTGATGGCGACGAACAGGCCGTCGCGCACGGGGATGCGCGAATCCGTGCCTGCCGCTGACACGCGTATCCCCTTGGCCTGTGCCGGGCCGACGGCCTGCAGTTGTCCGCCGGCTGCGGCCGCGGCTTCTTCGAGATCCATGGAAATCATGTGTCCATCACTCCTTTATTCCTCTATTCCTCTGAGAATTCCTTCGACACCGCGATGGCTTTCTTGATCGACTCCGGTGTGATGCCGGCCGCGACGGCCATGGAGATGGCGATGCGTGTCGCCGGCTCCCCCATGGGGACCACGTCGATGAGCCGGTTGAAGATGTCGCTGCCCACGGACACGTCGTACGCGGAGCCGTTGCCCACGATGCGCGTCTCGGAGTCGAAGACGGCGCCGAACAGGGAGCGCGTCTGCGCCGACAGCGCCGGCTTGCCGGCCGTGGACCGCGGTTTTTCGGCGCTCGTCAGCGCCCGCAGCCCGCAGCAGATGTCGACCTGCGTGCCGGCCAGGGCCCAGGGAGCCAGGGTTTTCTCGTCGGCGGCGATGACCAGCGCTGCGGCTCCGTCTTCCACGGCCGCCGCCTCGATCTGCTGCAGCTCGGGGCCTTTCAGCGGGTAGTCCGGCTCCAGCGGGCGGGTCACGGAGTACGACTCCGCGTCGGCGCACACGAACCCGACGGGGTTGCCCAGCAGGTGCAGCAGCGACGCCAGTTTGACGGCGACCGGGGAAACCTCCGGGCCGAAGCAGATGAAGACGGCCGCTTTCAGCGACGGGTCGTTCTCCAGGTAGGAGCCGATGAGGCCCAGGTTCCTCTCGACGTCGCGCATCTGCACGACGGGAACGTCCACCTGGAGCTCGTCGAGGCCTTTGCGCGCCTCCAGCAGGATCCCGTAGGCGCCTTTGAGCACGGCGCGCTGCAACGCCGGCTCCTGCTGTTCGCGCGGGTCCAGCGGGGCGAACAGGGATCCCGGCGTCACGTCCGCCAAAGCCGTGGGCACCGACGTGAAAGTGACATTGCCGACGAAGGGCCGCTTCGTCGTCGCGGCGAACGTACGCCGCAGGTACTCGACCGTCAAACGCCGGTTCCGTGCTTCGCTCGCAGCCATCTGGCGTCTCTCCTTCCGTTTTCCGCGGTTCCGCGCGCCGTCGCCGGCGTGTCACTGCTTGTTCACGCCGTCGCCGGGGATGTCCTCGTCGGCCCAGTTGGTAGGGATGGCGTCGACGCGCGGTGTCGACTCCGGAATGCCGTATTTCTGCATCAGGAAAGCGCCGATCTGCATCGCGGTGACGCCGACGTTGAGGCAGGCCCAGGTGTTGTCCGGGTTGAGGTACGCTACGAACACGGCGAAGCGCGGGTTGCGGTACGGGAACACGTCGAGCATGTCGGCGACGGTGTCGGTCAGCTGCCCGGTCTGCGGGTCGGCGACCTGCGCCGTGCCGGATTTGCCGGCGGACACGTAGCCGTTGACCTTCTCCATGCCGGCGTACAGGTCGTTGACGGAGGCCATCATGTTGAGCACGTCGGCGGCTGTCTGCTCGCTGCAGACGCGCGTCTGCTTATGGTGGAGCATGTCCTTGGTTTTGCCGTTGACCGTCACGGATTTGATGAGGCTCTGCTCGTTCATGACGCCGCCGTTGGCGAGCGTCGCCGCGACGTTGGTCAACTGCAGCGCGTTGGCCGCGTAGCCCTGGCCGAAGAGGACGACCTGCTTGGTGCGGCCCTCCCAGTCCTGCCACGGGCGCAGCAGGCCCACGGACGTGCCGGGCATGCCGATGCCGTCAGGCACGCCGATGCCGAATTTCTTGATCCAGTCGTAGCGCTGTTGGAGCGACATTTTCTGGGAGGCCAGGATCATGCCGTCGTTGGAGGAATGCTGCACGATTCCGGCGATCGTCCAGTCGGAGACCGGATGATCCTCGGCGTCCTTGTAGTGCAGGCCCTGGAAGACGAGATCGTGCGGCACTTCGAACCGCGAGCTAGTGGTGATGTCGTGATCCGTCAGCAGGCCGGCCGTGGTGATGAGCTTGCCCAGCGAACCCGGTTCGAACACGGTGGTGAAGGCGCGCGGGCCGCGCTCCTCCGCCGATAGCTCGTTGGCGTCGCCGTCGGCGACGGCCAGCAGCTCGCCGGTCTTCACGTCCTGGACCACGCCGATGGCCCATTTGGCGTTATAGGCCTTCTCGCCCTCGCGGATGGCGTTCTCCACGTACCACTGCACGTCGGAGTTGATGGTGAGCGTGACGGTGCCGCCGTTCTGCGCTGGCACGGACGTGGTGGTCGTGCCCGGGATCCTCTCGCCGTCAGCGCCTTGCTGGTAGGTGATCTTGCCGTCCTTGCCGGAAAGGACCGAGTTCTCCATTTCCTCGACGCCGGCCACGCCTTTCCCTTCGGAGTCGACGAGGCCCACGAGCGCGCCCATGTCGCTCTGGTCCGGATAGCTGCGCTGGGTGGTCATCGTCGCGCCGACGACGCTGGAGATGTTGAGTTTCTCGATGTTGCGCTCCACGGCGGCTACGACGTCTTTTTTGAGGACGACGTAGCCGCTGGTGCCGGTCAGCTCCTGGGTCAGGGTCTGCACGCTGATGCCGATAACCGGCGAGAGCAGCTCCGCCACCGCCTGCGGGCCGGTGCCCTGCACGGAGCGGCCGTTGACTGCGTTGCACACGCTCGTGTTCGTCTTGGTGCACGGGATCGGCGTGAAAGCGGCCGCCGCCCTCTGGTCGCCGAAAATGGTATACCGTTCGACGCTCTGCGCTAGGATCGCCCCGTTCGAACTGACGATTTCGCCGCGGCGGGCCGGCAGGATCTCCGTGACGGTCCGGGAGTCGGCCGCCGCCTGCGCGGTGGCCGGGCCATGGACCAGCTGGACGACGACGAGCTTGACGAGGCACAGGACGATAGCCGCGGCCAGGATGGCCGCCAGGATGCGCGTGCGGCGGTTGAAAGTCGTCGTGTCCCCGCGGCCCCCGCGGCGGCCAGCCCAGAAGCCGAGCGGCTTCTTCCCCGGGCCGGCGGGCCGGGCCGTCTTCTGGCCGCGGCGCTTGTCGTCGTGTGCGCTCGCCATAGGATCCCTTTCGTCGATGGGGTTTGTCAGTCAGATCGGTCGTTCGAAAACGCCTGCGGAACGCCGGATCATGTCTGGTTCGGCAGCAGGACGTTGGTGTAGCCGGGGTTGATCGGCGTTCCCAGCGGCTTCGCCAGATTGATGGTGATCGAATTCGTGGCCAGGGCCATGCCCATCTGCTCGGCCTTCTGCGGCAGCGAGTACTCCTCTTTGTTGAGGGTCGTCTGTTCGTCCTGGACGTCCTGCGTGAGCATGCCGATATTGGTCTGCACGGACGCCATCGTGAAGGAATCCTGGTCCATTTTGACGTGCAGGAGCAGCGAGGCGCCCAGCGACAGGACCATCGCGACGACGGCAACGGCGAGCCAGGTCCCGGCGCTGACGCGTGCGACAGCGCCCAGGAACCTCGCTCCGAAGCCGCGGCCCTGTCCGGAAGTCCGTCGCCCTTCCGGACGGCCTTTCCTCTGTGCGCTCATCGGCGTTTCTCCTTTCTTTGCTCGGCGAGCTCGATGTCGCGGAGCATCTCGTTGCGGACGGCCGGCGGCAGGGGGAGCGTCAGCTCGACGGCGCGCAGGCGCACGGACCCGGACCGCGGATTCCCGGCGATCTCGTCCTTGCCGGCTTTGACGGCGCCATGGGAGACGTCGCGGAAGTACGGGCGCAGCCCCTCCGGGATCTGCGGCATGCCGCGGGGCATGTCCACGCGGGAGCCGCGCACGAAGAAACGTTTGGTGATCCTGTCTTCCAGGGAATGGTACGACTCGACGACGATGCGGCCGCCAACGGCCAGGCGCAGCGCGATCTGGGGCAATACGGACCGCAGCTCGTCGAGTTCGCCGTTGACCTCGATGCGCAGAGCCTGGAACACGCGCTTGGCCGGGTTCCCGGCGGGGCGGTTCCTGCGGGGAACGGCGCGGTCGATGAGGTCCACCAGCTGCGAGGCATGCTCCAGCGGCTCGCGCTGCCGTTGCTCGGCGATGGCCTGGGCGATGCGGCGCGCCCAGCGTTCCTGGCCGTAGTCGCGGAAAACCCGGGTCAGGCCGTCTACGGAGTAGGAGGCGAGGACGTCCGCCGCGGTCAGCGGCTGGGCGGCGTCCATGCGCATGTCCAGCGGGCCGTCGGCGGAATAGGCGAAGCCTCGGTCCTTCTCGTCGATCTGCAGGCTGGAGAGGCCCAGGTCCAGGAACGCGCCGTCGACTTCGTCGATGCCCAGCTCGTCGAGGACCGCGGCGAACCGGGCGAAGGACGCGTGGACGGGCGTGAACCGGTCGGCGTGGGCCGACAACCGGCGCGCGGCCAGCTCCAGGGCCTCCTTGTCGCGGTCGATGCCGATGAGGCGTGCTGCCGGCGCGGCTTCGCAGAAGGCCAGCGAATGCCCGGCCAGGCCCAGCGTGCAGTCGACGATGACGGGGTCGGGGCGGCGGCCGGCTGGCAGCAGGAGGTCGACGCACTCGTCGAGGAGGACTGGCCGGTGGATCCGGGCGGCGATGCCGTCCGTGATGTCCGCGGCCCGCGCGATGGCCCCTGGAGCGATGTCCTCCACAGAAGCCTTCTCATCCGCCATCTCTCACTCCATTCGCGGAACGCGCCGCAGGCCGGTCCCGGTGTTCATGCGTCTCTTTCCGCTCACTGTACCTCGACATGGTGTATGAGTCCTGGGAATCGCGGCGGTTGGACGGTTCCCTCGTCCGGCGGCCGGGCCGGCGCGGTCTGTCGCAGATCCGGGACTATAATAAGATGCCCGCAAAATCATCGCATTCTCACCGCTTTCCTGCGGATACCCATGGAGGGTCCATGACCGACTACGCTGACCAGCTCGCCCGCGAACAGAAAAAAGTCGATTCCATCTACGCGCGTCTCGACGAGCTTTCCGGCATCGCGAGGAAACGCCTGGCGCGGGTTCGCGCCGAGGGCGGCAAGGGCTCGCCGACGCACCAGGCGGAGCGCGACTCCTTCGCTGCCATGTACGAGGACCGGCTCACGCAGCTGCGCGCTGTCGAGGACCGTCTGGTCTTCGGCCGGCTAGATTCCGAATCCGGCGAGACGAGCTACATCGGCCGCATCGGCCTGTCGAGCGAGGACCATGATCGTATGCTCACCGACTGGCGCGCGGAAGCGGCGCGCCCGTTCTACGAAGCGACCGCCGAGGACCGCATGGGCTTGGTCCTGCGCCGCCACCTGTCGCTGAAGTACCGCACCGTCGCCGGCATCGAGGACGAGGTGCTCGACATCGATTCGCCGTGGGCGCGCCGGGCGGCGCAGGAGGGCACGCTGAACGGCGAGGGCGCGCTCCTGGCGTCCCTGTCTTCGCGCCGCACCAGCCGGATGGCCGACATCGTAGCGACGATCCAGGCGGAACAGGACCGCGTCATCCGCGCGCCGCTCGACACGGTCACCATCGTTCAGGGCGGCCCGGGCACCGGCAAGACGGCCGTGGCGCTGCACCGCGCGGCGTACCTGCTGTACACGCACCGCCGCCGGTTGTCGCATTCGGGCGTGCTCGTCGTCGGACCGTCCGATTCCTTCCTCCATTACATCGGGCAGGTGCTGCCAAGCCTAGGCGAGACCGGCGTGCTCAGCCGCACCATCGGCACGCTGCTGCCAGGCTTCGAAGCCACCGGGACGGAGACACCGCTGACGGCGAAGCTCAAGGGCGACGCGCGCATGGCGGACGCCATCAGGAACGCCGTCCAACTGCATGTCCGCGTTCCCAAGGACCTGCCGACCATCCCGATGGGGCCGGTCCGCATCCCGATCGAAGCGGACGACATCCGCGCCGCCCAGAACGCCGCGCGCCGCACGCATCTGCCGCACAACCGCGCGCGCGTCACCTTCGTCAACGCGATGATCTCGGCGCTGACGCGCCGCTACGCCGCGGCGCTCCCCTACGCGCCCGACGCCGACGAGCTGGACCACGTCTCCGACAGCTTGCGGCTCGACGACGTCGTCAAGAGGACCTTGAACCTCTCCTGGCTGCCGCTGACGGCCACCTGGCTTTTGCAGGACCTATGGGCCAAGCCACGGCACCTGCGCGCCTGCGCGCCTTGGCTGTCCGACGAAGAAGCAGCGGCGCTGGAACGGCAGAAGGGTTCGGCGTGGACCTCATCCGACATCCCGCTGCTGGACGAAGCGATGGAACTTATCGGCGACGACCCGCGCTCCGCCGCCCAGACAGCCCGCGAACGCGAGCTTGCCGCGGCGGAGCAGTTCGCCAAGGACTCGATGGCCACGTACGGCGTCAGCTCGTCGATGGTCAGCGCTCGCCAGCTCGTCGACAGCATGGAGGGCGGCTCGGACGACGGCTCTCTCATCGACAAGGCGGCACGCGACCGCTCCTGGACGTACGGCCATATCGTCGTCGACGAAGCGCAGGAGCTGACGGCCATGGACTGGCGGATGCTCAGGAGGCGCTGCCCCTCGCGCTCTTTCACCATCGTGGGCGACGTGGCGCAGACTTCGGCTCTGGGCGGCACGCGCGATTGGGCGACGACGATGGATTCCGTCTTCGGCGCCGGCCGCTGGCAGCTCGACAAGCTGACGATCGACTACCGCAATCCCAAGCAGGTGGCGGAGCTGGCCAACGCGTTCGCGCGTTCGGCAGGCCTGAAGGTCTCGACGACGACCGCGGCACGGGAAACCCCCGATTCCGTGTCGGCCAGCGTCGTGCCGGACGGCGAGCTCATACCCCTCATCGTCGACGCCGCGGTGGCGCTGTCGCGCGAGTACCTTTCCTCCGACGGCACGGGCCGTGTGGCCGTCGTGGCGGACGCCGGAACGCTGTCGCGCGTGGAAAAGGAGCTGTGGCCGGCTGTCGCGGCCGGCTGCGGCGGGAAGGAAGCGGAACGGCTGCGTTCCCAGCCGGCGTGGGCGCGCCAGCTGGATCTCGTCACGCCACAAGAATCGAAGGGTTTGGAGTACGACGCGGTGCTCCTGGCGCAGCCGGGCGCCATCGAAGCTTCCAGCGCGAGCCGCCTGTCGGCCGCCGCGGACATCTATGTGTCCATGACTCGCCCGACGCAGAAGCTCCTCGTCATGCAGACGGCGAAGGACGCGGAAGCCGTGCGTCTCGCGCAGGGGCAGACCAGCGAGTAGAAGAGCGGGGACGGGTCCGGCGCGGGCAGGGCGAGCGGCGCCGGTTCACCGGGCGGGAAGCGTCTTGTCTGTCTCGTCCGTCTTCCCTGCTCCCCCTGTTTTCCCGGCAGCGCAGCGGCGGAGTTCTTCGACGGCTTCCTCGAAATCGTCAAGGCTGGAAAAGTTCCGGTAGACGCTGGCGAAACGCAGGTAGGCGATCGTGTCGACGTCGCGCAGCGGCTCCAGGACGGCCATGCCGACTTGTTCGCTGGTGACCTGGGCGCTGCCGCTGGCGCGCAGGCGCTCCTCTACCTGGCGGCCGAGCTGGCGCAGGGCGGCGTCATCGATGTGACGGCCTTGGCAGGCGCGGCGCACGCCGTTGATGACCTTGTCGCGGCTGAATGGCTCGAGATCGCCGTTGCGCTTGAGGATGAGAAGCTGCGTGGATTCGATGGTCGTGAAACGGCGCCCGCACTGCAGGCACACGCGGCGGCGGCGGATGGAATTGCCGTCGTCGCTTTCGCGCGTGTCGACCACTTTCGTGTCGGGATTCTGGCAGAACGGGCAATGCATATAGGCAACGATAGCCCGGGGCATCGCCGCGATTCCGCTCCCTTCACACTATCTTGACGGTTTCAGCGCCCGGATCGGCATCGAACGTCCGTTTGATTTCCCGGTGTTTTCGGGCTATCCTCGGACAAGCACCGTCGAAGGAGCATCATGACGCCGAACACCCCGTTTCCTTCCAACGCCTGGGACCAGCGCCCCCGGCTTACCGACCGGCAGCGTAAGATCCTCGAATGCATTCGCACGCACATCCACCAGGACGGCTTCGCCCCGTCGTTCCGCGAAATCGGCGCGGAAACAGGCCTGAGCAGCACGTCTTCCGTCAAGCACCAGCTAGACATGCTCGAGAAGAAGGGGTACATCCGCGCGGGTGCCGGCAAGGGGCGCGCCATCGAGATCATCGACGGCAACGTCAGTCCGAACAGGGACATCTTCGGCGCGATGCAGCCGCGGCTGGATGAAACCGTCTGTCCGTCGATTCCGGCCGACCGACAGTCCGTCTTCGACTCCGTGTCCGTTCCGCTCGTGGGCCGGATCGCCGCTGGAACGCCCATCACGGCCGAGGAGCACATCGACGACGTGATGCGTCTGCCCCGTCAACTGACCGGCGGCGGCTCTCTGTTCATGCTGGAGGTGCGCGGCGACTCCATGATCGACGCCGCCATCCGCGACGGCGACTACGTGGTCGTGCGCCGGCAGAACACAGCGGAGAACGGCGACATCGTGGCGGCGCTCCTGGACGGCGAAGCGACGGTGAAGACTTTCCAGCGCAGCCGCGACGGGCACGTCTGGCTCATGCCGCACAACGCTTCCTACGCTCCCCTGGACGGCACCCGCGCGCGCGTCATGGGCAAGGTGGTGTCGCTGCTGCGGAGAATCTGAGATCAGGCGTTCCAAGCGCATTTCCGTTTCGCCTCGGCGTTCCATCGCCGCGGCTCCTAGACGCCGCGTCACTCCAGGCCGCAGAGCGCGCGCATCTGGCGCAGGTAGCTTTCCAGCCGCGGCTCAAGCGTCCAGTCGATGCGGGCGGCGGCCGGCAAGCGCTTCGCGCCATACAGGGCGAGCAGCATGGCCAGCTGCGACTTCCAGGATTCAATGGCCCGTTCCAACGCCTCTTCCCCGTCGGACAGCAGGATGTGGAGGAACCGGCCGCTGACGCCGACCCAGCGTGCGCCCATCGCCAAGCATTTGAGGACGTCCAGCGGGTTGCGCACTCCGCCTGAAGCGATGACGATCGGCATGGTTGCCTCCTGCTCGTCGGCGCCGTGGGCCATACGGCTCGTCGAACCGCGGCCGCGCATCAGTTGCGTGACGAGCCGCGCGTTCAGCAGCGACTGGACCGTGGACGCGCCGATGCCCTGCAGGTAGGAGAAATCCGCGCCGCCGGCGGCCAAAGACCGGGCGTTCTCGATGGCGGCGAAATCAGTGCCACCCTTGCCCGACACGTCGACGGCGTCGACGCCGGCCTGGGCCAACATGCCGATGGACGCGACATCGAAGCCGAAACCGACCTCCTTGACGACAACCGGCACTGGCATGGCCTGGCGCAGGCGTTTGATGCCGTCCATCCAACGGAAGTCGCGATCCCCTTCCGGCATGACGGCTTCCTGCACGGCGTTCACGTGGATCTGGAGAGCGACTGGCTTGAGCCTGTCGACGAGCAGCCGCACGGATTCGACGGGCGTCGTCGGGTTGACGTTGACGAGGACAGGGCCGTCCGGGTTCTCGGCGCGCGCCTGCAGGAACCCGTCCAGACGGGAGAAGTCCTTGGAAACGATGTCGGCCGAGCCAAAGGCCATGGCGATTCCGGTCTTACGGGCCACGCGGCACAGTGCGCCGTTGATGGCCGTGGCTTCGTTCGTGCCGCCGGTCATCGCGTTGATGAAAAACGGGGCCGACACCGGTGCCCCGAAGAAGTCCGTGAGCAAGACGCGCTGGTTGACGCGGGTCTCGGGCAGCGCCGGACGGACCAAAGACACCAAATCAAAATCGTTGGACCGCGACGCCGCCGCCTGTTCGTCCGCCAGACGGATATGGGTGCGCTTGCGTTGCGCCATCCTCTGACCAGGATTCATCGCCCTTCCCCCTATCGCTACCCGCTCGGACCGAGTATGCGCATCCGACGGGTCCCAGCGGAGCGGCATCCGCCAACCGCCACAGACTTTCCATACCGCACGGCGTGTCGCGAGGCTGGCGAAGAGACCGGAGCTGCCTACGCACACGGCTGCGCGACACGGCTCCGGCAACTTGCCACAGCCATGCCTTTTGTCCCGCTGCCTGGCCCTCTCCACGACGACGGCAATATGGCTGCAGCACACCTCCCCGCAATCCGCGTTTCCGGCGAGAAGCGCCGATTCGGAACCGGCCATAGGAAGCTGCCGGCCGTGGACGATCAGGAGCTGACAAAGGAATCGAAGCCAATCGCCAGCGCTCGCGCCAGCAGCTTTCCCGTTGACGCCAATGATGGCGGAAGACGCTGGATCCGCGGTTCCTTGGATTTTTATGGAGAAATTCGCCTGTTCCTCGAGCCAGAACGCGCCGCCGCCGTTCACCGAAGCAACCGGGCGTGATCGGCAACCGTTGCGGCGGAGCGCTCCGGATCTGGATTGCCGCTTCGAGTCTATAGGGAATTCCATGTCGCGTTTCGAGCGCGGCCGGACATGGGTCGGGTGCCGGCGGTTTCATATGGCTGGGCCGTCCAGCCAGCGCTCGAGTTCCGGCACCGCCGGCGGTCGAGTCGCCGCCGTCCGCTCTCCGCGCACAAACGCGCGGCTCGATTCCTGCAGGTCCAATTCGCGAATCGTCCAACGGTGATTACTCGGGAATTGGACGCCAGGCTATTGTGCGGATCATGGGAAGCCGATGCGGAAGAACAGGGTCCGCGACTCGTTCAAGACGTCGCGGACCCTGCGGTTATTCATCGGTCATTCCGATTCTTCGCTTCGTTTCCTCCAAGCTGCTGCCGCGGCCACAGCGATCGCTGCGCAGGAAACAATGAACCCGACCATGATCGGAGCGAGAGAACCGCGGCCGCCGGTCATCGGAAGGGAATTGACCGACATGACCCATTGCGCGTACAGCGTCCGCGTTCCATCGATGATGGTGATGCTTGCTCCGGGTTGGTAGGAGGTGCCGCTCCCGTCGGCTTCCGTGTTCCACCCGGTGAACGTGTACCCGGGGCGGGTGAACCCGTTCTGCTCAAGAGGCACGGACGAACCAACGCCGCCGCTCTGGCTTGCCATCGTGCCGCTTCCGCCGTTCGCGTTATAGACGATTGTTCCTTCGTCACGTTTCCATTGCGCGTACAAGTACGTCGTATGACCGGGGATCGTGTATGAGTCGTTGGGTTGGTAGGAGGTGCCGCTCCCGTCGGCTTCCGTGTTCCATCCGGTGAACGTGTACCCGGGGCGGGTGAACCCGTTCTGCTCGAGAGACACGGACAGGCCTTCCGTTTGGTTCTGGGTTGGTGTTGATCCGGACGTCGCGCCGTTCCCCTCGTAGATGACCTGCTCCTCTGGGTTCCTCTCCCATTGCGCGTAAACGACTGTCACGCCGCTCTTCAGAGTGATGCTTGCCCCGGGTTGGTAGGAGGTGCCGCTCCCGTCGGCTTCCGTGTTCCATCCGGTGAACGTGTACCCGTGGCGGGTGAACCCGTTCTGCTCGAGAGACACGGACGAACCGGCGATGACGATGACGTCGCCCATGGTCCCGTTTCCGCCGTTCGCGTCGTAATGCAAGGCGGCGTATTGCTTGCCGTTCGTCTGTCCGAACACGTTCTGGCTCGTCAGCGTCGCGGTCCCGGACATCGCGGGATTGATGATACTGCCGTTGTAAGCAGAGCTGCTATCCGCGGTTGCCGGGCCTATCTCCCATTGGTCCGACACCGATTGCGAGATGTCGGGATCGTCCGTGAACTGCACGAAGACCCTTTGCGTCCATCTGGACGGATAGTCCAATCCCATCCCTTTCAGTTTGCTGACGATGGAGGACATCCCTGTGTTGTTGGACGCGTACGGTTCCATCGTGTCGAGGTCGTTGGACGGCTGGTCCCCTGGCGCGCCGATGTTCGACGCCACGTAGTATCCGCCGGAGCCGTCGGCCTGCACGATCGTCTCGCCGACATGCCCTCGGAGCGTGGATTGCGCTGCAGAGAAGGACGCGATGCCGCTTCCGGACTGCCAGGACGTGTTCGTCTCCGAATATGCCTGTTTCCCTGAGATGTATCCGGCTTGCGACGAAACCCAGTTGACGACGCCTTGTATGCCGGTCGTCGAAGCCGCGTGGTTGATCGTGAACGGCGACGACCCGGCGAGATGCTGCCAGACGATGATGGGTTCGGACAGGCTGGCATGGGCGACAGGGTTCTTATCGCCTGTTTTCAGCGCTTGGTTGATGATGCAGCGCGCGTCGTAACCGATCGACATGCTGGCTCCTCCGCCCAGCGAATGCTCCGTTTTCATGAAGACTTTGTTAAGGTTGCTTGAGAAGCAAGCGGCCAAATCGAACGCTTTGTTCGTGATCGTGTACGTGTTGCCCGTCGTCGTGAACGTGCTCTTCGTGGAGCTGACCAAATCAGACCTGACATTCGCGCGCATAAGACTACCGGCGCACTTCACCGTCACCGTCGTGACGTCGCTCATCGACGCGATCGCAGGGAGCGCGGTCAGAATCAGTTCGGGGTATTCCGTGTCAGTCGCCGCGTCCCCTTCCAGTCGGGACGTCGCCGAGAAAAGGTGCGTCCCGTCCGGCAGCGAGACGTATGACGGCGCTGTGATGGAAGACTGGTAGAACGGCTGATGCGCGCCGTTCGTGATCGGCACGACGATTTTCTCGCCGGGTTTGAAAGTATCCCCGGAGTCGAAGGTGATCCGCAGGGAGAGGCTGTCCGGCTGGTCTCCGTTCGGGCTTTCCGTGCCGACCGTTTCTCCCTCCGTGTTGATGCCGGTGAACACGTTCCCTGACCCGTCAGTGATGGAGAGAATGACAGCTGACCCCAGGGATGAGATGTCAGTCCCGGCCGTCTCCGATTCCGACGCGTAGGCCCTCACCGGGGAACCGGCGGCGGCGAAAACGAGGCAAACCAGCGCCATGACGGCCAGCGCTGCTACCGAAACAAAAGATTTTTCAACGAAAGACTTCAAGACCCCCCCCCCGTTGGTGATGGCGCCAATCCTACCAGGGCCTTCGGATCCATAGCAAAAGCGTAGCCGAAAGCCAGAAATGGTGTTCGACAGCTGGTTCCGAACGTCGCGGCGCAGGGCTTCGAGGGCTGTCGGAAAAACACAAAAGGGTTTCGATGGTTTTCCGCGCTTCCTGGAATTGTGAGGAGAACATTTCCGAGGGTGTCAGGATGCCCCAGGAGCCTGACCCGCCTGCCGACGTCCGGAAAGCTCTTCGCCTTCGATGGAAGCCTCCGGAGGAACAACTGGCCGAGGGATGGGATCAACGCCCACCTATAAAACGGCGCCGGTGCGTCGCGGTATGTCTTTGGCGCGCAGAGCGAAGGCCGTGGAGCGGATTTCAGACACGCCTCAGGACCGCCCATCATAAAAGGCTTTTCACAGCGCGGCTGGTCCGCGCGCTAGGCAGCCGACGGGTTGAGGAAGGCCGGCGATCCCGACGCGCTGAACACGCCGTCCTGCTGCCGCTTCAAAACCGATTGCCTTGCGTTGTCCCGGCATGCTGGAATCAGCCTCCCCGGTTCCCCGCTTTTTCCGTGCAACGGTTTCCTCATTCAACGGATTCCAACGGAACGACACCGATCCGGATCCAAAGGTTTTTGACCGCTTCTTCTTCCAGTTCGGAAGATACGCAGGCGATCAGGCAGTCTCCTCCGCCTGCCCCTGAGGTTTTCGCCGCGACGCCGATGGAATCGGCGGCGCGGAGCGCGGCGGCGATGGCGGGGGTTTCCAGCTCGATGCCCCGGTTGGCGGCGAAAGACTCCAACAACGCCCGGTCCTGCCGGATTGCGCTGCGCGCCGTTTCGGGATCGTCGTCGCGCAGCGCCCCGGCCAAAAACTCCACGACGCGGGCGCTGGCGGAGGCGAAACCTTCCATGGCGGCCGAAACTCCGCCATGCCGCGTTTTGCTGACGAATTCTTTGGTGGAAGCGGGTGTTCCCGTCCACCCGGCCAGGAACCTGATATCGTTCCGTTCCGGCAGAGGCTCGATTGAAAGACCAGGCCAGCGCGCGTCAATCAACGCCGGCATCGGGTTCCTGCCGAGTTCGGCGCGGAGCCATTCCCTGTCGAACGACCGGTATTCCACGAGACGTCCTGCTGCGCAAGCGGCGATGTCCCCGCAAGAACCGTTCCCCTGTGCCATCAGATGAGCGATCGCCGCCAGTTTGAAGACGAGAGGCGTCGCCTGCTTCGGATCCTCGGGGAGGATGCCATGCCAAGCGAGCGCCGTTTTGATGGTGGCGACGGTCACTGCGGCGGAGGATCCGATGCCGAGTTTCCTGCCGTCGGAGGCGTCCAGCTTGCTGGATATCCGCAGGTCGTATGGTTCGCTGGCCGCTTGTCTATGTTGTTTCGCAGCGGCGTATTCCTCGGCCGTGCGGAGCGCCGATGCGGTGAACGTTTGTTTTTCCCGTGCGCCGGAGGATGGGAATCCGAACGTGGGCGATCCGTTCGGTTGGATTCTCCAGTCGGCGGTTTGTCCTGGGAACTGGTCGGATTCGATGCGCGCGCGACCATGGTTTGCCGGGCGGGAGGCTGTCACGGTCAGTTTTCGTCCGACTGGCGTGATCACGGCTGGGTTGCCGGCGTTCAGGACAGCGTATTCTCCCGCGACGTACAGTTTGCCCGGAGCGTCTTGCTGGATGGTCATGCGTCGTCTTCTTTCCTCTCTTCCCGGTTTTGGTGGTGGCCGATGGCGATGCCGGGGCCGAAGCCAGACGATTCGCAGCGTGCTTGCGGGAAGCGTTCGGCGATGGCCGCCGCGACTTGGTTTTCGTTCGAGGCCGGCACGAGGATTTTCGGGTTCGCCCCGGCGTCGCATGTCCAGAAGCATTCCAGTCCGTCGGCGCGGAGCTGTTCGACGAGCCGCGTGACGGCCAGCGTTCCCGGCGTGAAGTAGGTGAAGCCCGCGCACAGGGTCATGGCGTGCATCTGGCGTGCGTTGCCCTCAGCGATAGATCCGATGGCCTCGATGTCGTTCTCGGCGACGGCTTCGCGCATCCGGCGGCAGGCGTCCTCGCACTGCCCGACCCATACCGAAAAGTACGGCGACCGCGCGGAACGGCGCATTCCCTCGGTGGAGGCGATCTCCTTTTGCGCGTCGCTTATCATGACCGACATCATCCGCAGGTCGACCCCAGGATGTTCGTCCAATGGTTCAGCGTACGAGGAGGCGTCGTCCGTTCCCGCGTGCCATTCGACGAAACCTCCGTCGATCGAGCGAGACGCCGACCCTGATCCCAGGCGGGCCAAACGCGACAGTTCGCGGTGTCCGATATCTTTCAGTCCGGACGCGTCGGCGAACGCTCCGGCGAGCGCGGCGAACCCGGACGCGGAGCTGGCGAACCCGGACGAAACCGGCACATGGTTCCATGATTCGAGGAAGTAGCCGCTGTTTTCGCCATCTGTCGGCAAGCCGTAGCGTTCGCGCAGGATGTTGATGGCATGGGCCGCGCGGCCGGCGGCCGCTTTGGGCGCGGGCGCGCCGTCCAGCAGGAACGTGCGGCATGAGGGGTCGGCGAGTGCGGTGAAGCGGGTGGTGGTCCAGTAGCCGTCCAAAGTCATGGAGATGCTCGATGCCCAGGGAATGCGCAGCCGCTCGTCGCGTTTGCCCCAGTATTTGACGAGCGCGACGTTGGCGTGTGCGCGCGCTACGCCTGCCCGGCCCGGGATCGCCTGCGCTGGTGTTGTTCGGATTCGTTCCTGTTGTTCCGCTTCGTGTTCCTTGGTCATGCTGGCCACGTCATATCTCCTGCGTCCACACACCTGATGCTGCGGTTTGCAGGGCCTGTCCTACCGATTCCGCTTGTTCCCGGTCTTTCGCTAGCGCGATGATCGCGCCGCCCAGGCCCGAACCGCTGAGTTTGGCGCCCTGCGCGCCTGCTTGATGCGCTAAACGGATCAGCCGGTCTATCTCCGCTGTCGACAATCCGAATCCGGCGAGGATGTCCTGCGCTTGGTCGAACAATGTTCCTAACCTGGCTGCGTCCCGTCGCCGCCATGCTTCGATCCCTTGCGTGGCGATGGCTCCTAGACGGTCCATGGCTGTTTTCTTGGGTTCGCTGGTTTCGATCTGGCGGCGCACCGACGCCACGGCTGTCTTCGTGCTGCCCGCCTGGCCCGTGTCTGCAATCACGAGCCATGCGCCCAGGCGGTTGCCCACCGTGCTGAAGCCTTTGGTTCTGCGGTACACAACGAGCCTGTTGCTGCGCACTGCCGCTAGATCCACGCCGCTGGCTTCGCCGTGGACGATATCCTCCGCCTGGTCGCTCGCCTCGACCAGCCGTTCCGACGACCAATCCAAATCTTCGGCTTGGTTCAACGCTTGCGCTGTGGCCCACGCGCTTGCCGCCGACGAACCCAATCCGCGTCCTTGCGGAATGGAGCCGCGGTACGATAGTTTGACGGCGTCCCGGGCCATGAGGGACGCCAGGAACGCCAGGCCGCCGTATTCCTTCGGAGCCTGGTCCAGCGGACCGTGGTAGCGATCCGTGTTCAGCATCGACGGTCCGCCGTCCGGCCCGAAAGTCTCTACTGTCGCCGTCAGCGTCATGGCTGTCACCGGAACCGCCAACGCGGGATACCCGTACACGGCGGCGTGTTCTCCCAGCAGGATGGCTTTCGCATGGGCGATGGCGCTCACGGTTCTGATTGTCATGTCTTACGCCTTTCCTTCGTTCTTCCCGTCTCGCGCGGGCAATGTCGTCAATGGTTTCGCGGCGTCCGCGACCGTTTTCACAGCGAGCCTGACGCGCTCGTCGGGCAGGTCGGTCGGCAGGCAGACGATGCGGTCCGACACCGTGTCGCCCTGGGCCAGGCTTGAACGGTCGCGCGGCACGCGGTACGCCTCTGGGTTCTCGACACCGGGGAACAGCTGTGGGCGGTACCACCGTTCGGCCAGCACGCCGGCGCGGCGCACGGCCGCGATGATCCGGTCGGCGGCGGCAGCGTCCGGCGCGAGGAACGGGAACCGCAGGACTGGCTGCATCCGTCCGGCCGCCATCGTCTCCATGCTACGTGGCAGGGACAACTGCCCGGTTTCGCGGCATTCTTTCAAACCATCCGCATACAGTTCCGCGTTCCGCTGGCGCAGCCGGTAGTTCGCTCCAAGGCTGTCGAGCGCGGCGGCGGCCTTCCCTTCCATCCAAGCGGACATTCCCATCGGCCGGTAGGCGAGCCCGCCGCGGCGTTCGGATTCGCTGATCGGCGGCTCGTACAAGCCGCGCTTCTGCAACCAGGCGCGCGCCACCGTTTCCATCGGACCCAAACGCCCCAGGACGTGGTTTTCGGCGACGTACGCTTTGCAGACACGGTTGAGGACGCTGCCCGGTTCCGGCAACGCTTCGAGGGCCGTGGTGAGGTCCGCGTGCAATTGCGGGTCGCGCCGGCCAAGTTCGGGGTTCAGCCAGAGGGCTCCGCCGAAGCGCGTGGGCAGCACTTTCTCGACACCGAAGGAGTGGACGGACACGTCGGCGAGTGGTCGGTGCCCCGCGTCGCGGGCCAAACGCGCGACGCAATGGGCGCAATCCTCGACGAACAGCGCCTGCGGGTTGAGTCTTCGCGTTGTCGCGGCGAACGTTCGGGACGACGCGTCGTCGATGATGCCGAACGTGTGCTGCAGAACGACCGCGAGCGTCGAAACGTTGCTGATGGCGTCTTCGGCGCGGGACGGGTCGATGGCCATGGTGCCGGGGTCGATGTCGGCGTAAACGGGTTCGAGGCCTGCCGCTAGAATCGGGTCGATGGCCGTGCAGCAAGTGAACAGCTGCGTGACGACGGATCCGGCTGAAGATTTGCCGGCGCGGCCGATGGCGCTGGAACCGGCTGGAGCGCCGCTCCCCCTGTGCCGGTGCTGCCGGAGCTGGTCGAAAACGATTTCCATGCCGTACCGGGCTTTGAAGACGGGGAACCATTCTTCCGGATTCGTCCGTGTCGCCGCCGCCAACGAGGCGCGCAGACGCTGGCGCGGCGTGTCAAACCGTCGCCCTTGTTCATTGTGCACGGACCCACGCTAACAAAACGCGGCTCTTCTACGATCTCGCGCTCTGAAAAATGTGATAAATTCCCACGAACGGATCTGCGTTCACCGATCGTGTCCGCTCGCACGCGCGCCCATGACAAGCCTCCAGCTCGCGTCGAGCATGTCCTCCGCCAAGTCCAGCGGCGCCGCGCCGCTCATCTCGACGGACGCCCACTTCTCGTGGTTCATGTGCCAGGCTCGGTGCACGCCCGGAACGCCCGCGCATACGAGGCCGTCGAGCACCGCCGGATCGCATTTGACGTTCATCACGCGCACGGATCCCGCGTCTAGCCCGAATGCCCGGCCCGGAGCGGTGAGGAACAGCGCGAACCACTTGTTCTCCGGCGTGCGCAGCGACCGGCAAGCGCCTTTCGAGAACGGGTTGTCCGCCGCCGCGCCGTACTGCTCCATCGCATACCGAAGCAGGTCCGGCTCCAGGGATGTTGTCGCGCTGGGCGTCGGAACTGTTGTTGAATCTGCCATAGCCGCCTTCTTTGTTCGCGTTTCCCGCGCCTCGTTAATATGAAAATTCGTGTTTACGCGCGCCGCCCGCCATTGTAATCATGAAAAACCGCAAAAACTCATGATAAGGAATCAGGCACTGACGGTCTCGCCGCCGGATCCTCGGTCATCGAATGACCCGAACATGTCGTCTTGTTCAAGATATTTTCGCGCGGTCCGGGAATCGTTCACGACGATGGATCGCCGTTGCTGATGTACGTGAGTACCTTTGCGCCATTCTCGTCCGCGCTCATGACGACGTCGACGCCCCCCTAGTGGACGACGTGCTTCCGCGCCCACACCGTTTTCTGATTTCTATCAGGGCTCGGTTCGGTGAGTTGAATCATCGCCTGGAAAGGCTGATAATTAGCGTCCATCCTCTTTGATAGACTGGAAGCCGAAGCTGAAGATGTGGACGGCGACGCTGATAATTAGCGTCCATCCTCTTTGATAGACTGG
>JAFRAT010000002.1 GCA_017405305.1 Aeriscardovia sp. | reverse complement strand
GGCCAGCTCGATGACGCGGCGCGTGGGCAGGTCGCCTTCCGTCCAGATCAGCCGCATGAGAGCGGATTCGGAATCCGTGATGCCGCAGGAGTTCTTCGCGCAGTCCATGATGGGCCCCTTTCCGCGTCTGTATCGTTTACATTTGTAGATGATAGCAGAAGCGTCTACAGATGTAAACGATGTCGGCGCGCCCGGCGTGGCGCGGGAATCGGCCCGGGGCGAGGGTCGGAGCTCGGACGGATCGGGACGCGTGCCGACGGCTTCGGCTCCGACGCCGGATCGCCGCCTTCCGGAAACCTACGAGGCCATGGCCACGGAGCCCCGTCCTTCCTCCAGCCGCGTTCGAAGGGTCCGGCGTAGGCGATTCCCAGCGAGCCCGTCAGATCGGCCGCCGAAGGCGGCCCGCCGGCTTCGCGGCCGGCCTCCGGCGTCGCGGCCAAAGGGCGTTCCTGCCTGATCCGGAAAAGGGAAGCCTCCGGCCATGACGTTCTCATGCAGGAAGACGTTCGGCGCCTCCTTCCCGTCGCCGCGTCCAACCTCATCTGCGTCGGCACGGTCGCCATGGTTCCGCCTTGCCGCCGGCGCATGCATTCCTTCTCTTACCGCATGGAGAAGGAATGCTACCGTGGTGGAATCAGTGGATGACGCGGCCCGTATTCCTCGGACGGCGAAGCCGTCGCGGCCATGGAGAAGGACCAAGCGAGCCTTTATTCCCTAAAACCTGCGTCGCATTCGCTCAAGTTTTTTGCTTTTCCGCTTTTCGCGGAATAAACCCCCGTCACCAGCGGTTGCACAGAGCAGAAAGAAGGTTTCGACTATGGCAGAAGACAAGAAGTTCACGACGATGGCGCAGGAGGCCATCGGAGACGCGGTACAGAGCGCCTCGGCAGCGGGCAACCCCCAGGTGGAGCCGCTGCACCTCCTGGATTCGCTGCTGCGCCAAGACGGCGGAGTGGTGCAAGGGCTCATCAAGGCGGCGGGAGGCGACGCCCAGCGGATCGGCGCGCGAACGCGCGTGGCGCTGACGAAGCTGCCGAGCGCGTCCGGCTCGTCCACCACGCAGGCAGGCGCGAGCCGCCAGCTAACACAGGTCCTGGCGAAAGCCCAAGAGGAGATGACCCGCTGCGAGGACGAGTACGTGTCCACGGAACACCTGCTCATCGCGATAGCGGAGACGGAGTGCCAGGCGGGCCAGATCCTGACGGACGCGGGCCTGACGGCCGACAAGCTGCGCGAAGCCCTGCCCAAGGTCCGCGGCGGCCAGCACGTGACCAGCCCGGACGCCGAAGGCACGTACAAGGCACTAGAGAAGTACTCCACTGACCTGACCGCGCAAGCCAAGGAAGGCAAACTCGACCCAGTCATCGGGCGCGACCAGGAAATCCGCCGCGTCATCCAGATCCTCAGCCGCCGCACCAAGAACAACCCGGTGCTCATCGGCGAGCCAGGCGTCGGCAAAACCGCCGTCGTCGAAGGCCTCGCCCAACGCATCGTGGCGGGCGACGTGCCGACCACGCTCCAGGGCAAGAGGCTCGTGTCCCTCGACCTGGGCAGCATGGTCGCCGGCTCCAAGTACCGCGGCGAGTTCGAGGATCGGCTCAAGGCCGTGCTCAACGAGATCAAATCAAGCGACGGACAGATCATCACCTTCATCGACGAGATCCACACCATCGTAGGCGCTGGCGCCGCGGAAGGCTCGATGGACGCGGGCAACATGCTCAAGCCAATGCTCGCCCGCGGCGAGCTGCGCCTCATCGGCGCCACCACCCTCGACGAATACCGCGAGAACATCGAGAAGGACCCGGCCCTCGAACGCCGCTTCCAGCAGGTGTTCGTCGGCGAGCCGAGCGTGGAAGACACGATCGCCATCCTGCGCGGCCTCAAACAACGCTACGAGGCGCATCACAAAGTCACCATCGGCGACGATGCTCTCGTGGCCGCGGCCACGCTGTCAAACCGGTACATCACCGACCGCCAGCTACCGGACAAGGCCATCGACCTCGTCGACGAGGCGGCCGCGCACCTGCGCATGGAGCTCGACTCCTCGCCGGAAGAGATCGACGAGCTGAGCCGCAAGGTCACCCGCCTGCAGATGGAGCAGATGCAGCTCAAGAAGTCCACGGACGAAGCGTCCCAGGACCGTCTCAAGAAGATCAACGAGGAGCTGGCCAACGACCAGGAGAAACTCGCCGGCCTCCAAGCCCGCTGGGAAGCAGAAAAGTCCGGCCGCAACCGCGTCGGCGAGATCCGCGCCAAACTCGACGCCAAACGCGTCGAGGCCGACAAAGCCACCCGAGAAGGCAACCTCGAGAAAGCGTCCCGCATTCTCTACGGCGAAATGCCGGCCCTGCAGAAGGAGCTGGAAGCCGCCCAGGAAGCCGACAAG
Organism: Aeriscardovia sp.; assembly: GCA_017405305.1. Lineage (GTDB taxonomy): Bacteria > Actinomycetota > Actinomycetes > Actinomycetales > Bifidobacteriaceae > RGIG7107. Next base: position 12,885 of record JAFRAT010000002.1, on the reverse strand, counting down.
AAAGCGCACGAGAACGCCGGAACCGGCGCGACCGAAGAACCGATGGTGCCCGACCACGTCGACGCCGAATCCATCGCGCAGATCGTCTCCGAATGGACCGGCATCCCGGTGGGCAAGCTCACCGAGTCCGAGGATCAAAAACTCCTGCACATGGAGGACTACCTGGACAAGCGCGTCATCGGCCAAAAGGAAGCCGTCCGCGCCGTGTCCGACGCCGTCCGCCGTTCACGCGCCGGCATCTCCGACCCGAACCGTCCAACGGGCAGCTTCCTGTTCCTCGGACCGACGGGCGTGGGCAAGACCGAACTCGCCAAGGCGCTCGCCGAGTTCCTCTTCGACGACGAGAAGGCCATCGTCCGCATCGACATGAGCGAATACATGGAGAAGGCCTCCGTGTCCCGCCTCATCGGCGCGGCTCCAGGCTACGTCGGCTATGAGGAAGGCGGACAGCTGACCGAGGCCGTGCGCCGCCGCCCGTACTCCGTCGTGCTTTTCGACGAGGTCGAAAAAGCGAACCCCGAGGTCTTCGACTTGCTCCTGCAGGTGCTCGACGACGGTCGTCTGACCGACGGACAGGGCCGTACGGTCGACTTCAAGAACACGATCCTCATCATGACCTCGAATCTCGGCTCCGAGTTCCTCGTCAATCCCGACCTGGACGAGAAGACGAAGCGCAAAGACGTCATGGAAACCGTGCACGCGCACTTCCGCCCGGAGTTCCTCAACCGCCTCGACGAGATACTGATCTTCAAACCGCTGACGCGCGCCGAACTGGGACGCATCGTGGACATCCAGATCCAGCAGGTCGCCCGACGCCTGACCGACCGCCGTATCGCGCTGCGCGTCACCGAGGCCGCTCGCACATGGCTCGCCAACCGAGGCTACGATCCGGCGTACGGCGCCCGTCCGCTGCGCCGCCTGGTACAGACCGAAGTTGGCGATCAGCTGGCACGCCTGCTCCTGACCGGCACAGTCCTGGACGGCGGCACGGTCCTGGTCGACCACGTCGGCGACGACGACCACCTCACGCTCAGCGATGCGAGCAACGAGAAACTCGTTGAGCATGCCAAGGAAAGCGCTGAGAAAACGGCCGACGCTGACTGATTGACAGGGAACCGCCGGTCATGCCAGTGCGGTGGCCGCCAGTGCTGAGTGACTGCTAGCACCGTCGAGCTGCCAAGCACAAAGGGGCCGGCCCCGCGGTTTTCGTAGGGCCAGCCCCTTTGTGGTCCTGCAGTCTAACGCGTTCTGCGCAAAACCGGAGAAGGCCGTTGACAAAGGAGTCCATCATGCATTACCCAATGCGCCGCTCGGACGAGCAGACTGACGACGGGACCGTCCGCGAACTGTTGGAGCGCGGACGCTGGTGCGTCGCGTCCACCACAGACGAGGACGGTATGCCCTACGGCGTCCCGCTCATCTACGTGTACCACGATGGCGCCGTGTACCTGCACACCGTCAAAGACGACGCGCGCCCGGCCACCCACCTGCGCAGCAACCTGCGCCGCAACCCATGCCTATGCGTAACCGTCGTGCCCGAACAGCAGGTCGTGCAAGAAAAAATCGGCATGAACTACGCCAGCGTTATCGCCGTAGGACGCGCCGAAGCCCTGGAAGGCGAGAAGAAGCGGGCTGGGATGGCGCTGTTTGTGGACAAGTACGCGCCTGACTACCGCGCTAAAGGTTTGCATCTGGTGGACAAGATGCTCGACCGCGTCTGCGTGTGGCGTCTGGTTCCCGACGAAGTGACCGGCAAGGTTTCCGCGTTGGGCAGCGCAGCGGCCAACATAACCGAACCGGCCCGCTAAACTTCGGAATCCGCCGCGACCAGGACCGGTGCCCGATGAGCTGGAACACCGCGGAAACCGCCAGCGAATAGGTGCGCGCCATCGTGGAAGCAGCGTCATCCAGCTGACGCTCGGCACGCTCCGCAAAACCGGTACCGGCTGGGAGCCGTGCAGCTGAGCAAGTACGGCGACGAGATAAGCGAAGGCCTCAAATCCGCGCAGAAGGACATCGCACGGCTCAACAAGCAGCTTGCGGCGCAAGCGCTTCAGCGACCGACGTGTCCGCGGAAGTGTTCGCCGAGTCGGTCAGCGCCTCATGCTCACGGAGCTGATCGTGACTGTACGGTAAACATCTTCCTGGCGTTCGAGCAGCTTATCTCGCTGTTCTGCGCCTGAGACGCGGCAAGCCGCCCGCTACGCCTTCGACAACCTGGTGGGCGTGGCTTTCGACGCAAGGAAGCCGTTCGGACGCGGTCCAGGCGTAGACGGACTGCGTCTCGCGCTGCTGTTCGAGGACTACTGTACCTTTCCGCTGCTTGAAACGCGCTACTCGCGCGCGGCTGGTGTTATACCATGGCTGAAAACGTTCCGCGGGCCGCGAGGATGCGGAGGAACGTGCGGAACGCCTCGTCAAGGAGGTCAATCATGGAGAAACAGCAGCCCATCAATGCGGGCATGAGGATGGACCGGATGGACCGTTTGTGCTGGTTCGTCGGCCGCAACATCACTCTCTGCCTCAAGCACCAGCTATACGGCCGCTTCGACCGCTACGGTACTGTCGTGGAATGCTTCCCCAACGGCACGCTGCTGTTCGAAACGACAATCGGCTACGAGGGCCACACACTGTTCATCTCCGGCCAGGAGACCGCCGCGTTCGAAGCCGAGCAGATCACGGTCCAGGCGCGGAGAGATGGCGACAACATAGTTCTGTCGCATAAGGAGACGGGATGGAGCTTCCGCCTGGAGCCGGCCGGCGATGGCCTCTACCAGTGGTCGGACGACCAGACCGTCCAGCCCGATTTTCTGACCCTGCGCGAGTGGGAGCGTGTCCTGGCCGTTAGCGTCCTCGCCGATCCCGAGGAGTGATAGCGATAGGCCTTAGCTAGCAGGCGTCGCGTGCCATGTTCCAACCAGTCAGGGTATGGCACGCGGCGTGTTTTTTTTTGGGGGGGGGCATCCTCATGTCCATGCGGCAGTGGTGCTCACGGTTTTCACGGTAACGTCCTTCGCTGCTGCAGCCGTGGTTTTACGTCAGTGTTGCCGAACGACAATAAAAGCTGATCCTAGGAGCAAAGGAATTCTCAGCCTGACGCCTTGCTTCTATTCGGATACCCAGCTGCAACCCACTCAAATCAACCTGTCTCTCGGTCTACTTTTCAAGGACGGACGCAAGTAGGTCGCCGGTGCCAGGCGTAGCGCGCAGCGCACTGCAAAAGAGGCGGCCGGTGAGCACGGTGTCCTGCACTTACCGCGAAAGGGGCTGTCGCGATTGCGGTGAACCACACGGAGCCGAGGAAGAACCTCGAGGCTTGCGTGGATGAAGTGATGGATGGTAAAGGCATGATTGACCACTGGAAAACGGCCGAAACGGCGTCATGTTTTCCCAACATGCCTACGACAACACGCTTAGAGAACCTGCATGCGACGGGGAACCGGACCAATTACGAATGGCCGATGGAGTCCAAGTGGCATCTGGAAAAGTGGCTGGAAGCGGCGCGCGAGCTTGACTGGAGTTGAGCGAATGAATATCGCATTCACCCCGCAACAGACGGGAGAATCATGCCTGTTAACAATCGCAAGACGGAAAATACCGTGTGAAGTCAACATACTGACCAATGGCATCTGCCAAGATGGGAATCCTGAAATGGGAAAACCGGAGCCGCTGACAGGCGGCTTGTTCGGTTATTGGAGTCAGCGCGCCAACGGCGAGGACAGGTTAATTTGTCGCGTTGATATCGATAACACGTATGCGTTGCTTTGTCGTTTTCATTACGTCGATCGGCAATTGCGTTCGCTACGCGAGGGCTATGACAATTGATGAATTGGCGCGCGGCAACTGCTATCTCTGATATTTCTCGGGCGTAATGCATATGCCGCGCACACGCCATCCGGGCGCCGCGTACGGCAGCGGTGGTTACGAGCGCAAGTCAACACGTGGAAGCACGCTGCGCTTTTGCCCAAACATCGAGGTGATGCTTTTTCGATTCCCGCCACAACTGCTACGATCGCCGCCAACCACACCACGACAGGGAGGTCGATATGGCTAAAATGGCGGCGACATCATCGAGATGGCTTCCGATACCGATGGCTAATGTTCCGGACACGGCAATCGCTCTGACGGGCGACGCAATCGGCCACCACACGGACCCGGATGTCTTCTGCTTTTGTTCTCCATGTTCCGTTTCTGGCGTGCCGCGCACGAGGATTCCAGCGCTCTGACCGCATAGGACTCGCTGCCCTGCCGGACTGCCTCCGTTTTGCGCGCGCTGATCGGCGACGCGGACCAGCAGATCCCCGAAGAGCCGTGCCGCTGCCGGGCAAGTCGCCGGAGTGGATGCACAACTCCGGAGAACTTCGACCAGCTGTTGGAGCTGAAGTCCGCTCGCGCGTTGCCGGACGCCCTGATAGGCCAGACTTTTGGCATGGGCCATCTACCCGGCCGGAGTTCGGCCGACGGACAGGCCCGTCTCGAAGTGCTGTGTCGCCTCTCCTGGTTCTTTCCGTACCGGTTTCGGAGCAGTGGATCCCGAGCCGGCTGTTTTCGAAAACGTTGTGCTGAGGCCTTTCGTGTTTTGTGTTGTGCCAAGGCCTTTGCGCGCGCCGGTTCATAACCCTCAGTGACAGGCAATTTTGAGGTTCCTGTCATAGTGTTGGAAGCTCCGCGAATTTTACTAATTCTGAACTGTGCCCAATTTCGGGCTTTGCCCCAGTACGAATCATGCGGTGATTCAGAAAACAGGTGAGCCACACTAGGAGGCGAAATGACGGGAACTCGCATATCGGAACGGGCCAAAGCGGTGGCGTCGGTGGCTTTTGCGGCCATTGGCATTCTCCCCGCGATTCCGGCGAACGCCACAGTGGTTACCCCGTCAACGGCCTCCGCGACCGTGAGGACGGCGCCCGCGCAGGCCACGGGCGCCAAACACTTCGTGGAGACCGCGTCGTACTACGCTTCGGAGTCCGGCGGATCAGACTTCGACGAGCCGGCTTCTTCCAGCTCGTACGCGGGCGGTTCCGGCTCGTCCGGCTCGAGCGAATCAGGAACCAGCACGTCGTTTACCATCGGATCGCAGTCCTTCTCCCTAAACGCCAATGGCGTGGCGACTGCCTACGTCAATCCCGTCAACGGCGTACTGCCGACCTACGTCAAGTTCAGTGACGGCACCATCGCCGATATCCCGTGGATCACCGCAACCTACGACTTCACCGAACCGGATCAGTCCGTGGCCCTGGAACCAAAGGCGGTGGAGGGCGTGCTGAAGGACGGCCAGAGCTACTATATCCAGCTCGTCGCGGACGTAACGGCGCCAAACTACCCGACCACGGCGACCGCGGTTGTCGCCGGGCAGACAGTTCAGATTCCGGACCCAGTGAACGCGCAAGGCAACCAGGTCAGCGTCAAATACGACGGCCAGATCATCTGGGAGGTCAACTATAACTTCCAGTTCTCAGGCGCATACGCCAAATCGCAGCTGCCGACCGAGATAACGCTAGGCAGCGGCGAGCAGCTGCCGGTGTCGTGGAAGGCTCTCACGTCGATCGGAGATTGGGAGAACGCGACGAATAACGTGCTCTTCGGCTATAACTACAAGCAGCTGCAGTGTGGCGCCATCGCCAATTACTACACGCTCGCGGGCATGACGCAGGCCTCGCTCGCCGCGGCGCGCGCCGAACAAGCCTCCGACACCTCGTCCAGCGCGCCGGCCGCTACCACGCCGGACATGTCGGCGGGCACGAAGAAGGCCCCAGTGGCCAAGCTGTCCCTGATCATCGGCATCGTCGCGGCTGCCATCGGCGTCCTTGCGTCCTTCCGCAAAAAAGGCAACCGCCGCAAGCACTGAGAACGGCGCGTCAAGGCCAGTGGGCCGAACGTGTCGTCGTGGCGCAGCGCCGCGACACACGCGGCAGAGAACTTCCGTCTTTCGCGTTTGCTCGGGAATAATCCAGGTAAAAAGAAGTTGAGCTGAGTAGGCTCAAGTTTACGAGCGGTCGACAGGTTCGCGGAAACGCGGACTGGGCGGCCGTTTACTCGGGCAGAAGGTTTCAAGAAACGTGATAGCGGCGTCGAGACGCCGCCGTGAGTGAAGGGAGCTCCAGTATGGGACGCGCAGTGGGCATTGATTTGGGCACGACGAATTCGTGCATTGCTACTTTGGAAGGCGGCCAGCCGACCGTCATCGTCAACGCGGAGGGGCAGCGCACGACGCCGTCCGTGGTCGCGTTCGCCAAGAACGGCGACATCCTCGTGGGCGACGTGGCCAAGCGCCAGGCCGTCACCAACGTCGACCGCACCATCTCCTCCGTCAAACGCCATATGGGCACCGATTGGGCGGTCGAGATCGACGGCAAAAGGTGGACCCCGCAGGAAATCTCCGCGCAGATCCTCATGAAGCTCAAGAGGGACGCGGAAGCCTACCTCGGCGAGCCGGTGACCGATGCGGTCATCACCTGCCCGGCGTACTGCAACGACGCCCAACGTCAGGCCACCAAGGACGCCGGCAATATCGCCGGCCTCGACGTGCTGCGCAGCATCATCGAGCCGACGGCTGCTGCTCTTGCGTACGGCCTGGAGAAGGGCAAGGAAGACGAACGCATTCTCGTCTTCGATCTGGGTGGCGGCACCTTCGACGTGTCCCTGTTGGAGATCGGCAAGGACGACGACGGCTTCTCCACCATCCAGGTCGAGGCCACCAACGGCGACAACCACCTCGGCGGCGACGACTGGGATCAGAGCGTCATCGATTGGCTCGTCGGCGTCGTCAAGGACAAGTACGGCGTTGACCTCAGCAACGACAAGATCGCGCTCCAGCGTCTGAAGGAAGCCGCGGAGCAGGCCAAGAAAGAGCTTTCCAGCTCCACGGAGACCAGCATCTCCATGCAGTACCTGGCCATGACGAAGGACGGCCAGCCGGTCCATCTCGACGAGACACTGACCCGCGCGCACTTCCAGGAGATGACGCGCAACCTGCTCGATCGCTGCCGCAAGCCGTTCAACCAGGTACTGGCGGACGCGGGCATTTCCGTGTCCCAAATCGACCACGTCATCCTCGTCGGCGGCTCCACCCGCATGCCGGCGGTCAAGGACCTGGTCAAGGAACTCACCGGCGGCAAGGAAGCGAACCAGTCCGTCAACCCGGACGAAGTCGTCGCCGTCGGCGCAGCTATCCAGTCCGGCGTCATCAAGGGCGACCGCAAGGACGTCCTGCTCATCGACGTCACCCCGCTGAGCCTCGGCATCGAGACCAAAGGCGGCATCATGACCAAGCTCATCGACCGCAACACCGCTATCCCAACGAAGCGTTCCGAGGTCTTCTCGACCGCCGAAGACAACCAGCCGAGCGTGCTCATCCAGGTGTACCAGGGCGAGCGCGAGTTCGCCCGCGACAACAAGCCGCTGGGGACCTTCGAGCTGACCGGCATCGCTCCAGCCCCGCGCGGTGTCCCGAAAATCGAGGTCACTTTCGACATTGACGCGAACGGCATCGTCCACGTCTCCGCGAAGGACCAGGGCACGGGCAAGGAACAATCCATGACCATCACCGGCGGCTCCAGCCTGCCGAAGGACGAAATCGACCGCATGGTCAAGGAGGCCCAGGAGCACGAGGCCGACGACAAGAAACGCCGCGAGGACACCGAGACCCGCAACCAAGCCGAGGCCTTCGCGTACTCCACCGAGAAGCTCGTCAACGACAACAAGGACAAGCTGCCGGCGGACGTCTCCAAAGACGTGACCGACAAGATCGCCGCGCTCAAGGAGGCTCTGAAGAGCGAGGACATCGAGAAGATCAAGACCGCGCAGAACGACCTCATGACCGCCGCGCAGAAGATCGGCGAGATCCTCTACAAGGACCAGTCCGCCGCAGACGCCGCGGGTGCCGCCAACGCTTCCGCTGCCGGTTCCGCGTCCTCCGCTGACGACGACGTGGTGGACGCCCAGGTCGTGGACGACGACGATAAGAAAGATGGCGAGTGATGAACGACCTCGGCGACGAGATCCCCGTCGAGTCCGCTGACGAAGAGCCGCAGACGGCTGCCGGCGCTGCCGAACAATCCGTCCCGACTCCGGCGGACTCCGCCGCCCAGTCGGCATCCCATCCAGCTGCTGGTTCCGCTGACGCAGGCCAAACAGCTGCCGACGCCAACGACAGCGCTGCTGCGGCCATGGCCGATGGCCAGGCTTCCGGGGCGAAGCCCGGCGCCGTGGGAGCTGACGCCGGTTCTGACGAGAGCCAGTCCGACGGCAAAGCCGCTGGCAGCGCTTCCGCCGACGGTGCCGACGGCGCGGAAGGCGCAGAAGGCGGTCTGACCCCGCTGGGTCAGGCGAAGAAGGAGGCGGCCGACTACCTGGCTGCCCTGCAGCGCGAGCGCGCTGACTTCGTCAACTACCGCAACCGCACCGCCAAAGAGAAGGACCAGTACCGCGCCTTCGGCGTGCAGGACGTGCTCAAGGCGCTCCTGCCAGCCCTGGACGACTTGGACCGCATCAAGGAGCACGGCCGGATGACCGACGACCTCGCGGCGGTGCAGAAGCAGTTAGACCGCGTCTTTGCCAAGTTCGACGTCACGAAGTTCGGCGAGAAAGGCGAGGACTTCGACCCTGCCAAGCACGAAGCCATCCTGCACCGTCCCGATCCGACCGCGACGAAGGCGACCATCGACGCTGTGGTGGAATCTGGCTACAAGATCGGCAGCCGCGTCGTGCGCGCCGCCCGCGTGGTCGTGGTTTCGCCGGAAGGAGCCGACTCCGCCGATGCCGTCCCGTCTCCGGACGGAGCGGAAATGACGCCGGAGGACTGACGACGCCAGCGACGACATAACGTAAAACGAGTGGTGCCGCGGGCCGGCTGAGCTAGGGGAGCGAGGTCGGGCCGGCGGCACTTTTCGTAAGACCATAACGGTTTCGTAGGGTCAATACAGAAAGCAGGCTTCGGAAGGCCGACGTCCACAGAGAGGATCCGCAGAGGAAAGGAGACGAAATGGCAGAAAACGAATGGTTGAGCAAGGATTTCTACAAGACTTTGGGCGTCTCCCAGGACGCTACTCATGACGACATCTCAAAGGCGTACCGCAAGCTGGCGCGTAAGTACCATCCCGACCTGAACCATGATCCAGGGGCGACGGAGAAATTCAAGGACATCTCCGAGGCCTACGATGTGCTGAGCAACAAGGACCAGCGCCGCAAGTACGACGCCATCCGGTCCTTCGGAGCGGGCGGCGCGCGCTTCACCGGCGGCTCGAGCGCCAACGGTTTCAGCGCCGGCGACTTCTCCGACCTGTTCGGTTCGATGTTCGGCGACGGGGACAGGACCAACGTCCGCTTCTCCACCAGCAGCGGCAGCGGCGCATTCTCCGATATCTTCTCCCAGTTCGCCGGCGGCCAGGCAGGTTTTGGCGGCTACTCCGCGCCGCGCCCGCAGGCGGGAGAGGACCTGCACTCGGCCGTGACGCTTACTTTCCGTCAGGCCGTCAAAGGCGCAACTGTGTCCCTGCGCGTGGGCGGGTCAAGCTTCAAAACCCACGTGCCCGCGGGCGTCCGCGACGGGCAGACCATCAAAATCCCGGGCAAAGGCCGCGCGGGAACCGGCGGCGGCGCGAACGGCGATCTGTATCTCAAGCTGACCGTCAAGCCGGACGACGTGTTCTCCATAGAAGGCGTCAACCTCGTGCGCCCGCTGCCGTTGACCGTTGCGGAAGCGGCGCTGGGCGGCACCGTCGAGGTCACCGATTTCGACGGCACGCTGCTGAAAGTCAAGGTCCCGGCCGGCACCTCCGGCGGAACGAAGCTGCGCGTTCGTAAACGCGGCGTCGCCACGAGTTCGACGACCGGCGACCTGCTACTGCGTGTCGAGGTCCGTCTGCCCAAGCATCCGTCGACGGCTGCCAAGAAAGCCCTGCGCGCCTTTGACGAAGCGACCGGCGACTTCGCGCGCGAAATTCAGGAGGAGCGCGCGGCCACGGACTGATATACGGATATGGCCGAAATGACAACGCGAAGGACATGACGGGAAGCGGCGGCGATGAAGAAGAACGACATGCGCCGGGCCTACTACGACAGCGCGAAGGATCTGATCGCTGGGACAGCGCGTCTCGGCGACATCGAAAGGAGAAGACTGTCCGTGGATGCTCCGGTGTTAGCGGTCGGCAAGGTCGCGGAGCTGACGAACATCCACCCGCAGACCCTGCGACAGTACGACCGGCTGGGACTCATCGTGCCGCGCAGGACGCCCGGCGGCGCGCGACGTTACTCGCTGCGGGACGTGCGCCTCATCGCGCAGACGCAGTACATGAGCCAGTACGAGGCCATCAACATCGCGGGCATCGCTCGCGTTCTGCGGCTAATGGAAGAGAACCGCCAGCTCAAGCGGCAGATCCGCCGTATGCAGGAACCGCAGGGATCCAGCGTCTTCGCGGCTCGGTCGGACGGCGAAGTGGTCGAGTTCCTCCGCGCCCTCGTGGCGCAGAGAGGCGCGGAGCCGAGCAAGTCCGTTGCCGAAGACGTGTCGGCCGCGGTGGCCGGCTCCTTGGACAACGGGGCCGACGGCTGGCGCCGGGAACTCTACTCGCAACGTTTGGAAATCACCGCGCGCTGACAGGCCGTGCGGACCCATGCTGAGCGAGGCGCCCGTTTTCTGGACTACGTTCGTGCGCGCGGTTCCCGGACCTGCGCTCACGCTGCGCGCAGGCGGCGAATCGTCTCCTTGGCGATGAGCAGCGAGGAACTGGCGTTGCGGATCGGGATGCTGGTCAGCTCGTCCCAGCTCACCCACGCCGACTCAACGAATTCGTCCGGGTCGAAGTCGACGGGGCCTTGCTCCCACTTCTTCAGATGCAGCACGTACAGGGACGCGCACTCGTTGGTCATGCCGCCGGAGGAATAGAAGTCGCCGTAGTAGTCCACAGTGACAGCATCCGGATCGGAACGATCGACCACGACGCCGCTTTCCTCGCGCACTTCGCGGAACGCGGCGTCCATCGGGTCCTCGCCTGGCTCGACCAGACCCGCCGACAGGCCGAAGACAAAACCGTTGGGGCCGACGCGGTATTCGCGCTCGACGAGATAACGGTCGCGCGGAACGCCGTTGCCGCCCAGGGATTCGTCGTGGACGAGGGCAATGGCCCCGTGCGCGTGGTCGATGAGGTTGCGGTCGATAACGACCTCGCCGCCGTCCTTGGTGCTCAGCGCATAGCGCTTGTCGACGACGGTGAAGATGGCGCAGCTGTACTTGTCCTCGCTGGAAACGAGCCGCGCCGGGCGCGTCATGTCGATACGGCTTTTGCCGCTGCGCGCCAAACGGTCCTCGACGCGAGCCACGGGCTCCGCGCGCGCGGGAGCGCAGAGAGGAATCGTTCCTGCCGATCGAGCCTGAAGTACTGCCGTCTGCGTTGCTGCCCGTTGCGCTGGCGTTGCCAGCGTCGATGCTGATCGTGCTGCCATAGGCCGTCCTTTCGAAAGAATGCCGCTTCCTCGAAGCCGTTGTCTTTCCGAGTCTATGCCCGCGCGCTTCGCGGAGCCTGGGACGGGCGCGACCCCGAAACCGCGCAACGATTGCGAAACGCAGACGCGTCTCGCATGACCCATTATCCTGTGTACTATCACGGAAGCCGCGGATCGTGCGGCACGCAATCAATCGGCGTCACGAGCCGGGAAAGGGCCTTCCATGTCCCACGCGTCTCAGCCCATCACACAGCAGCACGACGGGTTTCCCGCCAAGGCGGCCGGCCTCGCCGGTCGCAGCGTGGTGACGTTAGATGATCTAAGCCTCCAGCAATTGATGTTCTTAATTTTCCGGGCGGAGTACATAGCCCAGCACCCGGATCGTGTTTCGGGCGCAGCTGACGGGAAACTGCTGGCCACGCTTTTTTATGAGCCGTCGACCCGCACACGCCTGAGCTTCGAATCTGCCATGCTCCGCCTCGGAGGCCACGTCATCGGCTTCATGGGAGCCAAAGACTCCAGCGTTTCCAAGGGCGAAACGGTGCACGACACGCTTCGCGCCGTCTCCGGGATTGCCGACGTCGCGGTCATGCGCCACCCCAAGGACGGCGCGGCCGCGGTCGGCTCGCAGGCAGCCGCCATTCCGGTCGTCAACGGCGGCGACGGCGGTCACCTGCATCCGACCCAGACGCTGGCCGACCTCCTGACCATCTGGGAGCGCTGCGGTTCGATGACCGGTCTGACCATCGGCGTCTGCGGCGACTTGCTCCACGGGCGCACAGTTCATTCGCTGGTCGAGACGATGACACGTTTCGGCAACAACAAGTTCGTGTTCATCGCGCCGGACGAATTGCAAATGCCGCAGTACGTGTGCGACCGCGTCGACGCTTCTGAGAACTGTTCCCGCGTCAGGTTTTCCGAGTTGTGTTCAGCTATTGCGGACCTTGACGTCCTTTATATGACTCGCGTCCAGCGCGAACGCTTCGCCAGCCAGGAGGCCTACCTGCGCCTGCGCGACACCTACGTGCTGACGCGCGCCAAGCTGGCGAACGCCAAGGGCAGTCTGGCCGTGCTCCACCCGCTGCCGCGCTTCAATGAGATCGCCCGCGACGTGGACGCCGAGCCATGCGCCGCCTACTTCGACCAGGTGCACAACGGCATGCTCATGCGCATGGCGCTCATCTCAAGCCTGCTGGGTCTGGAACTGCCGGGCTTCGACGACGCAGCAAACTGCCGCCCGGTGCCGGGGGACAAGCCGATCGTCGCCGGCATGCCAATGGATGCTGACAACGCCGCGAGGCTGGGCCTGCGTTGCGGGAACAAGCGCTGCATCACGGACGATCCGCGCGAGGCGCAACCAAGCTTCTACCTAGCTTCCGATTCGACGGGCAAGGAACCGGACTACCGCTGCGCTTACTGCGACATGAAGTGCGAACCGCATGG
>JAFRAT010000001.1 GCA_017405305.1 Aeriscardovia sp. | reverse complement strand
GGGCCTGCGTTGCGGGAACAAGCGCTGCATCACGGACGATCCGCGCGAGGCGCAACCAAGCTTCTACCTAGCTTCCGATTCGACGGGCAAGGAACCGGACTACCGCTGCGCTTACTGCGACATGAAGTGCGAACCGCATGGCGACGAGGATGACGCGGAGGAATGAGACGATGCCGATGAACGACGAGATCCCGGCGGACGGGGGCTGCCGCGCGCCGACGTCCGAACCGCTCTGAGGACGCACTACCTATGCGGCGGCAGCGCTGCCGCCGCGGCATCGAAGCGGACCACCGTCTGAATCCGGATTCGCCTGCAGCGTATGGGCGTAGCCGTCAGTTTCGGTCTCGTCGGCCGGAATCATGTCCGGTCCGACGGCTTTGCGTTGACGCGCCGATCGATCGCCACGGCTCTCGGCCGCCGTTTCGTCGGGGGAGGCGTTTGAATCTGATCGATTGTGTCTTGAATCCAGCCGGTTTTGCCGCTGTTCGGGAATTCCTCTCGTCCGGGACTCTGGCGTCGCTCAGGAACGCGGCCCTACACTGTGGATGTCTGTGTGGGAAACGGAACCCGGCGGAGTCCGGCCGGGTCCGACGTCTTTCGGAGGTGAGCCATGGCGGCACTCGACGAAAAGCTCAACAGGAACGGCGTCGACCGTATCGCGATCAGCCCTTACCGGCGGTGGGCGCGCGGCTACATGGAGCCGGGCAACATCGGCAACGGCTACGTGACCGGTCTGAAGGTCGACGCGGGCGTGCGCGAGAAGACCGACGACGAGATGCTCGACGGCATCGTGTCCTACGACCGCGCGGAATGCAAAAACGCCTACATCGGGCAGATCAACATGACCACGGCGTCCAGCTTCACCGGACCGCAGGGCCATCTGCTCGGCTACGACCTGCTGCGCAATCCCGCTATCGATGCCGCGAAGCCGTTGTTTCATGTGAAACAGTGGGATGGCAGCAAGCTGCCCATTTACGACGCCAAGCCTCTGCAGGACGCGCTCGTCGAGTATTTCGGCACTGTGAATGAACGGCGCCATCACCCGGCTCCGGGCGCGTTCGTCGTGTGCGCCAACAAGGGCGTGACCGCCGGCCGTCCGAAGAGCGATATGCCCATGCGGCCGGGCCAGGGTTACGGGGTGTGGTCGGCCATCGCCGTGTCGATCGCACGCAACCCGGCCACGGACTCCAGCATGTATATCGAGGACGCGGGTGTATGGGAGACCCCGAACGAGGATGAGCTGCTCGAGTTCCTGGAGAAGCGCCGCCACGCTATCACGAAGTCCATCGCCGAATGCGGGCGCGACGCGGGCGTGGCGTTCAAGGAGTCGTGGATCGGTTTCGCGCACGTCATGATGAAGCCAGGCCAAATCGGCAACGCCATCACTGTCGGGCCGTACTTCACGCTGCCGGTCGACTCCATCCCCGGCGGCTCGCTGCTGACTCCGGACACCGATATGCGCATCATGGAGGACTTGACGCTGCCGCAGTGGCTCGACGCCATGCACTACCGTTCCCTCACCGCCGGCGTCGCCATCCAGCGTCAGAGGTGCCAGCGGCGTGAAGGCGTTGTCGGCGCTGCCGCGGCACCCGTCACAGGAACGAGCGGTGGGAACGATGGTGTGGATGACTGAGATGGCACAGAACAATCCAGCGGAAGCGAACCTCCGGCGCTTCGCCGAGCAGATCGACGACGAGCCGTTGCGCTCTCCCTTCCTGGAATGGGTGGGCGGTTTCCCGGAGCGGATGTCCCGCTTCGTCGTGGCGCGGGACTCCGGCGGTTCCCGTCCGATTCTGTTCGCCACGTCCCGGCACCGTCTCTATCGCGTCGCGCCGCGCGCTGGGACAGGTGGGAAGCCAACCGGGGAAGCGGCTGTCAGCAAGGCAGTCGCTGGCGCAGACGATACGAAGCCCGGCGCGCGGCCGTGCGCGGTGGGATCCGTCGCCAAAACCGACGTCGCCGCCGTGGGCAACGTTTCCGGTTGTCCACAAGGCCGGATGCGCGTCGCGCTGGCCAATGGCGAGGCATGGCAATTAGAGAATATCGTCGCCGGCCGTGTCCACGATTTCGCGCAGGACATCCGGCCTCGCGCCATCACCGCCGCCGGCTACGACAGCACTGTGCGCGGCGAGTTCCCGCAGCTGCTCGACCCGGACCACGCCGAGGAGATCGACGCCTTGCGCCGCTGGATGCAGGATGGCCGCCTCAGCCATTACGAATACGACGACGCCAACCCCGCGTACCCCAAGGCGGGGAAGTAAAACAGCAAAAGGCCGCCGGAACCACCCTTTTCGCAGGTTCCGGCAGCCTTCGTTTGGCCGTCAAGCGGCCTTCAGTCGACCACGCCGTAGAGACGGTCGCCCGCGTCGCCCAGGCCCGGGACGATGTAGCCGTTCTCGTTGAGACGGTCGTCCACGCCAGCCACGACGACGTCGAAGTTGATGCTCGGATCGACTTCCTTCTTGAGGCGCTCCAGGCCTTCCGGAGCGGCGATGATATCGATGGCGGTGATGTTGCGCGCCCCGCGCTCGGCGAGGTAGTGGATGGCGGTGACCAAGGTGCCGCCGGTGGCGAGCATCGGGTCGAGGATGAAACACTGGCGTCCCGTGAGGTCCTCCGGCAGACGCTGCGCGTAAGTGATGACGTCCAACGTGCGCTCGTCGCGCTTCATACCGAGGAAGCCGACTTCGGCAGTCGGCATCAGACGCATCATGCCGTCGAGCATGCCTAGGCCGGCGCGCAGGATCGGAATGACCATCGGGCGCGGATTCTTGGTGAGCGTGTGACCGGTCATCGGTGCCACCGGCGTCTGGATCGGGTGCTCTTCAAGAGTCAGATTGCGAGTCGCTTCGTAAGCCTCGAGGGTCACGAGCTCGCTGACAAGCTGACGGAAATTGTTGGATGGAGTGTTTTCGTCCCGCAGAACGGTGAGCTTGTGCTCGACCAGCGGGTGCTTCATAACGTGCAGCTGCATAGCCATATTCCCTACCTTACAAGAGCCTGACGATGCTTTCCGCTCCGGAGAAGGCTTGGCGCAGGAGCGAGGGCGTCCCCCGGTCTGAAAGGAGGTTTCCACGACGGAAACCAGATAACAAACCGCGATCGGATGGCTCTCACGCAGGCAAAGGAGCGGCGATGGCTGAGGGCGGACAGGGCGCGGTTCATGCTAGCGGTTACGGCTGGATCCATTGAACCGACGGACCCGATTTTCCGCTCAACGGTCCCGGCACTGAAGACAAGTGCAAACCGGCAGGGTGTATTCCCAGCATGGTGACGAGAAGCCCGTCTATTTCGGGCGCTACCGGGGCAAAGGGATCGTATGCCCAACGAAGCGTTGCCTTGAGCGGCGCTGCGGTGTTCTGAACGGGAGCCCCTGCTTCTGAGCGAAAGGGAAAACCCTCCTGTTCGCCAGCACAGCGATAGGGAAGTGATCAGGGGGCGTCCATACCAGCATAGAAAAGTGTGAGGCAAGGACGAGGCCCAACACAGGGCCTGTGTCCAGCGCCCGTGCTCCAACGGGAACCTTTTTGCCATTTATGGACGGAGATCTTTTCCACGGTTCTATTCGTGCAGGAGTGCCTGCAACGCTTTGGCCAGCCAGAGGATAAATCCGTCCTGGAGCATGCGCCGAAGGCCGAGGGAAGACAAGCAGAAAGAAGAACGGAACATCGATTGAGTCCGCATCTGAAGCCGCGCATGGGCCGATTCAGCATCTCAACTCCAGTTTGCACACGCTCCTGAAGCCGAAGAACCATTTTCCATGGCGCGCCGGGAACGGAGAATACCTGGACGGCGCGGGAAATCGCATGGACACGTCAGCAACAGGAAATACGACAGCTGCGGTCCTGAATGCCGACGAGGGTCTGAGCAAGAACGAAAAGAGGGAATCGAGCATCGCATATGTTCCGTTTCGTCGTCCATCGCGGGTTCTACCTTTATCCGGCGAGCCGGCAAAAGCGGAGCCGTTCCGCGCGATGGACGCGACGGCCACGACGAGGCGTTTGTCCGGAAGCGCGGCCTGCGCATCCCGAACAGGCGAGCGCGACGGGCTGCCACGAGTTCAAGGATCGGATGAAGCGCGGCAAGCGGGAGTTCGGGAACGGGTTGCAAGTCGAAAGCATCGGAGAAAGGAACAGCATGATTGGTTCGACGCGATGGGATGCCGCCGTCAACGCGGCGCTCGCGGAAGCGCGGGAAACGCTGGCCAGTGCCGTCGACGCTCCATCCGGCGTCGGCGTTCGGACTGGTCCCGCCGCCGCCCGATCCGGCATCGACATCCCCATCGGCGCCGTGGTGCTTGGCCCGGCAGGCGAAGTCCTGGGCAGCGGGCACAACGAGCGCGAGGCGAATGGTGACCCGATGGCCCACGCCGAGGTGCTGGCGATGCGCCGGGCGTCCGCGCGCCGGGGGACATGGAATCTCTCGGGCTGCACGCTGGCGGTGACGCTGGAACCCTGTCCGATGTGCGCGGCCGCGGCGGTGATGGCTCACGTCGAGCGCATCGTGTTCGGCGCGTGGGACGTCAAACTGGGTGCGTGCGGATCGGTATGGGACATTCCGCGCGACCCGCATATGGGCGCCCATCCCGAGGTGATCGGAGGCGTCGAGGAGGACGCGTGCCGGAAACTGCTGGAAGGGTTCTTCGCCGCTCAGCGTCCTCCTTTCACACGATGAGCTTGGCGCTCTTGGACTTGAGCGTGAAGTTGCGCGTCATCGACTGGAACGGCTTGCGCAGCACGAGCACGAGCAGCCAGGCCGGCGGCAGGAAGCAGAGCAGATACCCCAACTCCTCCCAGTACCGCGTCCCATAGAAGCCGCCGACGCAGTAGCGCATGGCGTTGATGGCGTGCGTGGCCGGCAGGAAGTGCGTCAGGATCTGGTAGAACTTCGGCATCACTTCGACGGGGTAGGTGCCGCCGGCGGCCGTGATCTGCACGATGAGCAATAGCTCCGAGACCATCTCGCCCGCGCTGTTGAAGGAGTCCACCAGCGAGTATGTGATGGTGGAGAAAACGATGGCGCATACGAGCGCGAGCAGCAGCAGCATCCAAGGCCGCACCATCTGCATGCGCAGGTAGAACAGGCAGCCCAGCGCAATGAGCTCGCACTGGATAATGGCGATGAACGTGATGGACAGCTGCCGACCGAAATACATCTGCCGCGGCCTGAGATTCCTGAGCCCCTCTCTCTTCGCGGCCGCGTACCGTGGTTTGATGGCGACGACATCGAGCAGGCAGGCGATCCACATGGCCAGTATCGCGTAGAACGGGCCGATGGCGCTGCCGAAGTTGGCGACGGGGTAAACAGCGTGCTCGTCGATCCGCACCGGCGAAGAGACAAGCGAGGCAAGGGCCGCGGGGCTGACCGAGAGAATGGAACGCAGCCTAGCGACGTCCTTGCTCTGCAGGGCCTGCTGGATCTGCGAAGCGAGGGCGTTGAGCTTGCCAGCCGCGGCGGACAGCTGTTCCTGCGCGTCGGAGAGCGTGTCGGCGGCCATGCCCAGCTGGGAGCTGGCACCGTCGCCAGTCGCGGCAATCTGCGAGACAGCCGCATCCAGGTCGCCCGCGATAGCAGTGGCCTCGGAGCCGGTCTTGTCCATCTGGGAGGCCAGCGCGCGCAGCTGGCTGCTGACCATGGAGCCCGTTGAGTTCTTCAGCGCGGCGATCTTGGAGCGGGCCGTGGACACGTCCTGCCTGATCTGCGCGTTCTGCCGCTGGTTGTTGGCGTCGTCGGAACGCAGCCTGGCGCTCGCGGCCGTCAGCTTCTGCGTCAGGGCGGTCAGACTCGCGGCGGCGGCGTTCAGTGCGGTCGTCTGCCCGTTGAGCTGAGCGCGCAGGGCGGCGAGCGCCTTGTCCTCCGCGGCGCTGGTTCCGTTGTTTGGTAGGTTTTTTTCGAGCTGGTTCAGGGAGTCGGCGAGCTGAGAGTATTTGGCGGCGAGGTCGGCGACGGCGGAGGCTGAGGTGTCGATCTGGTCGGCGGCTGTGGAGCTGCCGTTCGACAGGTCGGATATGACGGCGTCGAGTTTGGAGGAGACGCTGCCGAAGGCGGCGGAGCTCTGCGTGAGCGCGTCGTCGATGGCGTCAGCGGCCGTGGCGAGGGTTCCGCCGGCGCTGTCGGCCGCGGCGGCCGCGCTGCCGGTGGCTTTCTTTGCGGCGGCGGCGAGGGATCCGGAGGCGGGCAGCATGCCGCTGGCGGTAGTGGATAGGTTTCGCGCCGACAGGAGGATGGACCGGTAGGAGCCGACGAGCGTGGCGTTGCTTTGTGCTTGCTGGGCCGCGTTTCGCAGGTTGCCGTCCAGATTGGCGATGGCGCTGGAAGCGTTGGTGGAATCGAGGTAGCGGCCCAGTCCGTCGGCCAGGCCTAGTCCGATGGTGGTGATGGCGGACGTGAAGGCGGCGTTGACTTCGGTGCGCACGGCGTCGGCGCCTTCGGTGATGAGCTTGGGCGCGATGGGGTTGAGCTTCTCATTGGTGTAGTACTCGAGGCTGGCATGCTTGGTGGTGGGCGAGAACAGGGTCATCATATCGTCGCTGAAGTCGGGCGGGATGACGATGGCGGCGTAGTATTTGCCGGATTTGACGCCATCGATGGCTTGCTGTTCGGTGGTGAACTGCCAGTCGAAGCTTTTGTTGGCGCGTAGTTTGTTGGTGAGGGTCTGACCGATGTCAACGCGCACGGGGATGAGGTTGGACTCGTAGCCGGAGTCGGTGTCGGCGACGGCGACCTGCAGGCTGCTGGTGTGCGAGTAGAGGTCCATTTCGCCGCCAACGTTGAACCAGGTGTAGAGGGCCGGCACCACGATGAGTCCGAGCGCGATGATGAGGCCGATCGAGTTGGTGGCCACGGAGCGCACGTCCCGCCAGAAGAGGATCCACGGGTTCATCCAAGGCTGGTAGCGGGGGCGGCGCGACATGCGGATCATCGGCTTCCCCTTCTTCCGTGCTGCCTTCTTCGTCTTCTCTGTCGGCGTCGCCAGCGGAGCGGCGTCCATCGCGCCGGTTTCCTCCGGGGTTTTGTCCGGTTCGCTCATCACGCGCGTCCCTCCTTCGCCAGTTCGTCGCGCAGACGGCGGTTGTCCATGCCGGAGATGTCGAGGTTGCGCTTCGTCGCGTCGTGCAGGTACTCGACGATGATGATGAAGCTGAAGGACAGCACCAGCGAGATGAGCCACAGCAAGAGCATGACCAGCCGCAGATCGATGCTGACGAACATCATGAGGCTCAGCGGCACGAGCGGCAGCAGGAGCACCAGAAGGAAGCCGGCGCGCAGCAGCTTCGGGTATCGTTTCTCAAAGCGCGCGGCCCGGCGCAGGATGCGCCCGCGGTATTGGCTGCCCTGGGCTAGAGCGCGCAGTATGGCGACGAGCGGCATTCGCTGCGTGGGCAACTTGCCTTCCTCGGTGATGAAGAAATCGGTTTCCGTGAGCTTCTTGTCGATCATGATGTTGAGGTTGAGCAGCCGCGGGCGCACCAACAGACCGATGATGTAGGCCGCGGCACCGAACAGTCCCAACCAGAGCATGTCCATCCAGTAGGTGCTGCCGTACAGCCCGCCGACGGCCTCGCGCATCATGCCGATGCCGTACGTGAACGGCAACACCGGGTAGAGCGACTGATAGAAGCCGGGCATCATCTGGATGGGGTACATGCCGCCAGCGCCCGGAATCTGCATCATGACCAGCACGATGACGAGCGCCTTGCCGATAAGCTGGAAGCACGTGGCCAGCATGTAGATGACGGCGTTGAAAACGATCGCCTCCCATAGCGCCGCCCAGTAGAACGCCGGGACATTGGCCATGTGCACGCCGATGACGAGGTCGCCCGTCGTCACCACCAGCGCCTGCAGCAGGCCGATAAGCGTGAAGAGGGACAGACGGGCCAGGTATCCCTCGTTGACGCGGATCTTGCCCACACCCCCGTCGTCGACCTCGAGCTTGTAGATGACCACGAGCATGAACGCGCCGATCCACAGGGCCAGCGACGTGAACAGCGGCGAGACCGACGAGCCGTAGTTAGCGACGGGGAAGAGCACGTGGTTCGTCAGCAGCGCCGGACTTGCCATGAAGCCGGAAACATCGTCGGGGTCGACCTTCAGCAGATGGCTCAGCTCCGTGACGGCGTTCGAACTGCTGATGGCAGCGATGTCATCCGCCATGGAACCCAGCTGCGAACGCGCGGCGCCGATCTGGGAGACCGTGGACTCGAGCGTGGAGTGAAGCTGACCCAAGGCGAAGTCGAGCTGGCGGAGGAGCGCAAGGATTTGCGAAGCGCTGGCGCCTAGGGCCGCGATCTTCGAGCTAACCGTCGTGTTCGCGCCGTCGAGGGAGTCCAGGCCGATGTCGATTTGCGGGACGATGGTGCCGGCCAGTGTCGTTGTCAGGCCGTTGCTCGCGGCGACTGCGGAGTCCACAGCGTCGTCGAGGGCGCTGGCGCTGGAACCGACAGCGCTCGCGGTCCCACCGATGTCGGAGCTGTCGGTCTGCAGGGCCGTGACGAGCGTCTGCGCGTCGCCGTTGGCTTTCTGGAAGCGGTTGATGGCGTCGTTCAGGGCGTTGTTGATGGTTTGTCCTGCTTGACCTGGCGGCAGCTGCGAGCCGTCGGCCTGTTGGAGGGCCTTGAGATGGGCGAGGACGCCGTCCACGCTGCTGACTGCGCCCCGCGTCTG
Organism: Aeriscardovia sp.; assembly: GCA_017405305.1. Classification (GTDB taxonomy): domain Bacteria; phylum Actinomycetota; class Actinomycetes; order Actinomycetales; family Bifidobacteriaceae; genus RGIG7107. The sequence continues at coordinate 89,411 of JAFRAT010000001.1, read as the reverse complement.
GGCGAGCGCCGAGTCGACGCTCCCCTGGACGGTGAGGATCTGCCGCGTCGCGCTGCCCACAGCTGCGTTGGCTCGCCCGCTGGCGGTCGTCACGAGGCTGTTGGAGGCGGCGATGGCCGAGGACGCCTGCGAGGAGAAGGCGGCGATGTTCCGTCGCGCCTGGGCGATGGAATCGCCGTTGGCTAGGACGGTGTTTGACAAGTCGTCGCAGTTCTTCTGCAGATCCCGGACCGTTGTCTGGCTGGCGGCGTCCCGCGTGCGGGCCGCGTTGACGGAGGCGGCGATGGACCTCGTCTCGTTCTCAGCCTGGTCGAGCGCGGCCATGGCTTGGCCGACGTCGCCGAGGGCTTCGCCGTTCGCGGTCTTCGCGTTCGCTGACAGCGTGGCCGCGGACTGCGCGATCTGCTGGGCGACGGCTTGGGACGCGGTGCCCCGCACGGCAGAGTTGACGTCGTCGAGCACGGTGCTGGCGCCTGCGGCCATGATCTTCGGTGTGATGGCGTTGATCTCCTCGTTGACGTAGTAGTCGAAGGACGGCTTCTGCGCCTGGCCGTCATGGGCGATGTCCGTCAGGCCCAGCAGCCTGCTGGTGAAGTCCGAAGGGATGACGATGGCCCCGATGTATTGGCCGGACTTCGTTCCGGCGATGGCCTGCTTCCTGGAGACGAACCGCCAGCTGAGCTGCCTATTGCTCTTCAGCTCGGAGACGACGCGGTCTCCGACGTTGATCATTCCCAGCGCGGAGTGGACAGTCCGGTCCTCGTTGGCGACCGCCACAGGCAGGCTCCCGGTGCGTCCGTAGGGGTCCATGTAGGCGACGGTGCTGAACCAGGCGTAGAAGGAGGGCAGGAAGAGAAGCACGACGAGCACGAGAACGGCCGGGAAATTGCCGACCACGCGCCGGATGTCTCGCCGGACGATCTTCCAGATGGTCTTCACCGAGGCTCCTTCCGCGCAGCAGTCCGCGCATCGGCCCATTTTCGACGGCCCGCGCTCCTTCCTCCTCGTAATGGAGCCATTATAGTCGCCGGTCTGAGCGATGGCCCTGTTCCCCGGCCGCAGGCGGAAGCAGTCCGCGCGGCTCGTCCGCCGCCGGCTTCGTGTCTGTTCCGGAGCCATGCCGGATTTTTTCCCATGGACGCACGCCGCTGCAGCGTGTCGGCCCCGGCGCTCGGTCTACGCTGAGGGGCATGGGCACTCTCTATGCTGCCGACGCTGGTCGGTATGACGGACGGATGAGCTATCGGCGCTGCGGGCGGTCCGGCCTGCTGCTGCCGGAAGTGTCGCTGGGCACCTGGCACAACTTCGGGGCTATCGGCGACTACGGCGCCATGCGCGCCATGCTGCGCGCGGCCTTCGACGCGGGCATCACGCAGTTCGATTGCGCGAACAACTACGGCCCGCATCCGGGCGAAGCCGAGGAGAATCTTGGCCGCTTGCTCAACACGGACTTCAAGCCGTACCGCGACGAACTGGTCGTCACCACCAAGGCTGGCTATACCATGTGGCCCGGCCCCTATGGCGACTGGGGTTCGCGCAAGTACCTCATCTCCAGCATCGACCAGTCGCTCAAACGGCTGAACCTCGATCACGTCGACATCTTCTACCACCATCGGCCGGACCCGGACACGCCCCTCGAGGAGACCATGGGCGCGCTCGACCAGATCGTCCGCTCCGGCAAGGCGCTGTACGTAGGCCTCAGCAACTACTCGGCGCGTCAGGCCGTGGCCGCGGCCAAGATCCTGCGCGAGCTGGGCACGCCGTTCGTCATCGACCAGGTACGCTACAACATCTTCGACCGCCACATCGAGGGCGACGGCCTGTTGCGGGCCGCCGAGGACAACGGCTTCGGCATCATCGCCTACTCGCCGCTGAGCCAGGGCCTGCTGACCGACCGCTACCTCAACGGCATCCCGGAGGATTCGCGCATTGGCCGCGATCCGCGTTTCCTGCAGGCCGGCGACCTCACCGACGGCCGCCTCGCGCAGATCCGCGCGCTCAACGACATCGCCGCCCGTCGCGGCCAGAGCCTCGCCGAGATGAGCCTGTCGTGGATCCTCAGCCACGAGGGCGTCACCAGCGTGCTCGTCGGAGCGTCGAAGCCTAGCCAGCTGCTCGACAACGTCAAAGCCGTCGCGAACACGAGCTTCACCGCCGAAGAACTGGCCGAAATCGACGCCATCTCGCCGTCGACAGCCACCGAACGCGCGGTCTGAGGCCGCTTCCAGGCCTCGGCCGGGCCTTGGACAATCGCCGAACCGTCGAAAATCTCTTCTGGAACCGTTTTCAGAAGAGATTTTTGTGTTTGGAGTGTGAAAAAATAAAGCGCGTTTACTGAATGGCTCGATCAGCTGATTAAAACGGAATGCCTCACGGCAACAATGCCGCGGGACGAGAATTACCAGAGAGGGGTTTCTCATGTCGTTCTTCAGCGCACCTGCTGACGCTGTGGTCAAGGTGCCACAGGCGAGGGTCAAGCACGAATACAAAAAACGCCAAACGGGCGTTCTCATCGCCACCTGCATAACATACGCCGGCTACTACATCATCCGCCAGGTGGTCCAGGACGAGCAGGTCCCGATCCGCCGCGAATACGGCTTCAGCATCGCCCAAATCGGCCTCATCCTGTCCATGTTCGGCATCGGCTACGGCATCTCCAAGCTCTTCATGGGCTTCGTCGCCGATCGCGTCCACGGCCCGCGTTTCCTGGCCCTGGGCCTGTACGTCTCCTGCGTCGTCAACCTGCTGTTCGCCTGGAACCGCAACTTCTACGTCATGCTGATCCTGATGCTCGTGCTTTCGGTGTCCCAGGCCATCGGGGCGCCGGTCTGCCAACGCGAAATCAGCCTGTGGTTCTCCAAGAAGTCCCGCGGCGCTTCCTACTCGACATGGTCCGCCGCCCACAACTTCGGCGCGTTCTTCTGCGTCGTGTCCATCGAAGCCGCCACCGCCTGGTTCTCCGGCTCCCTGCCGGCCGTGTTCATCACCGCTTCCGTGGTCTCCGCGATCATCGCGACCGCCATGCTGATCATCAACTCCGACCGTCCGGAAGCGTACGGCCTGCCTGACATCAACACCTACTCCGACTCCGTCGAACTCAACGAGAACGGCGCCACCACCGCGGGCTCCATCACCAAGAAATCCTTGTGGAAGGTCTTCACCCAGGACGTCCTGACCAACAAAATGGTCTGGGCCGTTTCCCTGACCTCCATGAGCTTCTACATCATCCGCTACGGCGTCCTCTCCTGGATTCCGAGCTATCTGCCGGCCCACGGCTTCAGCGTCAGCCTCGCCAAGTGGATCGTCGGCTACTGGGAGATTTCCCTCATCCCGTCCGTCATCTTCTTCGGATGGGTCTCCGACCGTCTCAAAGGCCGCCGCGCGCTGGTCACCTTCTGGCTGACCATCGTCATGATCATCGCCCTGATCTTCTACTTCACCAGCCCGAACAAGACCGTCATCCTCGTCGCGCTCTTCGTGGCCGGCGGTTGCATCTACGCTCCGCTCGACCTTGTTGGCCTCATGGTCAACGAAGCCGTCCCGAAGTACGCGGTCGGCTTGTCCACCGGCTTCATGGGCTTCTTCCAGTATATCTTCGGCGAGACTATCGCGACCGCCCTCATCGGCGAGCTCGTCAACAAGTACGGCTGGGGTTCCTGCGGCATCGTCCTGTACTGCGCCGCCGGCCTGTGCCTGGTCATCGTGATCTACCTGGTCTTCCAGGAGCGCAAGATCCTCAAGATGGAGGAGAGAGCCAACAGCCTCAGCGCCGAGGAGAAGGCCGCGCTGGAAGATCCGGAGCACGCCGACGCCGCCGTCCTGGCATCCGCCGCCGAGAAGTCCGGCGCAACCAAGCTCACCGCCGCTTTCGCCGACGCCGTCAGCGCCGAAGAGAAAGCCATTGAGCGCGCGACCGGCAACTTCGCCGACGACGTGGCCAGTCCCGAGAAAATGAACGAGGACGAAAGCAGCGGCAAGTGAACCGCTGACAGCCGCCGAGAGGGAACGCTCCGGAGGGACGGCCCGCCCGCGCCTCCGGAGCGTTCCCTCTCCGGACGGCGGCGGGACGGGCTGGGGCTGGGCATCTTGGGACAATGGGACGACGGTCTTGGCAACCGCCGCCGCGCGCCACGGGGTCGTCAGTTCACTTGATTATAGTGAAAACCGCGGGTGCGTTTGCGCCAGCGCCAGCAGCGTTTTCGTAGAGAGGGTCCGCTCATGTCGTCGCAGCCAACCGACACTAAAACAACTGTGCAAGGCGAAGATGGGTTCGAGAGGGGACGGCGCCGCGTCAAGATCGCGCTGCCCGCCCTGTTCCTGCTGACGACCCTCGGGCACGTCGTCTTCCAGTCCTTCAACCTCGTCTACCAAAACGTCGGTGCCGACCTGCACATGGCCGCTGCGGCCCCGCTGCTGGTCTCGCTGCCGGGCGTCGCGCTCGCCGCCATCTGCATGCTGTATGACACGTTGTGCGACTACGTCTCGCCGCGCGCCATCATCGTCTGGGGCGTGTGCCTGCTGACAGCGTCCTCCATCTTCGGCTTCGTCTGCTCCAACAACTTCTGGTGCGTCCTCGTCGCCCGCATCCTGCAGACCCTAGCCGTGCACGCCTCCGTCATCCTCGTCATCGTCGTCAAGTACCTCTCCCCAAAGGAAAAAGCGCTCTACATCGGCATCAACAACGCCATCTACTACGTGTCTGTCGCGCTGGGCATGCTCTTCGGCGGCATGATCTCCTTCATCCCGTGGAAGTTCCTGCTGCTGCTGCCGTCGCTGTCGGTGCTGCTGCTGCCGTTCCTCGTCAAGAACGTCCCGGTGCTGCGCAATAAGGGCGACCAGTTCGACGCATTCGGCGTCGCCGTGTTCGTCGCCGCCGCGGCCGCGCTGACCATCTACTTCACCTATAGCGCGTGGTGGCTCGTCCTGGCCTTCGTCGTGCTGATGGCGGCCTTCGGCTTCTACGTTCGCTACGGCAAGAACCCGTTCCTGTCCCGCAAGTTCGTCCACAACGGCGCCTACATGGGCATCATGGTCACGCTGTTCGTGGCATTCTTCTTCCAGTACGCGGCCATCCCGATCTACAAGGTTATCGGCAAGCACGTCTACCACATGAGCCTGCAAGACGTGTCCCTCTACCTCATGGTCGTCTACATCGCCTGCATCGTCATCTCCTGGGTTTCCGGACCGCTCATACAGAAACTCGGCCGCTACCGTCTCATGGTGTGGTCCGTCGTCCTCATGATCGTCGGCTTCGCGCTCTCCGCGCTGTTCCTGCGCTCCAGCTTCTGGCTGCTGACGGTCTTCGCCATCGTCTACGAGGCCGGCCTGGCGCTCATCTACACGCCGATCTACGACCTGGCTTCCGGCTCGCTGCTGGTCAAGGAACGCGGCCGCGGCATCGGCGTGGCGCACGTCATGATGAACACGTCCCCGGCCATGGGCATCGCCTTCTACGGCTACCTCATGGACCGCAAAGACCTGGCGGAGCGCGCCTGGCTGGGTGTGGCGCTCGAGGGCAAGAAGGCCTTCCTGACGTCGAACGTGTTCTGGATCATGTGCCTGGCCGCCGCGATCGCCCTCGTCGTCGTCGTCGCCATGCGCAGGCCGATCGCCAAGGCCGAGGCCCGCAATGCTAAAGTGGACGGCTCCGAGGCTCCCGCAGGCGTCGCCGCGGCAGACGATTCCAGCAGCGCCTCCGACGCGGAAGCGGCGGAGAACTTCGCCATCGAATGACGTTCCCGTCCGCCCGGTCCGGCAGAGAAAGGCGGCAGCGATGCCACGAAAGGAAATCATCCTCAGCCTCGATACCGGCATCGACGACACGCTGCGCAACGTCCCCGGTGTCGTCAACATGGGCGGCGCGCCGACCCAGCCAGGCGACGCCGGCCCCTCCAGCGGAGAGAACGCCTCCGTCGGCGCCGAACCTGACGCTTCCTCGCCGGTACGCCCGGCTGCTACCTGCGCGTCAGCGAAAAGAACGCCCCGCCCCGCTAGGATGGTTGCGGCCTGCGCGACCCGCTCGCCGCCGCCTGGCCACGCGCTCGCGGGCCGCTTCGATGTTTGCCTGCGGTGAGAAACCAAAGGATCCGGCCCGCAGACGCGGCATCGGCGGCCAGAGCCACCTGCTGGCCAAAAAGAAAAACACGCATGCGGTGCTCCAGCTTAGCTGCGAGCGCTTCAAGAGTAGTGCATGGGCCGGATCCTGGGCCTGGCGGCCGGGTCCAAGCGGCCATGTCGGGAAGACAACACAGGAAACAAAGGAACGGAGGAACGATGTCTGATGCATCGCAGAACGCTTCGGCGGCCGTGTCCGCGCAGGAGCAGTTCGAAATCAACCGTAGGAAATCCAAGAAGGCTCTGCCGAGCTTGCTGGTGATCTTCCTGCTGGGCACTCTCATGATCCAGGCGATGGATTTTGTCTACCAGAACATCGGCGATTCGCTGGGGATGGGCGGTCAGGCGGCTCTGCTGACCACCATTCCGGGCATCATCCTGGGCGTCGCCTGTCTCATCTACGAGACGCTCGGCGATTTTATTTCCCCGAAGAGAATGACGATGATCGGCGTCTGGGGTCTCATCGTCGGTTCGCTGGTGTCCTTCTGCTGCGCGTGGATCGGCGGTCCGGTGGCCTTCTGGCTTGTCCTGGCTGGCCGCGTCGTGCAGGTCGCGGGCGCGCAGGTCGCCGGCTCGGTGTTCCTCGTGCTGACGTCCAAGTACCTCGACGGCAAGGAGAAGGCCAGATACTTCGGCATCTTCAACGCCGTATACTACCTGGCGGCGGCTGCGGGCGTCTTCTTCGGCGGCATGATCACCTCCTGGAACTGGCGTTACATCTTCCTGCTGCCGGTGCTGGCTATTTTCTTCGTGCCGGTGCTCTCGCGAAACACGCCTGACATCAATGTCCGGAGCACCAAGCTCGACGTCATTGGCATCATCGTCTTCGGCCTGTCCGCCACGCTGCTGACCGTGTACTTCTCCTATCCGGACCAGTGGTGGCTGCTGCTTGCCGCGGGCCTGTTGTTCGTCATGTTCGCGCTGCACGTCGTCGACGGCAAGCGCCCGTTCATTACCACGAGGTTCGTCTCCAACCCGCGCTACATGCTCCCGCTGGTCATCCTCTTTGTGTTGTATGCGCTCAACTACGCGGCCGTGCCTATCTACCAGGTCATCGGCAGCGAGCTCTTCAAGGTGCCGCTGTGGGAGACCACTCTGTACCTGACCGTCGTCTATGTCGTGGCGACTATCATCGGCGTTTTTTCCGGCCCGATCGTCAACAAGCTCGGCCGCTGGGGTACGATGCTGTGGTCCGCGATCTTCATGACCGTCGGCTTCGCCCTCTCCGCGCTGTTCATCCACGCCAGCTTCGCGATGCTTACGTTTCTCGCCTGCATCTTCATCGCCGGCATGACGACCGTGTACACCCCGATCTACGATGCCGGCTCCGCGGCCGTGCCATCCGAGGAAGGCGGCCGCGCGATGGGCGTCCTCGACCTGACCCTCAACGTCACTGGCTCCATCGGCATCGCCGTCTACTCGGCAATGATGGCGAACAGCGGCTTCGCGGCGCACGGCTTCTTCGGCCTGACGAGCGGCACGGCGTTCAACAGCGTCGCCAACATGTTCTGGTGCATGGCGTTCCTCTCGCTGCTGGGCGTCGTCATCATCATCGCTTCCCGCAGGCACATCGCGACGCGAAAGTGATCCTCCGCGCGGGGAGTCGGCCCGTCGCCGGCTCCCCGCGGCCCGCCATGGTCCCCTTTCTACGCCGGGGCGCGTCGATGTTCCGTCCAGCGGCTTTTCTAGACAGCGGTTATACCGAAAAGCCCGCTGCGCGGTTCAACGACGCGATAGAACGGCATCGGCGGCACACCCAGCTGCGCCGGGAAAGGGAGACATGGAACGTGACGCCGGATTCGAAGAGAAGCGCGCGAAGACGAAGAAGGCTTTGCCGGGCCTGCTGTTCGTGTTTATCCTGGGCACGCTGATGATCCCAGTGCTTCAGCCTCGTGTATTCGAACATCGGCTCCGATCTGCGCATCTCGGCCACGGCAGCCTCGCTGCTCAGCACCCTGCCAGGAATCGTCCTGGCGGTCGCATGCATGCTGTACGAAACGCTCTGCGACTTCCTGTCGCCCAAGAAACCGGTGCTGCGGGGGCGTGGGCGCGCTCATCGTCTCCAGCATCATCGGCTTCCTCTTCTCACGGCTCTTCTGGGTCGTCCTCGTCGTGCGCGTCGTGCAGGTCGCGGGCGCGCAGGTCGCCGGTTGCGTGACGGTGTACTTCTCCTTCATGCGGCTGTGGTGGCTGATTCTCGTGGCCGTCGGTTTCGCCGCCGTCTTTCGGCGTCTACATAGCTAAAGAGCAGCCATCCATTCGTCACCAAGGAATTCCTGCGCAACGGCTCCTACACGCTGTTCCTGGCCATCCTGTTCATCGGCTTCTTCTTCGAGTACGCCATCACCCCGATCTACCAGGTCATCAGCGAAGGCGTCTTCCATCTGTCCCTGCAAACCGTGTCGTACTGCCTGACAGCCGTCAACGTCGTGACCATGGTCATTGTGGCGTGCTCTTGGGTACGTGCGCGGCGCGCTTCGGCCGGTTCCGCGCCATCGTGCTCTCCCAGCTGGCCATCGTCGCAGGCCTCGTGCTCTCAGCACTGTTCGTGCGCTCCGGCTTCTGGATCCTCACCGTCCTCGACGCGCTCGTCGCGGCGGGCTGGACGGCCATCTACACGCCGATCTACGACGGCGCCTCCGCGGCGTGTCCGCAGAATCACAGCGGCCGGAGCGTCGGAATCTACGACCTCATGATCAACGGTCACCAGCCATCGGCATCGCTGTCTACAGCACGCTGATGGACCAGAACGGCTTCGCCAGCAAGGCGTTCCTCCGAGCCGGCCGCGCCACGGCAGGCCAGAGGAATGCGGCCGCGGACCTTTCGGCCGTCGAAGCGTCGAACATGTTCTGGGTCATGGCCGCCGTCGCTGCCGTCACGCTGCTCGTCATCCTGTGCGCCCGCGCAGCCATCCGTTCGACCGAAAACCAGCCCGCGGAAGTCGAGAACAAAGCGGAGGAGCGCGTGCTCGAACGCGGAAACCGCTGACGGGCCTCCAGCCCGCTGCCCGGGACGGCCCCAATGAGTTCCCGGCGTCCGCCGCCGGAGCTGCTTCGCGCTCATTCCCGTTCCGTCCGCCTCCATGGCGCGCCCGGAACCCGCCCTTATGCAGGGGACTTGTTAGTTTTGAAATAAAAAGCAAGGAAACCTGTTTGAATCGCAGTCCAACGTTCTGAATCCACGTTCTAAGTGAGGTGCCGATGTCGGAGATAGGTTCGCACTCGGGAAAACGCCTTGCGGAGATGCCTGCATCGACGGCATCTCCGCAAAGGCCTCCACTAAAAACAGTTGAATCGCCTTCGGTCCGGCCCAGGCAGCCGGAAAGCCCTGGTGGAAAAACACACGAGGAACTCCGGGCCGAAGTAAGGAAAGCCCTTCCCGCGCTGCTGATCGTGTACGTTCTCGGCGACCTGATGCTCCAGGCTTTCAACCTCGTGTACCAGAACATCGGCAATTCCCTCAACATGCGTTCCGCGGCTCCCTTGCTGAGCACCATCCCCGGCGTCGCTCTCGCGGTGCTCACCCTTCTGTACGATTCGCTCTGCGACTTCATCTCCCCGCGGCGCATGACCCTTATCGGCGTCAGCGCCATGATTGTCGGATCCGTTCTCGGTTTCCTCGTCTCCGGCAGCTTCTGGGTCATCCTCATTTCCCGCATCCTGCAGGTCGTCGGCTCGCAGGTGGCCGGCTCCGTCTACCTCGTGCTCGTCACCAAATACACGCGCAAAAACGAGAAGACCGTGTACGTGGGCATCTTCGGCGCCATGTACTACTTCGCCTGCGTTGTCGGAATCCTCGCCGGAGGCCTCATCGTCATGATTCCATGGCGTTTCCTCTTTCTTGTCCCGGCGCTCGCGCTTTTCTGCATGCCGGTGCTCATCAAGGACATCCCCGACATCGAAGGCCAGGCAGAGCACACCGACTACTTCGGCATGGCGGTGTTCGCTGCGATTCCAGCACTCGTGGTCATCTACTTCAACTACAAGAACTGGGCGTACTTGGTGGCGATCGCCGTGCTCGTCGCCGTGTTCTGCGTCTACGTGATGCGCGGCAAGCATCCGTTCCTCACGCGCCGGATGGCGGGCAACCGGTCCTTCGTCATCACCGCGCTCATCATCGTGGTCTTCAACCTGTTCAACTACGCCGTGCTGCCGATCTACGAGGTGATCGGCAGCGGCGTTTACCATATCTCGCTGCTGACGGTGTCGCTCTATCTGGCGATCGTCTACGTGCTGTCGGCCTTCGTGGGCGTCGTTTCCGGCAAGATTGTCAACCTCATGGGCCGTTGGCGTGCCATTTTCTGGTCGGGCGTGCTGCGCGTGGCTGGCTTCGCGCTTTCGGCGCTGTTCATCCGCTCCGGCTTCTGGCTGTTGACCATCTTCGGCTGCCTTTACAGCTTCGGCTGCATGGGCGCCTACTCGTCGCTTTATAATTGCGCTACCGACGCACTGCCAATCTACGAGCGCGGCCGCGGCATCGGGGTCGCCGAGACGGCCCGCAACACGACCACTCCGGTCGGCATGGCGCTCTACTCGATGATGCTCGCCCTGCCGCAGCTGCAGCAGTGGGGTTTCGGCGTCGGTCTCCACGCTGCGTCCGACACGCAGACGGCGGCGGCGAACTTGACGTCGAACATCTTCTGGATCATGGCGATTTCCTCGCTGGTCGCCTTGGCCATGATCGTCGTTTTCCGCAAGCAGCTGATCGGCGGGGACAAGAGGCACTGAGCCGTCCATCGGCCTTCGGACAGGACTGAGGTCCTGGACAGTGGCCCTGCGATGCGATGGGAGGTCGCGATGACAACGACAAACACGAACGCTCCGGCGGACGCCGAGATCCGCGCCGCAGGCGTTTCCGCCGACGCTGCGCGCGGCATTGCCAAAAAAACGCTGCCCGCGCTGCTGGCGGTCTACTTGCTGGGAGAGCTGATGGTCCAGGCCTTCAAGCTCGTCTATCAGAACATCGGCGCATCCTTCGGCATGCACGCCGGCGCCTCGCTGCTGGCCACCATCCCGGGCATCGTCCTGGCTGTGCTAAGCCTGCTGTACGACTCGCTCTGCGACTTCATTTCGCCTAAGCGCATGACCATCATCGGCGTGGTCTGCCTCATCATCGGTTCAATCATTGGCTTTTTCGGCCAGGCGGGCTTCTGGGTCGTTCTCGCCGCGCGCATCCTGCAGGTGATCGGCTCGCAGGTGGCCGGCTCCGTCTACCTTGTCCTCGTCGTCAAGTACCTGCGCGACCACGAGCGCAGCGTGTACATCGGCATGTTCGGCGCCGTCTACTACCTGGCGTCCGTGGCCGGCATCCTCGCCGGCGGCCTCGTGGCCATGGTCCCGTGGCGTTTCCTCTTCCTCATCCCGGTGCTCGCGATCTTCTGCCTGCCGGCCCTCGTCCGCCACATTCCCGACATCACGGACCAGGCGCGGCACATCGACTACGTGGGCATGGTCACGTTCGCCGCCGTCGCCATGCTCATCTCCATTTACTTCGACTACCCGCACTGGGGCTGGCTCGCGGCCCTCGGCGTCCTTGCCGTGTTCTTCTGCTGTTGGGTCGCTTTCGGCAAGCAGCCGTTCCTGTCCCGTTCGTTTGTGAAGAACGGCTCGTTCATGGCCGCCGTTCTGGTCATCGTATTCTTCGACTTCTTCAGCGACGCCAGCATCCCGATCTACCGCGTCATCGGCAAGGGGGTGTACCACATCTCGCTCACCACAGTGTCGCTCTACCTGGCACTCGTCTACGCGTTGACGGCTGTCGTCAGTTCCGTCATCGGCAAAGTCGTGCAGCGGATCGGTCGCTGGAACACCATCTTCTGGTCGTCGGTCCTCATGGTCGTTGGCTTCGCGCTTTCAGCGCTGTTCGTGCGCTGCGGCTTCTGGACGCTGACTGCGTTCGCCTGTGTGTACAACATCGGCATCATCGGCGGCTACTCGCCGCTATATGACTGCGCGACGGCCGCGCTGCCGCAGGAGGAGAGGGGACGCGGCATGGGCGTCGCCGAGCTGACGCTCAACACCTCCAGCGCTATCGGCATCACCGTGTACGCTTCGTTGATGACGAAGAGCGCGTTGGCGTCCCACGGATGGGGTATCGGTCTGGACGCGCCTGCGGCATCTGTTGCGGCGGCCGCGAACCGCACGTCGAACATGTTCTGGATCATGGCGGCCGTAGCTCTGGCGACCGTGCTTCTCATCATAGTCCTGCGCCGCCGGCTCATCGATGGCGGCCGCGTGCGTCCAGCCAACAGGTAGTCTTCTGCCCGGGCAGCGCCTATCGGAACTGTATTCCCTTATGTCGCGAAAAGACGGCTCCATGGGCAAGCCCGCCATCGTTTCCGATCGTCTTCCATTTCCCGTGCGCCGCAGCGAGACGCCGGCGTCCGGTCGTCTACCTCACCGCACGGCCATGGGGCTGCGTTTCGAAATCCGTCCCGACAGCGTGCGGTCCGGCGTTCCATCCTGGTTTCAGCGTCACGAAACAAGCACAGAACGCACAGGAATCTCGGAGAGGAAACACGTGTTGCGTGAAGGGGTGCGCTCTATGCTGAAGCCATCGGTTCGCAAGGGCCGACGTGCACAATGTTTTAGGTTTGTGCTGTGAGAATACATTGCTTCCCCTCTCTCCTTCAAGCGGAGAACCGGCGGGGCTGGCGCGTTGCGAAGCGCGTCGACCCGCCGGTTTTCCGTGTCTCGGGGTCTCTCTTGGCATCCGCGGCAATTCCCGCCAGCGCTGTTCGCGGCTTCTTCTCCGTGTAATTCAGCAAAATTGTAGTTTTTTCGACTTCGCTATACACGTCTCGAACCGTTAGCACGGGGTGCCCCCATGGGTTCGGTTTTGATGCGACGAATTCGTCGTTTCTTATGCGGAGGGGGCCGGCCGCGCCCCATAAGCTTGATGGATTGCAGGAAGGCATTTCAAACGCCGGCCCCTGCTACATCGTTCGAAATTGCGGTACAAGCGCGGCATGCGCCTCTGCACGGTGGTTTACTGCACCGATTCCCGGAAACCGGAATGCCTGAGAAAAGGGCCAACGGCACCGGGCTGTCGCCGGTGCCGTAGCGGAGCACGAAGCGGCATCGAACGAGGCGCCACTATGATAGCGGCGGCTACTCGTGGCATGTCGTCGCACGCCCAGTGTGCTCGCGCTTTCGGCGTGGTTCCGGCAATGCATGAGGAAACCTCGCTTCGGCGGCGTTGGCCGGTCAAACCGGGGCTGTCGGAACGGCGCTGCTGGCAGGCACGAGAGCATGAAAAAGGCGGCCGGGAATCCCGGCCGCCTTCTCGACGAGCCTGTTCAACCGTTACAGATTCAGCGGCGACTGCAAGAGCTATCGTTCACTTGCCCGCCTTCGCGGTGCGCTTGCCGTAGCGCTTCTCGAACTTGCTGACCTGGCCAGCGGTGTCGAGGACGGTACGCTTGCCCGTGTAGAACGGGTGGCTCGCGGAGGAGATGTCGACGTCATAGAGCGGGTAGGTGTTGCCGTCTTCCCACTCGATGGTCTCGGTCACGCGCTTGTCGCTGACAAGGGTGGAACGAGTCAGGAACTGCAGGTCGCTGGTCTTGTCGCGGAACACGATCGGGCCGTACTCCGGATGGATGTCCTTCTTCATAACTGCCTCTTCCGATATAAATGGCATCTATACAGATGCCATTTATACCAGTCCCCCTCTACAGCGGCAAAGAAACACTGGAAGCGGAGAGGCCGGCGACACGTTGGCGCGGGATTTTTCCCGCAGAATGGAAATATTCCTCACCGCATCGCGCATTGTCTTGCGTGGAATCGCCCGAAAGACAATCGATAGTCAGACGGGATTACCTAAAAATTGCCCGCAAGAATAAGCTGAAAGCATGACACGGCATCAAGGACAGTCGAAAGAGACCCTCGAAGTCCAGAGGGACCTGATTCAGAACATCAAGATTCGTCTGACGCTCAAAGACCTGTCCCAGAAGGACCTAGCGGAAGGTATGGGCATCTCCGTTCCATCGGTCTCCCTGAAGATGACAGGCCGCACTTCCTGGACCCTCGACGACATCACGCGCGTTTCCCAGTTTCTGCATACCCCGATTTCCGTTCTGCTGTCTCCGCCGTCGCTGACGCCGACGGAAGCCGAACAGGACTTGATCCCTCATGATCGTCCGTTGAGAACCGACCAGCCGGACTGATGGCCAGGAGGCGTCCTGTCAGAGCGGACAGCGCATCGGGGCGGGGACGGATTGGCATGCCTCGGCATCCGGACCTGGTTTGGAATGCGGTCGTGGCCGTTGATGTTCTTGACGCGCGGTCAACGAATCGCCGTCCGTCGCGATGCGCTGCGTCCGGTGGAAAGATGCGGGGAGAACGCTGCTCCCGGTCGCTGGAGACGAGTTGGCAGCGCAATGACGACGCCATTGACGTCGGCGACGGAGAACAGCTGCGGCTGGCCTGGTTCCGCCGCTGGTCCGTCGCCGTGAAGCGCGCTACCAGGGCAGGCACCGTTTCGAAATCGGATCCGGCAAGGATGTCCCCTGGAAGCGGCTTCTGCGCCGTCGGCGTACAGGCCGCGTCCCGCGCGCACGGTTCGGCACCCGGTGTAGCAGACGCGAGCGCTGCCGCAGCGGTCAGGGATCAAACAGGAGATAGACACGAAGGATCGAGAGCACGGAGCTGTCGAACCCATAGCTCGTCAAGCGCAGCGGGGCGGCCGGACCATCGGCAGCGGCACCGCCCATCAGCAGCGCCAGTCCGTCGATGGGGACGCCCGTTCCATTGGCCATGGCCTTGCGCGGCGCATGAAAGAGCTGCAGGTTTCGGCAGTTAGCCGGCACGGAAGCAGAACAGCCCGGTTGGAAAACAAGCTTGAGACGGTGGAAGCAGGATCGACGGGTCCGGGAAAAGCGGGTGCGACGCGAAAAAAACCGTGCGGAACGCAACTGTTCCGCACGGCCAACCTGTGCCCCCTGTGGGACTCGAACCCACAACCCACGACTTAAAAGGACGCTGCTCTAGCCATTGAGCTAAAGGGGCGACAACCCCCACTATACACGATGGTTCCGCGAAACGTAAAGGGGAACGCCGGACCGCAAGCGCCTGTCGGCGCGGAAGGCCGCTCGCGGCGGCAATAAATGAGGCCCGGGGCAAAGCGATCCGACGCGGGCTTCATCATAACCTACCCGCCTGGTTTCGCCGGATCGCGCGTGTCGCCGGCGGCGTCCCGACCGAAGCTTCAGTCGAGCTTGCCGCGCGACCACAGGTTCGCGCCGACGTGGAATCTGCGAGCCGTCTCATTCAGATCGGCGCTTGTGCGGTGCAGGAGCGCGGCCTCCTGTGCGGCCGCCGACATTCGCGCCGACGGCTGCTGTGGCGTCCGGTTCGCCGCGCGCCCGGACACCTGTCCAATCTGGCAGGAGATTTGGCCCGCAGTCTGGTCCGTGTTGTCCCCAACGAGTTCCAGATGCGCGCGTAGTCGCTGCGACTGGCGCTCCATGCCTGCCGCGATGACGTCGAGGAACGCGCTGGCCCGCTCCAGCGCGACGGCGAAATCGCCGGTGAAAGCGCCCGACAGAATTGAATCGGCCGTGCGCATGATGTCGTCCGCTGTGGGGAACTCGCTGACGCCGGTGATGGCGCTGGCGGCGCCCTCCGCCGGTTCGCCCAGCGTCCAGAAGCGTGGCAGGTCGTCTTTACGGGCGCGCATCCAGGAGCGGAGCGTGTACAGGCGCCAGAGGATGCCCGGCAGCGACTCCGGCTCCGATTCGGACCACAGCTCCGCGATGATGTCGATGCCCTCCGTGTCGACGATGGTCAGGACGCGCCGCACCAGCGCCGGGTCCTGGGAATGATGGACGCGGTCCAACAGCACGTTCGCCGTCTCGTGGCTCATTTCGTTGATCTTCTGTGGGTCAATGCCTCCTGACAGCCGCGACTGGGCGGAGTCACTCATTTGCGCGGGTCGCGCCGGTCGGCTGGAACCGGTGCGATGGGGCAGATAGGCTTGGGACAGCGAACGGATCGCCATAGCGGCTCCTTTCAGGGATTCCGTGTTTTCTAAGGCGCGGCGCAGCGCAGCGATGCGCGCAAAAGCAGGCCCGAGTACGCCGGGCCTGCGAGGGAACGGCGTCACGATTCGGAGCAGCGTTCCGTGACGACGTGCGACGCCAGGATCCTGTAACCGCGGGACGGCAGCGGCATCCGCTGCGGTTCAGGCACAATTGTCAGCACCAGGCACATGCCCGGCTTAATGCCCAGGCTGTCGCATGGCGAGACCGTGTCTTCACCGTCTTCCGGGGAATCCTGTTCGGGGGAGCGGAAGCGCGGGAACGCTCCGCGCAGGAAGTCGTCGAAGTCGACGCGGCGCAGACAGACGGCGGTCGGGGATTGCGGACGGTCCGCGGCGTCGGCGAGCGCATCGCCCAAAGTGCGGCAGGCGTCCGAGACGAGTGTGGTGGCGTCGCTGGGCAGGATGTCGCTGAGGATCGGCGCGCCGGTCTGTGCGGAGTAGGGCTGCAGGGTTTCGGCGCAGCGGGTGTACGGCACGGTCTCCAGGCGCGTCACGCCATAGGACGCCAAGTCACGCGTTGCGCGGAACGCTTCGGCGGCGCCAGTTGGACTCAGGGGGCGCTGCTGGTCGAACGCGGCGTTCCATCGCTTGCTGGATTCCGCTTTCGCTTGGCGCGTCAGCAGCACGGTGGCGGCGTCCGCGGCTCCGGCTTGGGCCAACTCCTGGAACCGGGCAAGCACTGCGCGGTCGTCGTCGTAAGTGAGGCGCGCGGCTGCTTCCTGGCAGTCCAGCCACACGACGTTGTCGGTCTCGTCGTCGCGGATGACAGGCACGCCCAAAGCTTCCGAGCGTTGCAGGTCCGCTGTCTCGCTGATGGGGTGGCCGATCCAGTAGACGACGCGCTTGGTGAGGGTGACGCCGGAAGACGGGGACTTGGCGCGCCGGCCCTGCGGGGCGTCGTAGTGGAGCGGGTATGTGACCGTGCTGATCTTCGCGCCAAGGCGGATATGCACGCCGGTTTCTTCGCCGACCTCGCGCACAGCCGTACAGGCGATGCTCTCGTCCTTCTCCTGCTTTCCCTTGGGGAAGCTCCAGTCGTCGTACCAGGGGCGGTGTACGAGACAGACCTGGGGGGTGCCGTCCTGTTGGCGGAAGACGACAGCGCCAGCGGCGTCGATGCTGTTCTTGTCGGGATGCATGTTCGATGGCATGGTGCCTCGTTTCGGTCGAATGACGGTGTGGGACGGTTTAGCGGCGGGATACGCGGGGGTCGGGTCCGGCCGTCGGACTCGGCGGGCGTGGAGGCGCGCCGACAGGGGCTTGTGTTGGCAGTTGTCGAGACGGCGGCTTCTCTCGTCGTAGTCGTGGACGCGGGTGCCGTTGGGCTGCTCGTGCCAGAAGCTGGTCTCGTCATACATCTGCAGGTAGACGTAGTCGAGAAGCCGCTGGACCTGGTTCGTGTCGGCGACGTGCACGAGCACTCCGACGCGGTGGTCAGGATTGCGGTGCATGAGGTCGGTTGGCCCGATCCGGACTTCCGGGCCGGACTTCGGGCCTTCGCCGGTTTGCGGCTCTGCGAGCTGGCGCAAGCGTAGACGCGCGAATGCTCGAGGAAACGGCACGGGATCGAGTGGACGCGGATGGTGTCGCTAACGCCGGGGATACCGGGCTTGAGGCTGCGGAGTCCCGCGCGGCGCAGCGATGCGCGCACCCGGACAGCTGCTTGAACAGGCGTATGAGATCCTGGTCTACGG
The DNA here is from genome assembly GCA_017405305.1 of Aeriscardovia sp. Classification (GTDB taxonomy): domain Bacteria; phylum Actinomycetota; class Actinomycetes; order Actinomycetales; family Bifidobacteriaceae; genus RGIG7107. Next base: position 71,562 of record JAFRAT010000001.1, on the reverse strand, counting down.
CAGGGTCGCGCGTCAGCGGGACCAGGCCGAGCCGTCTTGTAGTTGTAGTTGCCGGTGCCGATGTAGCAGTAGCGGCGCAGGCTGCCCTCCTTCCGACGCACGACGAGTGGCATGGCGGAGCTGCGCATCGGGGAATCCTGCTCTCCTGGGTCACGGTGTCTGTCCGGCCTCCAGCTGTTGCCGCGGATCACAGCGATTTCGCGGGCCGGTCCCGTCGAGTGCGCTGCGCGGAACGCTGAGAGTGCAAACCAATGGCCTATGATGGCCTATCTTTGAAGAAAAGGGTTCGCGATCGGAAGAGGATGCGGCTATGGCCTTGGCATTGTATCGGCGGTATCGCCCGGACACGTTCGACGGCGTGATCGGGCAAGACCAAGTCACCGTTCCGCTATCGAGGGCTTTGGACAACGACAAGCTGACACAGGCCTACCTCTTCTCCGGTCCCCGCGGCTGCGGCAAAACGAGCTGCGCCAGGATCCTGGCGCGCTGCCTCAACTGCGAGAGAGGCCCCGTATCCCGTCCGTGCGGCGTGTGCCCCAGCTGCCGCGAGCTGGCGAAGGACGGTTCCGGCTCTATCGACGTCGTCGAGATCGACGCCGCCAGCCACAACGGCGTGGACGACGCCCGCGAGATCCGCGAGCGCGCCCAGTTCGCTCCTGCTCGTGACCGCTACAAGATCTTCATCCTCGACGAGGCCCATATGGTGACGCCGCAGGGCTTCAATGCGCTGCTGAAAATCGTGGAGGAGCCGCCTGAGCACGTGATGTTCATCTTCGCGACGACGGAGCCGGACAAGGTTATCAGTACCATTCGGTCGCGGACGCACCATTACCCGTTCCGCCTAGTGCCGTCGGAGATCATGGGTCCGTATTTGCAACAGGTGTGCGACGAGGAGAAGGTGTCCGCTGAACCGGGTGTCCTGAGTTTGACGATGCGCGCCGGCGGCGGATCCGTGCGCGACACCCTGTCGGTTCTCGACCAGCTGATAGCCGGCTCCGAAAGGGGCGTGATCACGTATCGGTTGGCTGCCGCGTTGCTGGGCTTCACCCCGGATGGCCTCATCAACGACGTGATCGGTGCCGTGGGAAAGCAGGATGGCGCTGCGCTGTACGCCGCTGTCGAAAAGGTCGTCGTCGGCGGGTACGACCCGAAGCGGTTCGTGGAGGATCTGCTGCAGCGCTTGCGCGATCTGCTGGTCCTGGTTCTGGGTGGCGCGGCCGCGGCGGCGACGTTGGGTGAGGAATCCATTCAGGATACGGACGCGTTGTTGGAGCAGGCGTCCGTTTTCGGTCTGGCGCGTCTGACGCGTCTGGCCGATTGCACGAATAGCGCGTTGGGTTCGATGCCCGGTGCGGCTTCCTCCCGTCTGGCGTTGGAACTGCTGGCCGCCAAACTGCTGTCCATCATGGAGGAACGGCCGCGGCGCCCCGGAGCGGAACCGGATGCCGGGGAGTCGCCTGTGCGAGGGGTTTCGCCGCAGCCGATGTCGTCGCAGTCGACAGCTCCCCGTCCGGCCGCATCGACGCCGACCGGCGGAATGACGGTTTCCATAACCCCGTCCATGTCCGCGCCAGCCGTTTCCCCGGTCTCCGCAATGCCGTCGCCGCTGCCGTCCACGGCTCCGGCGACGGCCACCGTCCGATCCGCCGCTGACAAAGAGAGCCTGTGGAAGCAGGCGGTGGCTGGCTTGCCGGACGACCTGCGGCGCTACGTGAGCGCGGAGAAAGTGCCGCAGGTGCGCTTCGCCGTTAACTCGCTGGGCGGCACGCACATCCTGCTGACTTTCGACCAGCCGCTGTCGCAGCACGTTTTCGCGATGGCGGTGGCGCCCGACGGCCGTCATGTGCCTGGCCTCGTGCAGAAGGGCGTGCGCCGCTGTTTCGGTCCGACGGCGTCCATCGCGCCCGCGCCCTTCGCCGCCAACGGGGAGATGGTCAAGAAGATGTCCGCCATGACAGTGCAGGAACTCGCTGTCGTCAAACGCGCCATCGCGATGGAAGCGGCCGACGGCGCGGCCGCAGCAGACCCACGCAAGAAAACGGCCGTTCCCGACGCATCCGACACCCTCGATCCGTGGGCGGGCGAGCTGGCCGCCGCGACAGATTCTGGACAGGCGCGGCCATCGGCCTCGCCCGCCTCGTCGGAAGCGCCATCACCAGATACCACGCCGACGAAGTCTGCCTCGGCGTCGGTTTCCGCTGCCGGCGCGTCAGCCGCACCCACCGCAACAGACACGCCGCCAACCCTGGCCGCTGCGCCTGTTTCGGCGTCCGCCGGCACCCCAATCGCTGGGCCGCCGACGGCACCAATGCCGTCCACACCACCCGTGTCGACGTCGCCGGCCGCGTCAGCATCAACAGCGTCGACTGTTGGCGCAGACGAGGACGAATACTCCCTGTCCGACAAATCAGTGGACGAAGCGGCAGCCGTCAGCCTCGACGCGCTGAAGACGATTTTCGACGTCAAGGACGTCACGGAGATCCCCGCTCCGGGCGACGAGCCTGACGGAACGCGAGGCGAATGATGGCATTGATGTACGACGGCGCGCTGCAGCGGGTAATCGACTCCTTCTCGAAGCTGCCGGGAATCGGCCCCAAGGGCGCCCAGCGCATCGCGTTCCACCTGTTGACGGCCGACAAGCAGCAAGTGGCGGCGCTCGCCGCGTCCATCGCCACGCTGCAAGAAAAAGTGAAGTTCTGCGACATCTGCGGCAACGTCACCGAAAGCAGCCCCTGCCTCATCTGCCGTGATCCGCGACGCGACGCGACGAAGCTGTGCGTGGTCGAGGAACCCAAGGACGTGATGGCTATCGAACGCACGGGCGAGTTCCACGGACGGTATCATGTGCTGGGCGGCTCCATCAACCCGATGGCGGACATCGGCCCAGCCGATCTGCGCATCGCCAGTCTGCTGGAGCGCCTCCGCGATGGCACCATCGCCGAAGTGATCCTCGCGCTGAACCCCAACATCGAGGGCGAGGCGACGACCACATACCTGTCCAGCCTGCTGACGCCGATAGGCGTGACAGTGACCCGGCTCGCTTCCGGCCTGCCAGTCGGCTCCGACCTCGAATACGCCGACGAGATCACGCTGGGCTGCGCCCTGGCCGGCCGCCGGTCCGTACAATAGCAGCCGGCCAAAGCCGGACAGCGCTTTCCGGGCAAGGTTTTCGAACGAAGACGGCAAGGGTTTCAAAAGGAGGGGGTACCGTGTCTCGGATGTCTGAGTCAGCGCGCCGCCAGCTGGAGCGCATCATCGCCTTAGGATACCCGCAAGTCGCCGGGATGAGCGCGGAAGCCTTCCGCGCGCTCGCCGCGCCGCTGCTAGGTGCGTTGGATTCGGTCGACGTCGACGAGGAGGTCCTGCTGGTGCCAACATCGGAGCTGGTGTCGCCCGATTCCCTCATCGCGCGCACATCCATCGGCCGCAACGCCGGATTCTCCACGATGCCTCCGCGCGACATCGAAAGCTTCGTGGCCACCGACACACTGCCGGAAGGCCCGTTCTACGTGGTAGTCGACCCGCATACGGGTTCGGCGTACAAAAACCGCGAGCCGGACGTGGCCCGCAAGCTCATCGACGCGGACGGCAAGGAGCCGCTGACGCTGGAGGAAGGGTTGGCCCTGGCCACGCAGCACCCCGATTGGCTGGTGAGCCACCAGGGCTTCGCCATGACGGGTTCCCGCTCCGCCGACGGCCGCGTCCCGGGCATCTGGATGAGCCAGCATTCGCCGCGGCTCGGGTCGATGTGGCCGACGAGCAAGCACACGTGGATCGGCAACGCCTACTGCACTGAGCGCAGAGGCGTTTCCCTCCTGGCTTGAGCGCGCCGGTCCTGGCTATCGGTTCGTTGCCTTCCCGTCGATCCGCCGGCCCGGGGTCGATTCCGCTTGCCGCGCCTGCCTGACGCTGCGGTTCCGTTCCCGTCGCTCCAACGCGCGCCTCTTGTTTTGAGCGCTTTCCCGAACGCCGCAGGAGCCTTTGCTAAGCGTTCGCTGATGGAATCCCTCCGTGGGCGGTTGTTCGGAAAACATCGTTCTCCTGATGCGGATGCGGGCGCATGCATGATTCGTTCAGAATCGCGTCCAAGAATTACGGTGTTTTTATCCTGTTCCCCCGAGACGACGGTGTCGCCGCGCGGAGAAGGAAACGAGGTGTTATGAAAACGCAGGGTAATCGGCGGCGTGGCCGGTATGCTCGGAACAAATCCCGAAACACTCGAAACAAAGGAAACGCCGGTTCTTCGAACGCCGGCGTCGGAGCAGGACGGGCCGTGTCTCCCGCCGCCAGCAAGTGGCGTTTCTGGCGTCACCACGGCGATCCGACGGACCGCTACTCGCGCTGGGTCTATTTTGTTTTCTTCGCGCTGGTCGACTTTCTGGTCGTCATGGAATCCATCTGGGCGGTGACCCTTGACGGACCGGTTCCGGCGTGCTGGAACTTCTTCGCGCAGATGTTCACGCAGGGCCGATTCGTCTTCCTGCTGAACTTCCTGGTGATCGGCGTCGCTTACTTCGCCGTCATCGCCCTGTTCAACCGCTTCTGGGCCGCCAGCGCCGTCTTCTCGTCGCTGGCGCTGGTTCTCTGCGTCGTCGACCGCATGAAGGTCGAAGTGCGCAACGCCACGATCCTGCCGTCGGACCTGGGCTTCGTCGGCGGCGATTCCACCAGCTTGATGAGCTTCATCCCGCCGGGGAGCGGCTGGCTCATCACGGGGACCGTCCTCGTGATCATCGCCGGCTGTCTGCTGTGCGGCATCTTCGCCCTGCTCGACGGCGGCAAGGCCACGCTGCTGCCGGCCCGCGAGACCCGCCGCGCCGCGCGCCGCGCCGCTAGGAAGACCGCGAAGGCCGAGAAGAAAGCCGCCAGGAAGGCCTCGCGGCCCGCTTTCGCCGCCGAGCGCGTCGCCAGCCGCGGCCGTGGCGGCCGCCACATCAACCTTGGCGTCCGCATCGTCTCGCAGATCCTGCTGATTGCCGCTCCAATCGCGGGCCTGGTGAGCTTCAGCGTCACCCTGGGCACCAGCGGTGAATGGGGCCACGACTTCGCGCAGTGGCTGGGCGACCAGCCCGCGATGTGGGACTCCGTCACCGATGCCCAGACGAACGGCACCCTCATCGGCTTCCTGCGCTTCACCCACGTCACCGTGATGCAGAAGCCGTCGGGCTACTCGCAGGCCGAGATGGACTCTATCGCCCAGGAGTACGCGCAGGTGGCCGACGAGATGAACAAGACCCGCGCCAACGAGCTGACGAACAACAATGTCATCGCCATCCTGTCCGAGTCGTACTCCGATCCGACCCGCGTCCCGGGCGTCAAACTCAACAAGGACCCAATGCCCTATGTGCGCGAGCTTAAGACGCAGACCACGTCGGGCCTCATGCTCAGCTCCGGCTACGGCGGCGGCACGGCGAACCTGGAGTACGAGGAGATCACCGGCCTGAGCATGGCGAACTTCGACGGCTCGCTGACGTCCCCGTACCAGCAGCTCGTGCCGGACGCGGTTTGGGTGCCGTCCTTCAACCAGCTGTGGAACGAGTACGGTTCGGGCAGCTTGGCCTTCCATCCGTACATGGGCTCCATGTACTCGCGCGAGACCAATTACCGCGAGAAGTTCGGCTTCCAGCACTTCTGGACGCTCGACGGCCCGGAATACATCGACACCATCAGCTGCGTCAGCCACGTCGACAACAGCCCGTACGTGTCCGACAAGTGCGCGTACGAGAGCGTGCTCAACGAGCTGAAGAAGAATCAGGCCGGCGACCGCTACTACCAGCTGGAAACGATGCAGAACCACATGCCGTACGACCAGTGGTACTCGAATAACCCGTTCATCGCCTCCTCCACGACGTCCACGCCGCTGCCGTCCGACGAGAAAAGCGAGATCGAGACCTACGCTGACGGCATGTACCAGACGGATTCGGCGGTCAAGTGGTTCCTCGACCAGCTCAACCAGCTGAACGTGCCGGTGACCGTCATCTGGTACGGCGACCATCTGCCGGGCATCTACGAACAACAGTCGGAGAACCCGAAGAACACCGTCGCGCTGCACGAGACCGACTACTTCATCTGGTCGAACAAGGCCACGCATCTGACGGCCCAGGAAAGCAAGCTGCCGGCCAGCGAAGCGGCATACAGCTCGCCAAACTATTTCATGAGCGAAGTCGCCGAGCAGACGAACTCCAAGGTCTCGCCGTATCTCGCGTTCCTCACGAAGATGCACGAAGCCATCGCCGCGCTGCAGCCGCCGGTCTCCGAGAACATGAACTGGGGAGGCTCGATGCCTTCGGGCGAGTCCCTGGACATCATGAGCGACGGCAAGCAGGTCTCCACGGCGGACCTGTCAGCCCAAGCCAAGAAACTGCTCCACCAGTACCGGCTCATCCAGTACGACATCACCTGCGGAAAGCACTACCTCAAGTCAACCGGCTTCATGGACCTGCCCCAGACGATGACAGGCACCGCGATGAAGCCGGGGAAGTGAGCCGCCACACCTCCGACGCCGTTTGTAGCGAAGGGAAACTATAGTGGGAAAACGATGTCTGCTCCGTTCCGGAACCTGAATGGTCCCGACAGAGCGGCACGCGCTGCATCCTCCTGCCGCGGAAAGTCCGCGGCCTGCAGTCCGAAGGGGGTGGGTGATGTCTGCGCATAAGTATGAAATGATGCTGATCGTCGATCCACAGATCGAGGACGCGAGCGTGAAGAAGCTCGTGGACAAGTACTTCGAAGTGATCACCGATGCGAAGGGCACGATCGACAACTCCGATTTCTGGGGCCGTCGCAAGCTGGCGTACCCGATCAACGATAAGACCGAGGGCAGCTACGTGGTCATGAGCTACACCTGCGAGCCGGCGGCCAGTGCCGAGCTTGATCGCCAGCTCAAGCTGAACGATTCCGTGCTCCGCACAAAGGTCCTCCGCAAGGACGTCAAGTAACAGGCTTTCGTCTCCGCCGGAAACGAATCCGAACAGATAGCAAGCAAGCACAGCGAGAAGGCGTGAAATGGCGAATGAAACGGTCATCACGGTCGTCGGCAATCTGACCGGCGACCCCGAGCTGAGGACCATCGCCTCGGGCGCGCAGGTCGTGAACTTCACGGTCGCGTCCACCCCGAGGACCTTTGATCGCACCACGCAGCAATGGAAGGACGGGGAAGCCCTGTTCCTGCGCTGCTCCGCCTGGCGCGACGCGGCTGAGCACATCGCGCAGTCTCTGACCAAGGGCACGCGCGTCATCGTGCAGGGCCGGCTGGTCCAGCGTTCGTACACCACGCAGCAGGGCGAAAAACGCTCGACCATCGAGCTGCAGGTCGACGAAATCGGCCCATCCCTGCGCTACGCCACGGCCCAGGTCCAGCGCGTCCCGCGCGCCAACGGCTACAACGGTGGGTACAGCGCCGCGCCAGCCGGCTATTCCGGCGGCGCCAGCGCTCCGACGCCGGCTGCTCCGTCCGCCATGCCTCAGCCATCCAGCGAGCCGTGGGCCGCGTACGGCGACATGGGCGCTGCGTCCGGGTTCGGCACGTCAGGAACCGCTACCGGAGCGGACGCGTTGGGCGTGTCCGACGATCCAGGATTCTGATCCAGCGCCGACGAGATTCGAGTAAACACAAGGAGATACGCATATGTCACGCAAGAGGCCACAGCCGCCGGTCAAACCGTTCAAGAAAAAGCCGGACCCACTGAAGGCAGCCAAAGTCAAAGAGATCGATTACAAGGATGTCGCGCTGCTGCGCAAGTTCATCTCCGACCGCGGCAAGATCCGTTCCCGCCGCATCACCGGCGTGAGCATCCAGGAGCAGCGCGCGCTGTCCCGCGCCATCAAGAACGCCCGCGAAATGGCGCTGCTGCCCTATTCGTCCAACGGCCGCTGAACCGAGAGGGGATAAAGCTATGACCAACAAGCAGGCTAAAGTCATCCTCCGCGAACCGGTCTCCAAGCTCGGAAACCGCGGGGACGTCGTCACCGTCGCCTCCGGTTACGCGCGCAACTACCTCATCCCGCAGGGCCTTGCTTTCACGTGGAACAAGAGCGCCGAGAACCAGATCCAGGCCATGCGGCGCGCCCGCCGCGCCGAGGAGCTCGCTACCCGAGAGGACGCCGTCGCCATCAAGAGCCAGCTCGAAGGTCTGACGCTGACGATTTCCGCCAAGGTGTCCGAGTCGGGCAAGCTGTTCGGCGGCATCTCCGCCGGGCGCATCGCCGACGAGCTCGCCAAGAAGGACATCAAAGTCAACGCCAAGATGCTTTCTTTCGACCCGATCCGCAAGACCGGCGACTTCTCCGTCAAGGCGCAGCTCCACCCGGAGATCACCGCGCGGTTCGTCGTGTCCGTCGTGGCGGAGTGAGCTTTCCGCTTCCCGAGGAAACCCCGCGTGACGCCATCCGCGTCCGCGGGGTTTTTGCTGCCTGGGAGCCATCGGAAACGGCTCGGCGACAAGGCGATGGCGGTCCCGCGTCGGACACTGGCGCAGGGTAGGCGTCCTGGCGAAAAAGAGGTATAACGAAGCACGGAAATTCCAGTTACGGTTGATGAAGTTGTTCTGAAGGGTGGCTTTCGTCGCATGGCAGTGGAAGGTACGAAAGCGAAGAAGAAGGGCGGATGGATCGCCCTGTGGATTGTTCTGGGCGTGGCGGTCGCGGCCACGATCTCCGACGGGTGCGTCGGCGGGTTCTATCTTAAGGACCGCGCGCCGCTGGGCACCTCCTTCGTAGGGCAATCGGTCGCCGGCGACACGCGCGCCCAGGTGAGGCGACTCGTCGCCGAGAAGATCGCGTCGTCAAAAATCCTGCTCACGGGCAACGGCAAAACCGCCACGATGGACTACCGGACCTTGGGCGTAACGGCCGACGAGCAGCGCACCGTCGACGCCATCATGGGCGCTAAGGGGAACAACCCGTTCGCCAAAGCGGACTTCCTGCAAAAAACGAATATCCCGCTGCAGGCCAGCGTCGACGCGACGTCGCTGCGCCGGGCCATCGACAGCGCGCTCGTCGGCGACGACGTTTCGATGAAGGATCCGTCAGTGGTGTACGACGCCGCGCGCGGCGAGTTCATCGTCACGCCGGGCCGCTCTGGCCAGTCCATCTCCTTGACAGACGTGGAGTCCTCCGTGGAGGCTACCTTCTCCCAACCAGCGGGCACGGCCGTCGTGCCGGTGACGGTCTCGCCCGCGCAGCCGCCGATTTCCAATGAGGCCGCCGAACAGGCCGCTCGCAAGGCCAACAGAATGCTGTCTTGCCGGTACGTGATCTCGAACGGGTCCACGAAGACTTTCGACGTCCCAGCGTCCGCCGTCGCGTCCTGGGTAAGCGCCGAGCCCGACGAAGCAGCGGGAACGGTCAACGTGACGGTCGACCGGAAGGCCCTCGACTCCTACATGGCCTCCATGCTGCCTTCGAAGCTCAACCAGGGTAAGCAGAACGAGGTCATCCTCGTCACCCCCAGCGGCGGCAGGATCCCGGACGTTCCCGGCGTCGACGGCCTGCAGGTCTCGCAGCCGTCCGCCGTGGCGGAGAAGGTCTACCAGGCATTGGAATCCGGCCGGTCGCTGACGACGGTCGCCCCGATGAAGACCGTGGATTTCACGGTCGATGACAAGCCAGTGCCGAACAACTTTGGTGTCGCCAACGGCAGCCCCTGGCTCCAGCTCGACCTCAGCACCCAGACGGTCACCGCCTACCGTGGCACCACGCAGGTCGCCACCTTCAACGTTTCCACCGGCCGCGCGGGGCACTACACTGCCAACGGCACGTTCTACGTCTACGAGAAGTACCTGAGCCAGACGATGCGCGGCCCGGGCTACGTGACGCCGGACGTCAAGTGGGTCTCCTACTTCAATGACGGCGACGCTTTCCACGGAGCTCCGTGGAACCTCACCGGCATCGCGACCGGCACGCCGCGCTCGCATGGCTGCGCCAACATGACCGTCTCCAACGCGCAATGGATCTACGACTTCGCGCCGCTGGGCACCAAGGTCGTCGTCATCGGCACCACCCCGTCCGGAGCGGTGCGCTGAGGGCACGTGCTGAAACGGTTCCGCGCGGCGGAACGCTCGTCGTCCCTTCCGGCGACAATGGAACACCGTGAAACATCTGATCGAACAGTTCGCCAAATTCGCTGTTGTCGGTGCCGTCGCCTTTTTCGTCAACTGGGCGATCATGAACGCAATGCTGCTGATGCATTGCTCCGCCGTTCTCGCTTCGACAGTTGGTTTCGTCATTTCACTCGTCTACAACTACGTGGCGTCCATGCAGCACGTGTTCGCCCACCGCGAGGACATGCCCCGCTGGATGGAGATGCTCATCTTCGTGGTGAGTTCCGTCATCGGCTTGCTCATCAACGACCTTATCATCTGGATCTTCACGAGCGTCATGATCTCCGGCGTTCCGTCGGGCAGCGGCAAGTACAAGCTGTTCTCCAACATCGGCATGCTGGTGGCGACGGTCATCGTAGCCGTGTGGAATTTCCTGGTCCGCAAGATCCTCCTGGACAAGCCTGCCCCGGGCCACGAGAACGACAACACGCTGGCGCGTCGCGTCGGCCTGTGGGCCGCGCAGCACAGCCGCCAAGGATGGAACTGAGGGCGGAAAGGCCGGAACAATGGCGTCCCAGTCTGTTACCACGCTGTGCTTCGTGCGGCATGGGGAAGTGAACAATCCCGGGAAAGTCGTCTACGAGAGGCTTCCAGGCTTCCCGCTCTCCGACGTCGGACGGGTCCAGGTGAAACGCTCGGCATCCTTCTTGGCGACGCGGCCGGAGGCGGTCCGGGCCTCGGCGTTCTTCAGCTCCCCGCTGGACAGGACGATGGAGACGGCTGGCTATGTGCTAGAGGCCGTGAACCATCAGCGCGCGAAGGAGAACCTTGCCCCGCTGTCCATTGTCACGGACGAGCGGCTGCTGGAGGCGCGCAACCGCTACAAAGGCCAGCGACTCGGCCACGGGGAAGCGAGCCTCTTCCGCAACGGTAACCTGCTGCGCTTCCTCGACCTGCGCACGCCGGGCTGGGGCGAACCTTACGACAGCATCGCCGCCCGGATGGCCGATTTCGCGTTCGAGAAGGCCGACGAGTTCGTCGGCGGCAGCGTTATCGTCGTCTCCCACGAGTCTCCGATCTGGACACTGCGCCACTACCTGGAAACCGGCCGCGCCGCGACGAACGTGCTGACGCGCAAGACAGCCTTGGCGTCGGTGACGGCGCTGTCGCTCGAAGCGGGAACCCATCGGCTGGTCGGCGTGTGCTACAAAGACCCTTCCGAGGGGATCGCCAACTGACGAGGAATGCTTCCGACGAAAAGACTCCGGCCCAGAGCGCGGTGTCCCAGACCGGAGCCTTTTTCCAATGGCGGTCTGATGGCCGCCGTCTCCGCTTGTCTCAGCGTCGGACCATCACCGGCCGTCCTCTGACATCCCTGCAGCGTCGTCGGGGAACCAGATCTTCTCAATGGCCGACAGGATCCACCACAGCAGGCCCGTCATGACGACGATGAGGACGGTCGCGGCGAAGATGAGCGGCGTCTCGAAGGAATCGAACGCCGACTGCAGCACGATGCCCAAGCCGTTGCGGGCGCCCAGGTACTCGGCCGTCGCGGCGGTGGCGAACACATAGACCGAGGCAATCTTCATGCCGCCGAAAATCTGTCCGGCGGCCACGCGGAGCTTGATGTGGAACAGTATGTAGACGCGCCCAGCCCCGCAGGTCAGGGCGACATCCGTGTAGTAGCTGGGCACGGCCTGCAGCCCGCGATAGGTTTGCACGGCGATGGGGAAGACCGAGAAGACCGCCACCATCGCAATCTTGCCGAGCGGCTCGAAGCCAAACCAGATGATGAACAGCGGCGCGATGGTGATGAGTGGCAGCATCTGGGCGATGGCCAGCAACGGGTAGAGCGCAGCCGAGAACAGCCGCGACACGGACAGCATGACGCCGAAGAGAATGCCAATGGGAACGGCGGCGACGAAACCAACCATGCCCTCCGTTCCGGTGATGACGGTGGCTGGAGCCAGAATCTGGCTCCAGTCCTCCTCGAACGCCTCCACGATCATGGACGGCGAGCTCATTACGCGCGGGGATAGGTTTCCGCTGCTGACGACGACCTGCCATACGACGAGCAGAACGATGATAGTGACCGTGCCCACAATCCAGCGGAACCGCCGGTCAGCGGCGCGTTTGGCACGCTTCGGGTCGGGCGCGGGCGTGCGTTGGGCCGCTGTTCGCGTTGCCGGTTGCGTCGAAACGGCAACGGCCGTAGCCGCCGCCGTGGCAGGCGTCGCGGCGACGTCCATCGTTGGCGCCGGTGTTGTCGTTGTTTTCTTCGTCATCGCGCTCCTCGCGTTCGATCCGACTCGTCGCGTCAGTCGACGTACTGGTTGGTGGCCAGCTTGCCGGCCACCGGCTTGGTGCCCATGGAGTTGTCCTTGGTGGCGTAGACCTTGTTCCTGTAGAGGAAGTCGAGGTAGGACTGGCCTTTCTGCAGGTTGGTCTTGCCGATGCCCAGCTGCGCGGCTGTGACGGTCTTGTCCTTCGCGGTCTTGTTATAAGCAGCGGCGATGGCCTTCGAATCGCCCCAGATATCGTTGTCGACGATGTACTGCATGGACGCCTTGACGAGAGCCGGCTTGAGGTCGGCGGCCCTGGCCTGCTCGACGAGGATCTGGGAAGCCTTGTCCGGATCGGCTAGCGCGTAGGCGTAACCGCGGGCGGTGGCGTTGACGAAGGCCTGGATCTCCTTCTGATGGGTGGCTTCCCACTTTGTATTCACCGCGTAGCCCAGTTGCGTCGGGTTGCCTGGCACACCCCACTGAGTCGGGTCGAAACAGGTGAGCTTCGGGCCGTAGAGCTTGGATTCGATGCCCTCCCAGGTCTTGTAGAACCCGCCAAAGGTGCCCTTGCCGCTAGTGAGCGTCTGGAACGTGGAGGTGCCGACGGTGACGGTCTTGAAATCGCCCGTGCCGCCAGCGTCCTTGATCATCTCGCGTACGATGGCCTTCTGCTCGGCGGAACCAAAGGTGACCATGGTGCCATTGTCGAAGTCCTTCGGCGTCTTGATGGACTTGTTGGACGCTAGTGCACACCACATGGAGACCGGCTGCTGCGTCAGGTCGAAGATGAATTGCAAGTGCGAGCCCTGCGCGTCGACGGCGGCGACGTTGCTGAGCGTGGAAAAGCCGATGTTCGCCACGCCGGTTTCGACGGAGGTCTCCGCGCCGGCGGACGATACCGGCAGGATGTTGACTTTGATGCCCTCGGCTCTGTAGTAGCCGAGCTTCTGAGCCACGTACAGGCCGGTGTGGTTGGTGTTCGGCGTCCAGTCGAGCATGACGTTGACTGTCGGCAGATCGCCGGACGCGCTGCTCGGGGAGCTGGACGGGCCGGCCGTATTGCCGCAGGCGGCGACGCCGAACAGGGTTGCGATGCCCGCGATGGCGGCGATGGAACGGCGGGCGATTTTCGCCCAGGTCGATGAGATGCGATAGCTCCGCATAATCACCTTGCTTTCCGCACGGAATGTGCTTCGAGGCTGCGCCCGGCAGCGGGAAGGTGAGGAGCCCGCGCGCGCGTCAGCCGGATTCTCCGATGCCGGAACGAACCGCCGGCACCCCCTGACGGGGACGCGGCCGGTGCTCCAGCCGCGCGAACGGTTCTCAGTGTAGTTTCCTGTCTGAAAAACCGATGCGCCTGTCCAAGGCAGACCGCGTCTTCAGGCGATTGCGCGGACCGTTCTGTTGATGGCCGCGCGTCTCCTTGTTTGCGGCCGACGGAGAATCTGAGAGCAGCCGTTCCGGCCGGCGGAAGCTTCTCGATGATGATATGTAAGGCTGATGCGAAGACTTCCCCATTTGCCGTGTTTTTGAGACAAACGAGCGCTCTGATGGCGATGGTTGAGCACCGCGGCACTCCGTAACAAGCTGCCTCGAAAGTTCGTCGGCGTCCCACCGCACATCCGGCATGGCGATCAGGCTGTTTTGCTGCTAGGAATGTCCGATGGCATCGGATCGGTAATTGTTGCATTGCCGTTCGATGAGCGGCATATCGCGATACATCGAGAAATCTGGAGTGATGACGCGTTGAGCCGCCGCAGAAATTCCATGGTGGTTTCGCATTTATCCCCAACACTATCGCGGACAGAGACGTTTTCGTAGAGATGGGTCCATTGGTCGCAGTCGTGGGTGCTTTCCGCTTTCAAATAGGGAAAATTGCCTTGTTCGGCGTCGAATTGAACGAATCAAGCCAAGGAAATCCTAATGATCCGTCGCATCGGACACTCGCCACAAGTCGTGCGTAAAAACGTCTTTGCACGTGGGACGGTCGTATTGTTTATAGCCGTATAGCAGCCTTCCTTCCTGTCGGAAGGTTTTAGGGCCGGGGCGATACTGGCCACTGGTGACTGGGGGATAATGCCACCATTCCGCGGTTTGCGTTGCCGGCATTTCCTGCGATGGCTGCGGAGGGATTTGCATACCGATGATTCGGCGCGCCAATTTCACCATCTCGATGTCATGGACGCGCCGTTGTGGGACACCATCGGACATAAGCGTTCATGACATGTTCGGCACAGGAAACCCGAGGCCTGGAAGATTCAGGACATATCGTTGGGATTCCGGGTGAAACAAGTCCACGATGGGGGCACTGCGATCCGTGCGAAGAAGTCGGCTTCGTCGATCACGCTTGGTTGGCGATGTCCAAGGAACGAATGGCCGATTTCGTGCATCGCGCTGAAACGTGTACGCCCTTTGGCTCCGCATCATTGACGGCTGCGATTCTTCGGCGGCGCGTGGTACCACTCGCGTTTGTCCGCTCTGCGGAAAACTGAGGTCGTTGGTGCATGATCGCGGGCGCGTTGCTTGAAGCCATTTCAGGTTCGGAGACGAACGGAGAAAGAACGATTCAAGCTTTGCATTCCGTTCCAGGGAAGCAGGGTTCGTCGGAATCGGCACGCAGCCAAGACTTCAAATGCTGCTCCACCGCCAGTTCCGCGATCGTCGGCATCATCATCATCATCTGATCTCGCTGCTGCCATTGCCTTCCCCAAATGGGCTTTCAGAAGCATTGGGATGACTTCGTTGATTTGCTGATCGTTAAGATTCGGGCCATGCTGGGTGCAAGCGTTCATCATGATGCCGTATGGCGCGGCTGTTGTTCGTCCTTCCTTTCCAGGAAGGTATTCCGGAGTTGCACTGAGAACCACGGCGATGCCAGCGAGTTTTTCGGTGCCAGGCTTGCAGCGGCCGGCAAGGCACTTTGAACGGAACTTTGGCTCGTTCCGGCCCTATTGGCTAGCGTGGACTGGGATACGCTGCGTGTGGCCATCAGCTGACGCAGGCGCTTTGCTGCAGACGCGGCTCCTTTTCGCCGGTCGTATCCGATTCCATTGCAAATGTTCCCATTTGAATTTCGGATGTCCGTTTTTCTTCGTGTTGCGTGCTCCGCGGTTCTTCTTCTGGCGCGTCGTCTTCGCGGTGCATAATGAAGGACATGAGCATGAACATTGAAAATAAAGCGAAAGCTGGGAGGCCTGAGCTTCCTGAGCATGTTCGTTTGCGTTTCTGCCCGTCCCCGACCGGCATCCCACACGTCGGCATGATCCACACGGCCCTCTACAACTGGGCCGAGGCGCGCCACACCGGCGGCACGCTGATCTTCCGCATGGAAGACACCGATAGCAAGCGCGACACGCAGGAGAGCCTCGATATGATCATCGAGGCGCTGCACTGGATGGGCATCGATTGGGATGAGGGCATTGGCAAGGGTCCGGACGAACTTTATTTCCAGTCCAAGCGTGCCGACGTGTACGCCAAGGTCGCCCGGCAGCTGCTGGACGCCGGCTATGCCTATGAGTCCTATTCCACTGCCGAGGAGACCGCCGCCCGCAACCGCGCCGCTGGCCGCCCGGAGACTTTCGGCTACGACGGCTATGACCGCACCCTGACCGAGGAGCAGAAGGCCGAGTTTTGCGCCCAGGGCCGCAAGCCAGCTCTGCGTCTGCGTGTGCCGGACGAGGACATCACCTGGAACGACCTCATCCGCGGCCCGATCACTTTCAAGGCCGGCTCCTTCCCGGACTATGTCATCGTCCGCCCGAACGGCGAGGCCCTGTATACGTTGACCAACCCAGTCGACGACGCCGTCACCGGCGTCAACGTCGTGTTGCGCGGCGAGGACCTGTTGCCGTCCACCCCGCGCCAGATCGTGCTCTACCGCTACCTGGCCAAGCTGGGAATCGCCAAGGCCGCGCCGCTGTTCGGCCACTTGCCGTACGTGATGGGCGAGGGCAACAAGAAGCTCTCCAAGCGCGACCCGCAGTCCAACCTGTTCCTGTTGCGCGACCAGGGCTTCATCCGCGAAGGCTTGCTCAACTACCTCGCGCTGCTCGGCTGGTCCTTCTCCGCCACGGAGGACGTGTTCAGCATGGAGCAATTCATCGAGAAGTTCGACGTGCGCGATGTCAAGGCGAACCCAGCCCACTTCGACATCAAGAAAGCCATTTCCATCAACGCCGAGCACATCCGTCGCCTTGATCCGGACGATTTCCTGCGCCGCTCCACACCGTACCTGTTCCGTGACGGCGTCGTATCCGCCAAGGACTGGAGTGATCTGACCGACCGTGAGAAGGACGTCCTCGTCAAGGCCGTGCCACTGGTCCAGACCCGCGTGCGCCTGCTGGGTGAAGTCTCCGGCATGGTCGGCTCCCTGCTGAGCACCGAGACCTACCTCGAGCCGGCGCCGGACGCCCGTAAGCAGCTGAAGGCCGGTTCCGACGAGGTCCTCGACAAAGCGATCGCCGTGCTCGAAGGCGTGGACGAGGCCGATTGGAAGACTGACACGCTCCACCAGGTCCTCGACGACGAGCTCGTCGAGAAGGACGGCATTAAGCCGCGTCTGGCTTTCGGCCCGATCCGCGTGGCTATCTCCGGACGCCGTGTTTCCCCGCCGCTTTTCGAGTCCATGGAGATCATCGGCAAACCCGTCGTGATGGCGCGACTCGCCGAGTTGCGTAAACGCATTTGATCCTGTACAGTCTTCCTTGTCGCGCGGGAGCGCGACGGAAAACTAAAGCCCCTGTCGTCTAGCGGTCTAGGACATCGCCCTCTCACGGCGGTAACACCGGTTCAAATCTGGTCGGGGGTACGGATGGCAATCTGGCTGAGTAGTGTGTGGTGCCAGCGTTGTCCATTGGGGTATGGTGTAATTGGCAACACAGGTGATTCTGGTTCATCCATTCTTGGTTCGAGTCCAGGTACCCCAGCCAGCAGGAGCCTCAAGCGATGAGCTTGGGGCTTTTTTGTCCTCGGTATGGGATGCTGGCACCCAGCGCGTCAACACGCGGCTCGGATGGCATGGCCAGCGCGTTGGACGTGGTTCTACCGCGAGTCCGGGGAGGGGGGAGGACCGAAATGAAGCGTGTCGCGTGTTCGGCTCCGCTGGCGATTTCTCCGGTGGACACTAGTCTGGAACCATGAGCGCGCATAGCAACCGGGCCACGTCAGCGCCGGTGTCCATCTCGCAGCGGCTGGGCCGTCTGCAGTTCCATCGGTCGGGCAAATTCCGTGTCATGCAGGTTGCGGACATCCAGGACGGGGTGAAGATCTCGAAGGACACGGTCGCGCTGATCGCCGCCGCTTGTGACGCCGTCCGGCCGGACCTGGTCGTGTTCACGGGCAACCAGATCGCCGGCTACGCGCCTGAGTTTGAGGCAACTTACCGGCGTCGCCGCTGGGCTGCGCCGCAGGACGGAGTGTACGTGCCCAGCGGCGACGGCTGGCGCGTCGTCTCCCGGGAAGCAGACGGCGGCGATCGGATTCTCGTCGCGCGCACGCGGGCGCTGGTGGTCAAGCAGGCCCGCCAGTTCCTTCAGCCGCTGATCGACCGGAGGATTCCTTTCGCTATCACGTATGGCAACCACGACTTCCAATGTGGGCTGGACACGGCAGAGCTGGACGGGATCTATCGGAGCTTCCCGGGCTGCCTCAACCCGGCTACGCCGATAGCGGCGGGCGTGACGGGCGGGGCGATCGCGCCGGATTTGTCCAACGCGGCCTCCGCTCCGATTCCGGAAGCTGTGCCCGTCGTCGGCTTGGATAGGCAGATCGCGTATCCCTGCGAGCCGGGCACCTTCGCATTGCCGGTGGCTTCGGAGGACGGCAAGGAAACGGCTGCCGGCCTCGTGCTGTTGGATTCGGGCGACTACGCTCCCGGCGGCGGCTACGGGTCACCGTCGACGAAAGCGGTGGAGTGGCTGCGCCGTCTGCCGTCTGCGATGGCGGCCAAATCGCTTGTCTTCCAGCATTTCCCGATGCCGCAGATGTACCGGCTGATGCGCGAGGTCCCGGCCGGCACGGCGTACGCCATCCAGGGTTACCGCTCGTTCGACCGGCACTGGTACGTCCTCGATGCGGATAAGACGCAGCCCGGCGGCTACCTGGGCGAGGGCGTCAGCTGCCCCGACGAGGACGTCGGCGAGTTCGCCGCGTTGCGCGACTCCGGCGGCTACATCGGCGTCGTCGCGGCCCATGACCACCGCAACGCCTACGTCGGCCTGGAGCAGGGCCTCATGCTGGGCGCCACGCCCACGTCCGGGTTTGGCTCCTACGGGCTGCCCGCGTCCCAGCGCGCGGTGCGGTACTTCGAGTTCGATCAGCGCCACCCCGACAAGCCGCGGACGGTCCTGCTGGAGTTCGGCGACATCGCCGGGCACGCCAGCTCGCGGTCCGTGTACACGTTCGCCATGAGCCGTATGCCCCCGTCGGAAGGCGCGCCGCCGGCGCGGAGCGTTGACTTCCCGACGAAGGTCGGCGGACGCCGGATCGACGCCGTCGGCCGCAGCGAAGCCGCCGCCGAGCAACAGGACGTGCCGCGGCTCACGCTAATGGCCGAGCTCCTGGCCACGCTGTCGGACTCGTTGGACACCAAACGCCGCCGCAGGCGCGGATCGCGGACGGGCAAGTGAAGCGCATGAACTTTCGTGGAACCGCCACAGCCTTCACGTCATCTCCATCATCGCCGATGCGAAACTATGACTATGGCAGAAAAAGAAAGCGATGTTCTGAAGGTGTGGGGCGGCAAGCCCCTGCGCGGTGCCGTGCTTGTCCGCGGCGCGAAAAACTTCGTCAGCAAGGCGATGGTCGCGTCCCTGCTGGCTCCGGGCAAGTCTGTGCTGCGCAATGTGCCGGCGATCCGCGATGTCAAGGTCGTCTCCAACTTGCTGCGCCTGCACGGCGTGGATGTCGATGTCGACACGCAGGCTGGAGTCGTCGCCGTCGACGCCAGCAACGTCGAGCTGGCCAACATTGCCGACGTGCACACTCTGGCCGGCAGCTCCCGCATCCCGATCCTTTTCTCCGGCCCGCTGCTGCACCGCCTGGGAGAAGCCTTCATTCCGTCCCTCGGCGGCGACGAGATCGGCCACCGCCCTATCAACTTCCATCTGAACACGCTGCGCGAGCTGGGCGCCCACATCGAGGAACTGCACGACGGCAGCGTCGACCTGACCGCCTCGCATGGCCTTCACGGCGCGCAGATCCATTTGCCGTACCCGTCCGTGGGCGCCACCGAGCAGACGCTGCTCGCGGCCGTCCAAGCCGACGGCAAGACGGAGCTGACCGGCGCCGCCATCGAGCCCGAAATCATGGACCTCATCAACGTGCTGCAGAAGATGGGAGCCATCATCTCCGTGGACGTCGACCGCACCATCCACATCGAAGGCGTCCCGGAGCTGCACGGCTTCACGCACACCGCACTGACCGATCGCATCGAGGTCGCGTCCTGGGCGTCGGCGGCGCTGGCCACCAAGGGCGACATCTTCGTGCAGGGCGCTCAGCAGTCCACCATGACCACTTACCTCAACGTGTTCCGCAAGATCGGCGGCCAGTTCGACATCACCGACGACGGCATCCGTTTCTGGCATCCGGGCGGCGACCTGCATCCAATCGCCCTCGAGACCGACGTGCATCCTGGCTTCATGACAGACTGGCAGCAGCCGCTTGTCTGCGCACTGACCCAGGCCAAAGGCCTGTCGATCGTGCATGAGACCGTGTACGAGAACCGCTTCGGCTTCGTCGGCTCCCTCATCAGGATGGGCGCGAACATCCAGCTCTACAAGGAGTGCCTCGGCTCCCTGCCGTGCCGCTTCCGCGAGAAGAACTTCGTGCATTCCGCCGTTATTTTCGGGCCCACGCCGCTGCACGGCGCCGACATCGACGTGCCGGATATCCGCGGCGGCTTCAGCCACATCATCGGCGCGCTCGCTGCCGAAGGCGAGTCCCGCGTCCACGGCATCTCACTCATCAACCGCGGCTACGAGTTCTTTTACGGCAAGCTGCGCGCGCTGGGCGCGGAGATCGAGGAGCCGCAGGAGTGAGCCGGGAGCGAGCGGTTTTCAGCGCGCGTATGTAGACTGGGGCCATGTCATCTCCAGGAAAGATCTCCCCGTTTTGGTCCGTCTCGCCGCCCAGCTCCCGCCAGGTCGCGCGGCTGTCGCAGAGGCATCGCCTCGTCGACCCGACCCGGGAGCTGTGCGGCTACGGCTTCGTCCGCCAGCCAAACTGGCCGGAAGTGGCGGGCATGAGCCCGCGTCTCGAGGCCAGGCTGGTGGCGGCCGCTTCGGCGGTGACACGGGCGCGTGTCAAGGCTTCGGCGTGGGGCATGGAGAACATCCCTCAGGAAGGCCTGTTCATCCTGGCGTGCAGCCACATCGCGCAGTTGGACGTGTTCGTGCCCATGGTAGCCGTTCACCATTTGGGCCGCCGTCCGCGGTTCGTGGCCAAAGGCGAGCTGGCGAGGGTGCCGTTGGTGGGGCCGTGGCTCAAGGCCCTGGGCATGCAGCCGGCCGACCGCCGATCAGGGCAGGCGCTGCGCATCGAGGAGGAGTCCGTGCGCACCCTGCAGGACGGCCATCCGCTGGTGATCTGGCCGGAGGGCACACTGACGCGCGACCCACTCAAATGGCCGATGAGCTTCAAGCATGGCATGGCGGAGATCGCCTTGGCGGCGTCGCGACGCGTGGGCTACGAAATCCCGCTGGTTCCATCGGTGACCTGGGGCGGCACGAACGTTCACTGGTGGAAGCCGTGGCCGCGGCCGCATCTGTTGCTGGCCTTCGGCGAGCCTGTCCGCTACGGCGATTTGCTGGGTGATCCGGCCACATGGCAGGGCGTCGACGCTTCCGCCGGTTCCGTTGATTCGCGTGATTCGTCCGTCTCGTCCGGCTGGCCAGCGATGGCTGCCGTCGAGGAACTAGGGTACCGCGTCCGTCAGAAGATGGAGGACCTCGAGGCCGAAGCGCGCGGGGAGCGCCCGCCGGCGGCCGGCATGTGGGACTACCGCACCGAGTCTCGAGTTCCGCGCCCGCCGCTGAGCTGGCGGTGCCCGTGAACCAGCGGCGTCAGTAGATCGGCGGTGGGCGGCGGGGTCCGCTTGCAGCCGGAGTAGATGGGCCAGGCGAAGGTTTCTTCAGACCCCGCACCAGCCTGCTGGCCGCGTGATGTGAAGGTCGCGGTTGCCTCCGCAGCTGCCCGCGGTACACAGGTACACAGTAGAATGCCGGTTATGGCTAGAATTACCGTTCTGGGTGCCGGGGCGTGGGGCACGGGTTTCGGTCGCGTCCTCGCGGACGCCGGCAACGACGTGACGATGTGGGACATCGTTCCGGCCGTTCTGGAGGATATCCGCGTCAACCGCCGCAACAGCGCGCGCCTGCCGCTCGCCGGAATCCTGCCGGACACCATGACCGTCGAGGCCGACCGGCGAACGGCGGTCGCCGACGCGCAGATCGTCGTCGTGGCAATTGCCTCCCAGTCCGCGCGCGGCGCGCTGGAATCCTTCAGGGGCTTCCTGCCGCAGGACTGCCTCGTGGTGTCCGTGATGAAGGGCATCGAAAAGGGCACCGGCAAGCGCATGGATCAGGTCGTTTGCGAGGCGTTGGACTTGCCGCGCACCCGTTTCGTCGCCGTCTCCGGCCCGAACCTGTCCGCGCAGGTGGCGCAGCGCCAGCCGACGGCCACCGTTGTCGGGTCCGAATCGCCTGAAGCGGCGCGAACCGTGGCGCGGGCATGCTCCACGCCGTACTTCAAACCGTACCTCTCCGACGATGTCATCGGTCTGGAGTTGTGTGGCTCGTTGAAGAACATTGTCGCGCTCGCCGTCGGCATGGGCCACGGCGCCGGTTTCGGCGAGAACACAGCGTCCGTCGTCATGACGCTCGGCATGAAGGAGATGGCCCGTTTGGGCGTCTCCGCTGGAGCGAAAGCGGAGACCTTCGCGGGCCTGGCCGGCTTCGGCGATCTCATCTGCACATGCACGTCGCCGCTGAGCCGCAACTACACGTTCGGCTACAACCTCGGCACGGGCATGAGCATAGAGGAAGCGACGAAGGCCAGCAACGGCGTGGCGGAAGGCGTGGCGACCACCTCGGCAGCCCTGGAACTCGCCGGAAGGTTGGGAGTGCCGATGCCGCTGGCTGAAGGTGTGAACGCGGTGTTGACGGACGGCAGCGGCTTCGACGAACTGTTCGTCCGTCTGACAAGCAGGGAGATTGCAGCGGAATGAGCGAGAATCCGAAGAACAAAAAACGCGTCATTGTCCTGTTCGGCGGCCGTGCCGACGAGCATTCGATTTCCTGCATTTCCGCGGGAAGCCTGCTGCGCGCCATCGACCGCGACCGTTTCGAACCCGTCCCGGTCGCCATCGCCAAGGAGGGCCAGTGGGTCCTTCCTGACGTCGATCCATGCGAGTGGAACCTTGGTGATGGTGTGATGCCGGAAGTCAACATGACCGACGGGTCCCGCCCGGTCATGATCGACATGGCCAAGGGCGCCGACGGCTTTTTCGCCCTGCTTCCGGGCGACAACAAGGCCGGCTCCGCCGCCATCGGCGTGGGCGTGTCTGGCGACATGACAGCCGGCGACGTGGAGGACACTGACTGCGAGTGGCTCGGCCATATCGATGCCGTTTTCCCGGTGCTGCACGGTGAGTACGGCGAGGACGGCGCCGTCCAAGGCCTGCTGGAGACCCTCGGCGTTCCATACGTCGGGTGCGGCGTCCTGGCGTCGGCCGTATGTATGGACAAACACTTCACGAAGATTCTGCTGCGGGCGGCGGGCATCGCCGTCACCCCGGGCGTCACTTTCGACGCACGCCCGTTCGACCAGTCCAGCCGTTTCGAAGCGAACGCTGGCGAGATTCTCGGTGCCGTTGCCGCGGCTGGCCTGCGCTATCCGCTCTTCGTCAAGCCGGCGTGGGGCGGCTCCAGCTTCGGCGTCACCAAAGTCGAGCGTCAGGAGGACCTCGTCGCCGCCGTGTACGCCGCGTATCCGTACAGCTGGAGGATTCTCGTCGAGCAGGGCATCGAAGGCCGCGAAATCGAGTGCGCCGTGCTGTCGACTAACCCGCTGGCCGAGCCGCGCACCGCTTGGCCGGGCGAGATCGTGCTGGACCATAAGCGGTCCGAGGGCGACGAGTTCTACGACTTCGACGCCAAATACATCGACTCGAGCGCCTCCCACGTGGAAGTGCCGGCCAAACTGCCGACCGAGATGCTGCAGAAGGTCCGCGACGTGGCCGCGCGCGCGTTCAAGGCTGTCGACGGCGCCGGGCTCATGCGCGTCGACACCTTCGTGCAGGAGGACGGCACCGTAATGGTCAACGAAATCAACACCATGCCGGGTTTCACCTCGATCTCCATGTATCCAAAGGCCTGGGCGGCGTCCGGCATCGAGTACCAGAAGGTCATCACCGAGCTGATCGACAGCGTGGCCCGGTGACCGCTCTGGGCGGCTGTGCCGTTGACTGAGTCCAGTCGCCCGGCTATCCTGTTAGGACTATGTGCCGGTCGTGTTTGTCAACCGGTCGCAAGGACGTATTCAGAGGAGCATTTGCTATGTCTTATCGTTGTGACATTTGCGGCAAGGGTCCGCAGGTCGGCATGAACGTGTCCCACTCCCACCGTCGCACCAAGCGTCGCCTGCTGCCGAACCTGCAGCCGGTCCGCGTTTCCGACGGCATGGGCGGCACCATCCGCCTGCGCGTGTGCGTCAGCTGCATCAAGGCCGGCAAGGTCCAGCGCGCTGCCCGCTGAAGCGGAACGCACGGCATCGTCGCGCGGGGCATCGCTGAGAAACGCCGGCGACCGGAGTCCGGCAGACGATGGCCACGAACGCGGCGGATTCGCGCGACCAGTGCGAGGGAGCCCGGGATTCGTCCCGGGCTTTTGCGTATCCGGAGGCCGACGCGCGTGCCGGCATCAGCCTTCGGACACAGGAATAGAGGGATGATGGCTCTTTCCATGGACAGTCTGCTGACAGCGGTTTTAAGCGATAAACGGCGGGCATCGAGCCTCAAACGGCTAGGCGTCCTGACAGTCGGCGGCGCGTTGACGTATTATCCGTTCCGCGTCACCCCTTCCATCCCGCGAGGCACGCTGCGGCAGGCGACGCTCGGCCGGAAAACGGCGTTCCTCGTCCGCGTGCTCAACACCCGCGTCACGCCGATGGCGAGGGGAAAGGCGCGCGCCCTGAGTCTCGTCGAGGATGTTGATGCCGGCAGCGCCGGCTTTTCCGGCAACGGCAAGGCTGGTGCCGCGAGTAAGAGTCCCTTGCCGTTCGCGGCACCTCCCGCCCGTGCGCGGCTGGTGTTTTTTTCTTACAAACGCCAGTACCTTTCCTGGATGTCGGAACGTCTACCGGCAGGCGCAACGGCAGTCGTCTGCGGCGAGCCGAGCCTGTACAACGGATCCCTGCAACTCGCCCATCCGGATGTGCAGGTCGTGGGTCGGGACTGCGCCTCCGCCGACGAGGCGTTCCAGGCACTGACCGTGCCGCGGCCGGTGTACCACGCGACAGCCAGTCTCTCGTCCGACCGCATTCACGAGACCATCGTCGGCTTGCTGCGTGCGATCCAAGCCAGCGACAACCCCGAAGCCATCGTGCCCACCGTCGTGCCCGCATCCGTACGCGAGGCGAACCACCTGATGAGCCGGCTCGAGGCGCTCGAAGCCATCCACAACCCGCAGTCCGTGAAGCAATTCCAGGATGGCATCCGCTCGATGCGCTACGAGGAAGCGTTCCTCTCGCAGATGGCGCTGCTGCAGGCCCGGCGCGCCAGCCAAGACGAGACAGCGTTCCCGTGCGCTCGGCCCGCGCCCGGCGACGGCGGGCTGGCGTCCCGGCTCATCGAACGTCTGCCTTTCGAACTGACGGACGGCCAAAAAGACGTGATCGCGCGCATCGGACAGGACATGACACACAGCCGCCCAATGCGCCGGCTGCTGCAAGGCGAAGTTGGCTCAGGCAAGACGATCGTCGCGCTGATTGCCATGCTGCAGGCGGTCCAAGCCGGATACCAAGCCGTTCTCGTCGCGCCTACGCAGGTGCTGGCCGAACAACACTACGCGACCATCACGAGACAACTGGAAGCGGCTTTAGGCGAGACCGCCCCGCGCGTCATCCTGCTGACAGGCACGCTACGGCTGCACGACCGGCGGACCGCGCTCGCAACCATAGCCAACGGCGAACCCTGCCTAGTGGTGGCTACACATACGGCGTTCTCCAAGAAGTTCCAGGCCCCGAAGATGGCGCTCGCCGTCATTGACGAACAGCATCGTTTCGGCGTCGAGCAGCGCGACTCCTTGTTGGACAAGTCAGACCGCACGCCACATCTGTTAGTCATGACGGCGACGCCGATTCCCCGCACGGCCGCCATGACGTGGTTCGGCGATTTGGACCTTTCCGAACTGGAGGGCTTGCCCGGCGGCCGCAAACCGGTGCGGACCTCCGTCATCCCTGAGGCCGACGCACGGTCGATGGCTCGGATGTTCGTCCACTGCCGCCAGCGGATTAACGCGGGCGAGCGCGTCTACATCGTCTGCCCGGCCATCGAAACAGAGGACGAGGACGGTAACGCCGTAGGCACAGCCGTCGATCCGGACATGGACCTGTTCGAGAACCATTCGGAACTGGACGCGTCCCGGACCGACGGTTTCGCCGCGCCGGCGCTGCACTCGGTGGAGGAGATGTCGGAACGGCTGCCGCGCCTGCCGCAGTTTGCCGGTGTGGGCTTCGCCCGTCTAACGGGCCGGGACGACGCCGCCGCCAAGGCGCGCGTTATGCGGGGCTTCGCCGACGGGACGACCCCGGTGCTGGTGGCGACGACCGTCATCGAGGTTGGTGTGGACGTGCCGCAGGCGAGCTGCATCGTCGTTTTCAACGCCGACCGCTTCGGACTGACGCAGTTGCACCAGCTGCGCGGGCGCGTAGGGCGCGGAGGCACGGACGCGTGGGCGTTCCTTGTGTCGAATGCGGAGCCGGGGTCTTTGGCGGCGCGGCGGCTGGAGGTCGTGCGCACGTCGTCAGACGGGGCCGACATCGCCCAAGCTGACCTCGAGCTGCGCGGCGTGGGCGACGTGCTGGGCGACGCCCAGGCGGGCGGCAAGTCCTCCTTCAAGCTGCTGCGCGTTGTCAAGGACGCTCCGGTGATCTTGCAGGCCCGCGACGATGCCGCGCAAGTGCTGGGCGCGGACCCGGAGCTGGCATCGGAGTCGCAGTTAGCGGGGGCCGTGCTGGACTTCCTGCGCGGCAACGAGAAATTCCTCACGCGGTCGTAAGGTGAAAACCATGCGTATCATCGCAGGACGTCTCAAGAACATGCCTCTCGACGCGCCGAAGTCCGGCACGCGTCCGACGACCGATCGAACCAAGGAAGCGGTATTCTCGCATCTGGAATCTATCGGCGCGCTCGACGGCGGCGCGGTCCTCGATCTGTTCGCCGGATCGGGCGCACTGGGTTTCGAAGCGCTGTCCCGCGGCGCCGACCAAGCGGTGTTCGTCGATGCATCGGCCGGAGCCGTTGCCTGCCTGCGCCGGTCATTGGCCACGGCGCGCAAGAACCGCTCCTGGAACGAGGATGGCCTGTCAGCGCTGATCGTGCGTGGCACGGCGCAGTCGTACATCGCCAAGCTGACGAAGGCTCATAGCGGCGAAGCGAAGAACGCCGAACAGAAAGCCGACGAGGGGAGCGGCGCACTAGCAGCGGCGGGGCCGAGGTTCTCCGTCGTGTTCCTCGACCCGCCGTACGCTTTCTCCGACGCTGGTTTCAACGGTCTGCTTGCGGCGGTCGCGTCGTCAGGCGCGCTGGAGGACAGCTGCGTGATGGTGGTAGAGCGGTCGAGCCGGTCGGCGCAGCCGGCACCGCCCGCGGGCTGGGAAACCGAGATGACTCGCTCCTACGGGGAGACAGTCATCAGCTATCTTTCCGCAGCCGAATGAAAGCGGGGTCGCGGCGGCATCCGGTCTCATGGCGGTGTTCGCAGCTGCGCGCTCCGATGGCGGACAGACGCCGTGGGAGCGTGTTCGCCGACAGAGTTGCAGGCCTTGAAAGCTTCACGCGGGTCTGGTAGCGTGCCCGGTGAGCGTTGGAGTCCAGTTGGCGGGAAGCCAGGACGAAATCCGATGATGCGATGAAGGATGGTGCGATGAACGAGAACGACGAGGGAAACGTCGCGATGAGCGGCAAGCCGAGCGTGGCGACCACTGATCTGACGGCCGGGGCTTTGTCGAGCGCTGCGCCAGCGATGCCGGCTGCCGACCCTGTGTTGGACGTGATGCGCCGCCGTCGTTCCATCTACACGATCGGCGACTCCTGCGGCCTGCCGGACGAGCAGTTGATCGCCGCGCTGGAGGACGTGCTGCACGAGGTTCCCAGTGGCTGGAACTCCCAGTCCCAACGGATGGTCATCCTCCTGGGCGACGCGCACCGCAGACTGTGGAATGAAATCACCTTGGCTGCGCTGCATAAGGTTACATCCGGCGAACGTTGGCCGCGCACGCAGGAGAAGATCCACCGCTTCGCCGCCGGGCACGGTACGCTGCTGCTATTCGACGACGTCGATGTCACCGACGGGCTGGCCAAGAAAATGCCTCTGTACGCCGATAACTTCACCAACTGGGCGAATGCGTCGCTAGGAATGCTGGAGTACGCTGAATGGCTCGAGCTGACGGAACTGGGCTTTGGCGCGTCTCTGCAGCACTACAACCCGCTCATCGACGAGAATGTGCGATCGACGGTTCCATCTGCCCGATTCCTGGCGGCTAGCGGCCCAGATGCCGTTCGGCAGCGTCGAGAAGCCGGCCGATCCGCGTGCGGACACGCCTCTCGAGCAGCGCGTTCGCGTGTTCGGCTCGCAGGCGTGAGCAAGAGCGGCCGGATTGTCGGCATGATATCAAGCTCTGAGCTGGCGCCCGGCTATACCCAATTCCTAGTCTCTAAGCTATGTGTAGAGAGTCCTGTTGTCCTCTTGAAAAGGAGAAGCAGCATCCTCTACGCGTAGACGCTATGGGGCGTGGGATGGCTGCCTCGTTGTGTAAGCTGCTTATCGTCCCACTGTCCGACCGGCTTGTCGGCGTGGCTGCGGCGTTGCTGTGAATGGCGTCGTTCTTGTGCAGCACGACCGGCCTACGGAAGACGCAGCCCCTTTTGTCGGCGAACGATAGCGGCGATGACGAGTTTGCCGTTGGCGAGCAGGTTGTGGTGCGGTACTCCTGGCCGGCGGTGCGTCCGTGGCAAGCGAGGTGCGGATTGTCCGTTGCGTGCGTCGGCATCTTCGGGCCGGCTAGTTCGCTGACATGGCGATGCAGAAGCGGGCTGGCGGGCGGACAGATTCTTCATTTCCTGGGTGGGCGTGACATGGCGTCTCCTCGCTTCCGAAGCGTTGGAGCGAAGTCCTGTGTCCCGCTGTCTGAGGATTCTGCAGAAGCGCCCCGAATGGAACGCGGGCGAAGGCTGTGAGGAAAAAGCGAATGTCCCGCGCCTTTCCACCCTATGGCTTTCACGCTTTGCGCGGGTGCTGGCCGTTAACGGTCCAGCCCAGGGCGATGAGGGTCTTGCGGTCTTGCTTGCTGAGCTTCGCGCACTCGAGCTGCCCCAGCAGGTCGGGGCGGATAACAGCGGTTTTGGCGAGCGACTGGTCTCGGCGGAAGCGATCCACCCTGCCATGGTCGCCGGACATAAGAATCTCGGGCACGGCCAGGCCCCGCCAGGTGGTTGGGCGCGTGTACTGCGGGTATTCGAGCAAAGGCTCGCTCGTATAGGACTCCTTGACGATGGAGTCGGGGTTGCCCATGAATCCGGGCAGCAGACGCGTGATGGCCTCGATCATGGCACAAGCGGCTACTTCGCCGCCGTTGAGCACGTAGTCGCCGATGGAGTATTCGCGCACCTCGATTGGCTGGCGCGGAGCGTTCTCGCCGTGGTCAGCGGTGAGCGGCCTGCCGACGGTGCGGTAATATTCGGGCACGCGCGCGTCGATGCCTTCGTAGCGGCCGCAGCCGAAGACGAGGCGGCGGGACGAGCAGCTCAGTTCGGTGGCCGTCTCCTGGGTGAATAGGGGGGCGGACGGGTTTGGGAAGATAAGGATGGGCACGTCGACGGTCGAACCGCTGGCATCGGCGGTGCTTGCGTTGGCGTCCTCATTGTCGCCGAGCACCTCGTCGAGGCACTCCGCCCAGATTTCCGGCTTCATGACCATGCCGGCGCCGCCGCCGACCGGGGTGTCGTCCACGGAGTGGTGGATGTCGTGCGTCCAGTCGCGCAGGTCGTACGTGGCGATAGAGACAATCCCGCGCTTCTGGGCTTTGCCGAGCAGGCCAAGGTTGAGGACGCGGAAGTAGTCGGGGAAAACGGAAACGATATCGATGCGCATGGATGGACCTTCGAAGCCACGGGCGGCCGACGCGGCGGCCGGGAAGCGGATGGTAGGGAAATCGGAGACCGGAATTAGAACAGCGTGCCGAACAAGCCGACAATGAGCAGCACCGTAGTTGCCGCCATCAGCAGCGTGCGCCACGTGATCAGGGTCTTGAGGCGGCCCGTGGCGATGAACATGGTCGACGGCTGCTGCGGCATCTGGCTGGGGAAGAACCCGCCGATGCCGTTGCGGTTCGGGCCGGCGAGGCCTTGATTCGTGCTTGAGGGCCATTGCTGCAGCGTCTGATCCTGGGGAACGCTGTGGAAATCGGGCGTGTCGACGGGCAGTCCTTGCTGCAGGCGTTGGATGACCTGCGGCCCCAGCTTCCAGATGCGCAGGCGCGCGGCCTCGTCGACGATGTAGTACAGCACCTGGCAGAAGACCGATAGCTCGAAAACCCAAACAGCCCAGTCTTGTCCGACGGCGCGGGCGCTTTGGGCGCAGATAAGACCGAGCAGGATGCTGACGGCGTCGAGCCAATATTCGCCGGCTTTGCGAGGCAGTCCGAAATGAGTGCTGAGAATCATTTATGCCCTTCTTGGGTTTGCCCTGTGTGTTGTTTGCGATTCATTGCGCTGCGATGGTGATCTGCGTCGCCGCTTCGGCCGCTCACAGCTCCTGCAGGAGACCGACAGGCGGGTTGAGCACGACGACGCCGGCCTCGAGGTCCATGTCCGGCACGATTTCCTCCACGTAGGGGACTAGGCTGACGGAACCGCGCGGTTCCGTCACTTCCAGCAGTGTCTGGCCGGGGCTGTCAATGGCGTCCGTGACTTTGCCTAGCGGCGTGCCGTCTTTCAGCTGCGCGCGCAGGCCGACGAGGTCCTCCAGGTAGATGTCGTCGTCCTCGCCGCCATTTTTGGGGCCCGGTTCGCAAAACAGCTCGACGCCTGAAAGAGCTTCGGCCGAAGTGCGGTCGGCAACGCCGGAGAAGCGGAGAATCCAGCGCTGTTTGAAGCGCCGCGCCGACACGACGGTGAACCAGCGGCCAGCGGAACCATCCTTCGCGCGGGCGACGAGCCGCGAGCCGGCGGCGTACCGGTCCTCGGGGTCGTCGGTGTAGCTATAGACGTTGACTTCGCCTTTGAGGCCCTGCGCGCGGCCGATACGACAGACCCTCAGCAACCGCGGCTGCTGAGGGTCGGCGCAAGCGTGTGAAGCGCTGCTCATCGGCGCATGTCCATGATGTCAATACGAACACGATGGTCCGACACCGCCTGTATGACGGACCGCAGGGCGTTCGCGGTGCGCCCGCAGCGGCCGATAACGCGCCCGATGTCCTCCGGGTTCACGCGCACGCGCAGCAGTTCGCCGTGGCTGTTGTCGTACGACTTGACGGAGACGTCCTCCGGAAAGTCAACGATGGTGCTGATCAGATGTTTCAGCGCTTCAGCGAGCATGGTTTTACTCGGCTTTCTCTTCCGTCTCCTCGGCCTCCGCGGTTTCAGCGGCTTCGGCATCCTTCTTGGCCTTTTCCTCCTTGGCCGACTTGTCGGCCTTGAGCTTCTGGGCCTCGTTGGCGACCTTGGCGACAGCGGCTTCGGTGTCCTTAGCGTTCTCGACGGCCTTCAGACTGCCTTCGGCGCCCGGCAGACCTTTGAACTTCTGCCAATCGCCAGTGAGCTTGAGGAGCACGAGAGCAGCGTCGGACGGCTGGGCGCCGACGCCGAGCCAATACTGGACGCGGTCCGACTTGATGTGGATGTCGGACGGCTGGGTGTTCGGGTTGTAGGTTCCCACTTCTTCGATGACGCGGCCATCGCGCTTTTTGTGCTGATCGACGACGACGACGCGGTAGTAAGCGTAGTGGATCTTGCCCATGCGCTTGAGACGAATCCTAGTGGACAAAAGGATCTCCTTGTTGTTTCAGGTCGCTTCGCTGCGGGCCATGTGGGGATGGCCTTTGGCTTGGCATGCTCCCCGTGGCGCGGGTTGTGAGGGCTCCCGCGGACGGATAACTCCACTATTATAGGGACGACCGGTCGTCAAAAGAACGTCCGGCCGCGGGTCGGCGCTGTTTCGGGTTCGTTTTTGGGGAGGCTGACGGTTT
This sequence comes from Aeriscardovia sp., assembly GCA_017405305.1. Classification (GTDB taxonomy): domain Bacteria; phylum Actinomycetota; class Actinomycetes; order Actinomycetales; family Bifidobacteriaceae; genus RGIG7107. The sequence goes on along the minus strand of JAFRAT010000001.1, from coordinate 39,776 downwards.
AGGCTTCCACGAGGTGGGCGACGAGGGCTGCGTGGTCGGTGCCCGGCACCTTGAACGCGGTGATCTCCGTGGCGGCCAGTCCGCGGGAGTGGAGTACGTGGTCGAGTTCGAGAACGCGCGGGACGACAGGCCAGGAGGCCGGAAAGGTCAGGTGCATGCCGCTGTGCGTTTCCAGGGAAGAGTCGATGAAGCCGGCGTTGAGCAGTGAGCGGAAGGACGGGATGTCGAGGCTGGAGTTGAGGTCGCCCATGACGACGACGGAGTCGGCGATGTGCTCGTCCGGCCGCGGCGTGATGGGGTCGACTGCAGCGGGGACGTGCTCCGGGATCGCTGGCTTTGTCAGGCCCGTATAGCCAAGGAACTCGGACAGGTGCGCGATGCCATAGCCCCAGTACTGGCCGCCGCGGTGCGGGGACTTCGGATGCGCGCTGGCCACGAGCACGCTCTGGTCACCGACCTTGACGACGGCACCCGGCGCCGCGGCCGCCTCAAGGTCGATGGTGTTCGGTTTGAGCGTGGTCGGCACGTCGCGGGTCCAGATCATGTTGAAACCACCGTTGTCGTTCTTCGTCGGCGCGCCGGCGGCGTGATAAGGCAGGTCGAGGATGAGGCGGGCGTCGATAAGGGACTGCTCCAGCTCTGCGCTGGTTTCCTGCAGGGCGAGCACGTCCACGTGATAGCGGCGGACTGCGTCGATGATGGCGGTCGGGTCGGCGCGACCGTAGCGGCAGTTGAGTGTCATGACCGTTAGGCCCGTTGGCTTCTCCTGCTCTGTGGCATGGGCAGGCGCAGCCATGGCGTTCGTCAGCTCCTGTTCTTCGCTCTGGTCGGTCGCCCTTGCAGCGGCTTCCTCACCCAAGGTGTTGAGGAGGAACGCGTTCGGCGTGGATTCCGTCTTGTCCTCGTCGCCGCCGTTCTCGACGAGGAGGACGTCCAGGATACTGCGGCCGGACTGTTCCAGTTCAGCGGCATCAGTCGCGGCATCACTTTGCGCGTCGTTGCGCGCGGCGGCCTTGTCCTTGCCCACCTTGCTTTTGTTCGTGCCGGTCGTCGAGCTGTTGTTCCGGGTCAGACCAGCGCCCTTTGGCTTAGCGCCGAAAAAGTACCCGCGGCGGAACCAGACTTCGCAAGCCAGCAGGAACAGTCCGATAGCGAACGGCCACCAGGCGTCCATGCACGCGGACACGACGACGAGCACGACCAGCGGGATGCACAGCAGAGGCGTCAGCGCGATGAGCTCCCCGACCGGGCGTTTCGCGTCGAACCCCGCCGGCAGGTAGCGCAAGCACATCCACAGGCCAATGAGAATGGTGAGAATCCACAGCCATGCCATGAGAAAAGAAGTCTCCTTTCAGAAGCGACCCGGCGACGACGCACCAGGGCAGCGGAGTGGGCGGTTCCGCGGTTCGCGTTAGCGGCCGAGCATCCCGCCGAGACTGGACAGGTCCGGCATATTCCCGCTGGCCATCTGCGCTTTGATGTCCTCGATCGTCGGATTCGACGGCTGCTTCATGAAGGACGAACCCGCCGGAGCGTCGCGCTTGCCGGCTAGGCGTTCGCGCAGAGCCTTCTCCTCGGCCTCGCGCTTCGCCGGATTGCCGGACTTGCTGCCTTTCTTCTTTTTCTTGCCGCCCTTCTTCTTGGGGCCGCTATAGCCAGCCATGCCGCCCACACCCATCTTGTTGCTGACGCGCTTCATCATCTTGGCAGCCTGGTTGAAACGGGTGATGAGCCCGTTGACATCGGCGACAGTCACGCCCGAACCCAGGGCGATGCGAGCGCGGCGGGAACCGTCGATGATGCTCGGGTCGCGGCGCTCGGCCGGCGTCATCGACTTGATGATCGCCTCGGTCTGGTCAACCTTGGACTCATCGAAATTCTCGAGCTGGGTGCGATACTGGGCCATACCCGGGATCATCATGAGGAGCTTCTTCATCGGACCCAGCTGGCGGACCTGTTTCAGCTCGGCCATGAAATCGTCGAGGCCGAAGTTGCCCTCGTGGATCTTCTGCGCGGCCTCCATGGCCTCCTTTTCGTCGAACTGCTTCTGAGCCCGTTCGATGAGGGTAAGCACGTCGCCCATGTCGAGGATGCGGCCGGCCATGCGATCCGGGTGGAAGACCTCGAAGTCCTTGAGGCCTTCGCCAGTGGAGTCGAAGAGGATCGGCTCGTGGGTGACGGACACCACCGACAGGGCCGCGCCGCCGCGAGCGTCGCCGTCGAGCTTGGTGAGCACCACACCAGTGAAGCCGACACCTTCGTTAAATGCCTGCGCGGTTTGGACGGCGTCCTGGCCAATCATGGCGTCGATGACGAAGAGCACCTCGTCCGGCTGGACAGCATCGCGGATGTCGCGCGCCTGACGCATCAGCTCCTCGTCCACGCCCAAACGACCGGCGGTATCGATGATGACCGTATCGTAAAGCTTCTGACGGGCGAACTCGACGGAACGACGCGCCACGTCCACCGGATCCCCAGTGGACTGCGCCGGGGCGACGGCCCCGCCCGTCTCGTCAGTCACGCCCGGTTCCGGCGCGAAGACCGGCACGCCGGCGCGCTCGCCGACGACCTTCAGCTGGGTGACGGCATTCGGGCGCTGCAGATCCGCCGCGACGAGCAGCGGAGTGTGACCCGAATCCTTGAACCAGTAGCCAAGCTTGCCGGCCAGGGTGGTCTTGCCGGCACCCTGGAGGCCGACGAGCATAATGATGGTCGGCGGTTTCTTCGCAAAACTCAGCGGACGATCGACTCCAGCGCCGAGGATGTCGGTCAGCTCGTCGTTGACGATTTTGACGACCTGCTGCGCCGGGTTCAGGGCTTTTGAGACCTCGATGCCCAGGCAGCGCTCGCGCACCTGCGCGCAAAACCGGCGGACGACGGGCAGAGCCACGTCGGCGTCGAGGAGCGCGCGGCGGATCTCGCGGATTGTGCCGTCGATATCGGTTTCGGACAGTTTGCCTTTCGAACGCAGATGCTTGAAGGCATTAGACAGTCTGTCAGTCAAAGAACTAAAAGCCATGCCCTTCAGTCTATCGCCAACGGTTTATTTTGAGAGGAGAGTCGCGCTACGGCGTGATTGGCCGGATGCAAGGAGAATTATGGCGACTGCCAGTGTGCGAAGCTGAAACGCAGCGGAACCGTCATCGTGATTGATAGCGTGTGCAAAAGGAGCGTGTTGATTTCCCATGCTGCTCTAGACGCGGGAATGATGAAGTCGCCGACACCAGCGTGCTCGAAGCTTTTCCGTGGCGTTGGAACGAAAAACGAGCGTCTGCCGTGTTTACGACAATCCGCAAAAGCGCCACGAAAACGAAATAACCGGCGGCCATAGGTTCGCATCGGCGAGAAAAGCAAAACACGCTGCAAGCGAGAAGCAAAGCGATGATTGCGATAGCAGCTTTTGGCACCAATAAACGTTTAATTTATTTCGCCGTGATGAAGCTAACCCCGATGGAAACGGGCTGAAAACGGCATACGGCTTGCCCGGTCAACGTTCGTCCCATCCACGTGCCAAAGAATACGTTTGCCAGGATTGGCAATGCGTTTGGAAGAATATTTGCGGCACGGCTAACAGCGCGGGAATGCGGCGGGCCTGTTTGTCCAGAGGCGAATGGCCGGCTGCGAGACGGTTTCCTCGAGCCGGCCGGGGAGCGATGCCGGAGCGGCTTGGTCTCTGTGCGTTTCCTCGTTTGTCTCGCCAGACGTTTGCGGCATATAGCCGGTTGCTTTCGTATGGAACGCCACGCCGATGATCAAGGCCATGCCCATGTCTCTAAAACCGTCACCGATTAGCGGCTCGTTTCCCCATTGCGGATTGTCCTTGCCGTCTCCCGTCCTGTTCGTGCTGTGAGGAACCAATGCAGGATGCGAACATGCTCTTTCCCGGGAGCGGTTGAAACGATTTGTTGGCGTGAACCAGGACCGATGATGAATCCGTCCTCGACTGGTTGCGTGCATGCCACACCGGATGCGCGTAGCATTGGGAACCCCTACGTACTCGGTATATGCTGCAGGCGCTTTACCGTCATTAGCGGGTCAGCAGGTCCGCCTGCAGCCGATTATAGGTTTGATGATCATCCATTGGTTTATGCATACGGCCAGCATGGTAGATCGCTTCCTTCCGTGCAAAGTCGGCAACAGGGTATGCACGCTTTCTTGGCCTTTCATCGACTTTTCCACAGGAGAAATATAAACATTTTCATTGCGTTTGCTGCCTATTGGAGTTGGTAAAGAGAACCATGGCAAAAAAAACGGTGTCTTTGGAATCCCGATTCGGCCCTGATCCTCGTCGGGTCGGGCTTCGGGCCTCCCATGCGGCAGAGTCTATTCCGGCATCCTCGTTCTGCGCTCCGTGCCCAGCGCGGCGCGCCTGTATGACGCGCTTCAAAAGCGGTGCCGGCCATGCCTTCCGAGCGTCCGCCCGGATTCCGGCAGACAAACCAGGTTCCGCGTCTCGCTCCTCGTCCGCTCATGGAAACCAGCGGCCTACGCTTTCGGCTCCGGGTCCTGCTCCCCTTAGCCCCAACAGCCAGAACAGCCAGGCGTTCGCTCCTTCGGCCGCGTGGCCTTCCGGATTCTTCTGGCCGGCTCCGCCCGCAGGACGGGCATCACTATCTGGCGGCCAGCATTCCTTTCGCCGTTCTTCTTCATCGCGCATGGCCGCAGCCGGGATGCTTAGGCGCTCTTTCCGCGGTTGACCGCATCCCCAAGGGAACACGAGCCAGGCCGCCTCCTGCTGATTCCGTCGTTCCTTACAGTTTTGCAAGCAACGCCTAGGACCGGTTATAAGACACCGTTCCCTTCCTGACAGGTTGGTAAAGAACCAAAAAGGCGCGCTCCCGTTTCAGTGCGAAAGCGCGCCTTTTGTGCTGAGACCGCCGGCGTCTTACTTCAGTTCCCACGTGGAGCCGGTATCGCCGTCCTTGATGGCGATACCCGAGCCGGCGAGTTCGCCGCGGATAGCATCGGCCGTGGCGAAGTCATGGTCGCGGCGGGCCCGCGCGCGGGCTTCGAGCCGACGGGAGACGAGCGCGTCCAGAGCGTCGCGCTCGGCGGAGCCGCGGGAACCGGACTCGACGCCAGCCCACCGCGGGTCAAGCGGATCGAGGCCGAAGACGTCGAGCATAGCGCGCGTCTGCAGCAGAATCCGAGCCACAGCCGGCGCATCGGACAGCCTGTCGTCGGCAATAAGGGAGTTGCCGTCGCGAATAGCGCCGAACACGGCTGCCAACGCTCCGGACACGTTGACGTCGTCGTTCATGGCGTCGCTGAAAGCAGCCGGCAGCTCGACGGCGGGGAAGGAAACGACTTCCTCGCGCGACGGCTGGCCGCCGGCGAACCGCTCCGCAGACGCCAGGAAGTTGCGCACGCGAGCGCTCGCGGCCTCGGCTTCGTCGAGGGAATCGGCGCTCCACTCGAGCATCGAGCGGTAGTGCACGCTGGCGAGCGCGTAGCGGGCGACCCAGGCGGAATGGTTAGCGAGCACCTGGCCCACGGACAGGCCGTTGCCCAGGGACTTGCTCATTTTTTCGCCCTTCTGGGTGACCCAGGCGGAGTGCATCCAGCGGTGGGCGAAACCCCATCCGGCTGCGCGGGACTGCGCCATCTCGTTCTCGTGGTGCGGGAAGCGCAGGTCGAGGCCGCCGCCGTGGATATCGAAGTCGTCGCCGAGGTAGCGGTGGCTCATGGCGGAGCACTCCAGGTGCCAGCCCGGGCGGCCTTTGCCGAAGGGCGCTGGCCAGTTTGCGTCGTCGGGCTCGGTGGGCTTGGCGGCTTTCCACAGGGCGAAGTCGCGCGGGTCCCTCTTACCAGCGGCATCCTCGTCGGCGGGGTTGTACCTGTCGGTCTTTCCGGTTGCGGCGCCGTCGATGGACGGGGCCACCTTGCGCGCGGCCGCTTCGTCGGCATCGTCTGGCAGGGTGCCGGTCTTCTGGTGTGTTAGTTCGCCGTACTCCGGCCAGGAGCTGACGTCGAAATACACGTTGCCGCTGGGCGTGCCGTCGGGGTTCTCGATGACGTAGGCGTGCCCGCGGTCGATGAGCCGCTGGACGAGCTGGATCATGTCGATCATGTGGCCCGTGGCGCGTGGTTCGTAGGTGGGCGGCAGGACGCCCAAAGTTTCGTAGGCGCTGGTGAACTCGCATTCGTAGTGATAGGCGCGTGCCCACCACTTCTGGCCGGCTTCCTTGGCCTTGGCCAGGATTTTGTCGTCGATGTCGGTCACGTTGCGCACGAAAAAGACTCGGTAGCCGAGTTTCTCCATCCATCGGCGCAGCACGTCGAAGGCGACGGCCGCGCGCATGTGCCCGATGTGCGGGGAACTCTGGACGGTGGCGCCGCAGACGTACATGCTCACTTCGCCGGGGACGAGGGGGACGAACGGCGTCTGCGAGCGCGTGGCGGAGTCGTAGAGGCTCAGCCGGGACGCGAGGCTATGGAGGGATTCCGGTGGCATGATGCTTTCCATGCCTGCGAGCCTATAAAACGTTTGGGACAGGCCACGGCGGTAGAGTCGAGGGGCGGGGAGGAAAAGAAGGTGCGAAAAGGGAGGAGTGGGAAGCCGTATGCCTGTTTTCGATCTGGGGTGCGAGCACCTGTCGTTGTCCTATGCGACGAAAACCGTTTTCACTGATGTGACGCAGGGCGTGTCGGAGGGCGACCGCATCGGCATTGTTGGCCGCAACGGCGGTGGCAAGTCCACGCTTCTCAAGCTGCTGTCGGGGCGGATGGCGCCGGATGACGGCCGTGTCAACCGTCGAGGCGGACTGACGATGGGCGTGCTGGGCCAGCGCGACCAACTGGACGGCGACGCGACCGTTCGCCAGGAGGCCTTGGAGAGCCGAGAGGATCACGAGTGGGCGTCCGACCCGCGCTCGCGGGATATCGTCCAGACTTTGCTGGCCGATGTTCCCTTGGATTCGAAGATTTGCGACTTGTCGGGCGGCCAGCGCCGCCGCGCCGACCTTGCGCGTCTGCTGCTGCAGGATTGGGATATCCTCGCTCTTGACGAGCCGACCAACCATCTCGACGTCGCCACTATCCACTGGCTCGCCGAACATTTGGAGAACCGCTGGGCCGCCGGTTCCGGCGCTCTGCTGGTCGTCACGCATGACCGTTGGTTTCTCGACGAGGTGTGCACCAGTATGTGGGAGGTCCACGACGGCGTCATCGACCCGTTCGAGGGTGGTTATTCCGCGTACATCATGCAGCGTGTCGAGCGTGATCGGCAGGCGCGCATCACCGAGGAGCGGCGGCGCAATTTGGCGCGCAAGGAGCTCGCTTGGCTGACGCGCGGCGCCCGCGCTCGGGCCACTAAGCAGAAGTTCCACGTCAAGGAGGCGAAGGCCCTCATCGCCGACGTGCCGCCGGTGCGCGAATCGTTGGAGCTCAAGGCTATGGCCGCTTCCCGTCTAGGAAAGGACGTGGTGCGCCTGAAGGATGTCACGAAGGAGTACGGGATCGGCGACACCGGTCTGAAACGCATGGTCATCGACCATCTCGACTGGATCATCGGCCCGGGCGACCGTTTCGGCATCGTGGGTGCCAATGGCGCCGGCAAGTCCACGCTCCTGGGCCTTATCGACGGGTCCGTCCAGCCGACGTCCGGCCGCGTGAAGATCGGCAAGACGGTGCATTTCGCTGTGCTCTCCCAGCGGCTGGACGAGGTGGAAGCCTTGGGCGACGCCAAAGTCGCCGAAGTGTTGACGCGCTACCATTCCTCGTACACCATCGACGGCAAAGACTATTCGCCGGCCGCTCTGCTCGAGCGTCTGGGCTTTGATCCGGCGCAGATGATGACGCCCGTGCGCGACCTGTCCGGCGGCCAGAAGCGGAGGATGCAGCTCATGCTCGTCTTGCTGAGTGAACCGAACGTGCTCGTCCTCGACGAGCCGGGCAATGATTTCGACATCGACATGCTCGGCGTCATGGAGGATCTGCTCGACAGCTGGGCCGGCACGCTCATCGTCGTGTCCCACGACCGCTACTTGCTGGAGCGCGTCACCGATCAGCAGTTCGCCCTGATGGACGGCAAGATCCGCCATTTGCCTGGCGGCGTGGACGAGTACCTCGGCCTCGTGGCCGCCCGCCGCAAGCACGAGGGTTTCCGCGCGGCCGAAGGCGTTCCTGAACCAGGCCAGACGGGCATCGGCGTCGCCAACCTGCTGGCCGCGGCAGGCGGGAGGCCCGGGCAGTCCGCGAACGCGATTCTCGGGGCGTCTGCTCCGGCCATGGCTGACGATGGCAAGGAGACGCGCCGGCGCAAGTACGCCGCCCGCAAACGCGTCACGGCTATCGAGCGCAAGCTGGCCAAGCTCCGCGACCGGAAACGGGACCTGGAAAGCCGAATGGCCGCGCAGGCGGAGAAGAACGACTACGAGGAGCTGGGCCGGATTACGGCCGAGCTGCAGGACGTCGACGCGCAGTCCGAAAGCCTCGAGTCCGAATGGATCGAACTGGGGGAGTTCCTCGAGAGCTGATCAGCGTGCAAGGCTCTATAGCCGGCTCCACGCCCGGCGTCCTTCTCCGGGGACGGACGCGCGGGATGCTCGGCGGGAACTATTGCCGCTGTTTACTGCTTGCCGCAGGCCGCGGAATCGTCGGCCTGCTTGTCGGCGTCCTTGTCTTTGGACAGGAGCAGGTAGGCTTCCCTGGCCGCCGCCAACTGCGCTTTGCGCTTGCTGGGGCCCGTGGCGCTGGCTACTTCGCGCTGCCGGTCGGTGCCGGTGTCGAGCAGCACGTGGGCGGTGAACGTCGGCGCTGTCAGGTCGCCATCAACCTCCATGCGGTACGTCGGCTCGGCGATGTCGAGCTGGTGGCTGAGAACGACGAGCGACGTTTTCCAGTCGAGCGCCGGGCCTTCCTTGGCGACCTTCGCGAGGGTGTCGTCCAGGAGGCGGTGGACGACCGGACGCGCCCCGTCGATGCCATGCGCCACGAAGGCCGCGCCGATGAGGGCCTCCACCGTGTCGCACAGCAGTGAATCCTTGTCCCGGCCGCTGTCTTTGGCTTCGCCATTGCCCAGCAGGATGTAAGGCCCCAGATGGAGCTTCGAGCGGCCGATGGCTGCCAAGGAGCCTTCCGAGACGGCTTTGGCCCGCATCTTCGCCAGATGCCCTTCCGGCCAGTCCGGGTACTGTTCGTACATGGTCTCGGTGACGACGAATTCGAGCACCGCATCGCCGAGGAATTCCAACCGCTCGTTGTTAGGCAACCCGGGGTTCTCGTGCGCGAAGGAGCGGTGGGTGAGCGCGTGGACGAGCAGCCCCGGCTCGAGGTCCGTTCCCAGCGCGGCCAACAGCGCGTCGCCGTTGTCCATGACGAAACCGTAATGGTTGCTTTTGTTGTCCTTGCGGCGGCGCCGCTTGCGCCTCCTCTCCGGTTCGATGGGGGCGGCCTGCTGCCGCCTCAGATGTTCGAGGCTCTGTCGATCGGTGCTATGTGCCATGGCGTTCCTTGTCGGCCGCCTCGGCGGGATGCCCCCGGGCGGCGAAAAATCGGTTGCGGAAAGGTAATAAAAAACCCCGCCACCCGTCGATGGCAGGGTCGGTGACGCGGTCCAGCGGACGGCGGTCAGTTGCGCATGCCCGGCTTGACGGCCTTGGCGTACACATGGCCGCGCCATGCCCCGCAGCTTGGGCAAGCCAGATGCGGAAGCATTGCGGCTCCGCAGTTCGGGCAGACAACGGTCTGAGCGGCCGATGCCTTCCATGCCGAACGGCGCGTATGAGTGTTGGCGCGCGACGTCTTGTACTTTGGCAGTGCCATGATATGCCCTCTATCTCGATCGATGTGGTAGCTTAAGCCTCCGCCAGTCTAGCGCAGCCGCTGGAATTTGTCATTCGCCTGTGGCGCCGGCCTGTCTTTCCAACCGCTCCCTGAGGCTTTCCAAGGCGTCCCAGCGTGTGTCATGCGCCTCATGGCGATGATCCGGGTTCTTGTTGAGGTCGATTCCGCACTGCGGGCACAGGCCCTTGCAGTCCGGCGAGCACAGGGGCGTGAAGGGCAGGGCCTGGATGAAAGCGTCGCGCAGCAGCGCCTCGAAATCGGCGAACTCGCCGCCGCCCGTCAGCGGATAGACGTCCTCGGCCTCGTCCATCTCGTCGACGAGCGTCTCGCTGGCCTTGGAACCGCGGCCCAGCCGATCGTTTTCCGCGGCCCTTGAGACGGCCACCGGCATGAATGCCGACAGATCGATCATGGCGTCATGGGAAACGTCCTTGAGACAGCGCGCGCACCGGCCGACGATCCGCGCGCTGGCCGTGCCCTGGAACATCAGCCCGTCGACAAGCGAATCCAAAGCGCCCACGACATGGACATCGGAATCCTCGGGCAGGCCGTAGAAGTCGTCGCCGACGCCGCTGGGCGCGGGGAAGACGGCGTCCAACTCCTGCGTCTCGCCGGGCCGGCCCACCGTCTGGGCGACGGAGACCGCCCATCGCGACCGGCCGGGGTGCTTGTCCTGTGTCGTGCTCATTGTTTCGCCTTTCTTGTCGTTTGTTCCGCCGCGCGCCTGCGGCCTGGTCGTTCCCGCCGCTTCTGTCGGGCCGCCTGCGTTCGCCATCAGTCGGCCGATCCGCCGTCGGCGCCGCGCAGGCGGGCCGTTGCTTCCTGCTGGCGGCTCTGCAGGACGGTGAGGCCGCCGTTGACGTCGCGCTGGAGCTTGCTCAGTTCCTCGCCCAGGCCTGTGAGCATCGTGGCCGAGTACTCATTGGCTCCGGCGGTGATCTTGTCCGCCTGGGCCTGCGCGGTCTCCACGATGCCCTGCGCCTTCTCGGTGGCGATGGCGATGACGTTCTGGTGGCCCGCCAGGAAGTCCGCCTGCTCGTTGGCCTTCTGGATGATCTGGTCGGCCTGCGCGCGCGCGTTGCGCAGAATGGAATCGGATTTGTCGTTGGCCTGCTGCAGGCGGTGCTCCGATTCGCGCATCAAGGCGGAGGCGCGCTCGAGCTGGACCGGCAGGACCTTCTTCAGTTCGTCGAGGTAGTCGGCGAACTCGCCGCGGTCCACCTTGACGAGGTTCGGCGAGAAGACGACCGGCTTGGAGTCGTCCAGCATCCGCTGCATGTCGTCGATGAGGTCGAAGGCCGTCGTGAACTCGGCCTGGGGAGCGGGTCGGTCGCCCTGCTTCTTCTCCGCGCCGCCCGCCGTCGCGCTGAAATTCGAAATCCTCGCTTCGCCCGTGGTGCTCATGCTGACTCCCGTCTATCGAAAACCGACGAACCGTCTTCCTGTTCTTTCTTTCAGTATCGCAGTCTTTCGCGACGATGGCTTCTTCGCTTATAATAAGGAGCGTGAATGGGAAGTATCGTTCGGAGGTTCGGAGGCCAGGAGTGGACGTTTTTGATGACGCGGACGTCGGCCGCAAGCCGGATGGCTCCGCCGCCGTGCTCGACAAACCGGAGGAGAAGGCCGTCCCGCTCAAGGACGACGGCGGTGCCGACCGTTACTCGCACTACGTGTCCCGCGACAAGATGCTGCAGTCGCGCCTGACCGGACGTCCGGTCGTTGCGCTGTGCGGCAAGGTGTGGGTGCCCAAGCACAATCCGAAGGATTACCCGCTGTGCCCCGAATGCAGGCGCATCTACGAGCAAATGAAGGGTTGAAAGCAGTCGGAGAGGTGAATAAGTGAAGCGCGCGCGTCCTCCCGCGCGCCCCGATCAGGCGGGGCGAGGCCCTGGCGGGTTCGACGGTTGTTTCTTGCCGCCGTGAACCTATGATGGGACGGGTGCGGTCAAGGACGACCGCACTGCATGGAAAAGGAGGGTAGCATGGCTTCCGATGCAGATACGAAAAAGTTAAGTTTTGGGTCCGTGTTCCTTTTGGGCGTCAACAGCGTGATCGGTTCCGGTGCTTTTCTTTTGATTCAGACGATTTACGGGTTCATGGATCTGACATCCGTTTTGGTGATCATCGCCGCGGCGGTGGCCGTCACGATGGTCGCGTTGTGCTTCGCTGATCTGGCGTCCCGCTTCACCGGCCCTGATGCCGCCTGGCTCTCCTCGGCGAAGGCCTTCGGCAATCTCACCGGCTACGAGGTCGGCATTTTCATTTGGTTCCTCGGCACCTGCACCATCGCGGCCGAGTCGGTCGCGTTCTTCATCACGCTCGGCGGCTTCTTCCCGGTCTTCCGCGATCACAGGGTCGCCGTGTGGTCAGCCATCACGCTGATTGTCCTCTTCGGTATCATCAACCTCTTCGGCGACACCCTGGTCACCTGGGTCAACAACATCTCTTCCACCGCGAAGATCGCCATCATCGTGCTCTTCATCATCGTGGGCGCGTTCTTCCTGCACAAGCAGAACTTCAGCCCGGTCATCCCGGCCGCGGCCACCAGCGCCGGCGGGTTCTTCCACCACTTCGGCGAGGCATTCGCCGACGTCTTCTACATGTACACCGGCTTCAACTTCATCCCGATCATGGCTTCCAAGATGAACCACCCCGAGAAGAACGTCCCGAAGGTCCTCATCGCCGTCATGATCACCTGCACGGCGCTGTACTCCCTGATGGCCCTCTTCGCCATCGGCATCGTCGGCTCGAGCATCGTCAACTACGATCTGCCGGTCGCCATTGCCTTCAAGGATGCCGTGGGCGAGTGGGGCTACGTCGTCATCGCCCTGGGCATGCTCGTCTCCATCTTCGGCGTCGGCTTCTCCATCAGCTTCAGCTCCCCGCTGAACCTGGCTTCCCTCGCGGCCCGCCCGCACCGCTTCCTGCCGAACGGCCTGACCAAGACCAACAAGTACGGCTCCCCGTGGGCCGCGGTCGCCATCACCATCATCGTGGCCTGCTGCCTAGCCACCCAGAGCTACGACACCCTGGTCAACATGCTCGTGTTCGCCTCCTTCGTCCAGTACGTGCCGAGCATCATTTCGGTGATCTATTTCAAGCACACCGGAAAATGCCCTGGCAACGGCTTCAAGCTGCCTGGCGGCTACACCTTCCCGATTCTCGCGCTCATCGTTTCCGCATACATGATGTTCCAGTTCACGCTGGAGACCTTCGCCATCGGCGTGTGCGTCGCCGTCATCGCCGGCGTTGTGTACTACATCAACAGGCCGAGCAAACGCACGGTCGCCGTCCTCCAGACCGCCGGCGTCGACATCGAAGACCCGAAGGCCATCAAAGCCTACAAGAACGAGCTCAAAGGCAGGGGCAGCACGCTGTCCGAAGTCGTCAAGGCCTATAAGAAGGAAGGTCGCAAGGTCGTCCCGCTGGCCTCGTCGGCCGTCTCCGACGTGCAGAGCGGTGACGCCGACGACGTCGCCGCCGACGACGCCCAAGCCGCCAAGTGATGCGCTTCGCCGGTCCCTCGGGCCGGCGGTTTTCTCCGGAAACGAAGGAACCGCGGAGCGGATCCGCGGTTCCTTCGTTTCCGGACTATACTTGTAGCTAACGCTTTTCCTGTCGCAACGGGGCTGCTGGAGGCGGTCCGCGCGCGCAGGCGTGAAAGGGTGATTGCCATGAAAGACATCGGTATCTGGATCGGCCGCACCGGCACCATTGCCATCAGCGAGTTCTCCGATTGGCTCCACGTGCGCGTCAGCGGTGTGACCTACAACAGCGTCATGCTTACAGATCTGAGCAAGAACCAGATCATCATGGTCGGCCAGGACGTCATCGAAGCGTTCATCCCTGATGTCGCCGACGCCAACATAGCCGAAGAGACCATCGACAGCGCAAACGGCAAGCTCGAGCGGATGATCTTCACTGGCGACGGCTTCGTCGAGTTCGTCGACGTCAACCCCGCCGTCCACGACACGCACGTCCGCGGAGCGCTCAGCGGAGTCCGCCGCGCCGACTTCGATCGCCTGGACAGCAACGTCAACATGCTCAACTACGAGCTCACCAAGGACAGCGCCGCCGACTTGCTGCGGCTGAACCTGAAGTAAAAAGGCCGGGCGCCGCCTGATCCAGCCGCGTTGTGCGGCGCAACGCGAAAGCGATACGGGGGCGGCGGCCGCTTTCCCGAAGGAGCGGACGGCGCGACCGCCACTCACGTTCTCAGCGCGAACCCCGCGTCCTCAGAGTTCCACGATCTGCGTGGGCAGGGCCGGATCGTCGGCCGACAGGCTCAAGGCCGCCATCGGCAACTCGCGCAGCTGGTGGCTGTGCCAGCCGCGGGCGGCGAGCAGCGTCTGGTGACTGCACAGCTCCTCGTTGACGTCGCCGTGGTCCACGGCGGTGACGAGCAGGCCGCGCGCGTCCTCCATCGGGCCGACGATGCCATCAAGCGAGACGGAATCCAGTTTCTCCCGCGAGCCGGCGAGGACGAGTTCCAGGACGGCCGATCCGTCTCCTGCCTCCTTGTCGGCATGGTCATCGTAGACGCGGTAAGCGTTCTTGCGCCAGCCGATGGTCTGTTTGCCGAAGGATTTCTTGGCGACCGGATGCATGGCGCCGTCGCACCCTTCGCGCTCGACGAGCTTGTAAACCATCTCGCAAGTCGGGCTGCCCGAGCCGGTCACCAGACGCGTGCCCACACCGTAGGAGTCGACGGGCGCGTTCTGCAGCGCGGCGATGGAATACTCGTCGAGATCATTGGTCACGGTGATCTTTGTCCTCGTCGCGCCCAAGGAATCGAGTTCGGCGCGCACCATCCGCGCCATCTGGCCCAGATCGCCCGAGTCGATGCGCACGCAGCCGAGTCCGCTGCCGGCGATTTCGACCGCGGTCCGGATGGCGTCTTTGACGTTGTAGGTGTCCGTCAGCAGCGTGGTGCCAGGACCGTAGGCCTCGACTTGGGAACGGAAGGCATCTTCCTCCGAGTCGTGCAGGAGCGTGAACGCATGCGCGGCGGTACCGATGGCGGGCAGATCGTACTTCATGGCGGCGGCGAGATTGGACGTGCCGGCGAAGCCTCCCACGATGGCGGCGCGCGCGGCGGCCATGGAAGCCCATTCGTTCATGCGCCGGGCGCCCATGTCGACGCAGGGCCGGTCGCCGGCGGCCGACGTGATGCGCGATGCGGCCGACGCCACGGCGGAGTCATAGTTGAGGATCGAGAGGATGATCGTTTCCAGCAGGGTGCCCTCGGCGAAAGTGGACTCCACCTGCAGGACCGGCGAATTGGGGAAGTAGACCTCGCCTTCGCGGTAGGCGCGGATAGAGCCATGGAACCGGTAGTGCTCCAGCCACTGCGCCGTTGATCGGCCGACGATGCCACGGTCGAGGAGGAAGCGGCTCTGTTCCTCGTTGGCGCGGAAGTGCTTGACGGCGTCCAGGACGCGGCCCAAGCCGGCGACGATGCCGTAGCGGCGGCCTGCGGGCAGATGGCGCGCGTAGACCTCGAACACGCAACGGCGGTCGGCGGTGCCGTCGCGGCGGGCCGCCTCGAGCATGGTGTACTCGTATACGTCGGTGAAGAACGCGGGCGTCGACACGCTGGGGTCGAGGTACGCGGGAACGGGATCTGCCATAGGCGCCTCCTTGCGGACGGTGTTTTCTTCATTATGCACACCGGTGCAGGAGGAACCGTGTTTCGCCGGCTGTTCAGCGCGGGAACGCCGCGCAGTCGGCCAGCGGCATGCGCATAGCCCAGGACCGGCGCGGAGGGACAGGCCCAGGGGCCGTGTGCCCCGTCCATGGCCGCCGCAGGATGGCTCGCACGACGGCGGGGGAACCGAGCAGAGCAAGGTATAGCAGGTCAGGCTGGAGTGCCATCAGAAGCATTCTTGATGGCGGGCATCGACGACGAAGCCGGGGACGGTCGGCGGTATGCGGGTCCGGCTTGCTCACAGGCCGCTACCGGCGCGTTTCGGGCGCGGACTCAGTCCAGGCCGTGCGGAGCGCCGTCCTGGACGGGGACGGCCGACGCGTCCAGCGACAGGTTTTCGCGTGGCCACTGGTTTTCGATGCGGGCGATGCGGCGGTCCTTCGACCGTTGGGCGCGTTCGCGCAGGTCCTGCAGGGTCGTGGTCGGCACGACGGCCGTGCGCGGCAGAGCTTTGTCGATGCCGTAGAGGATGTAGCCCAGGACCAGGAAGAAGATGGTGAAGAGGATGAAGGTCTTGAGGATGCTGCCCCAGCCGACTTTCGGGATGTTGATGAAGAAGTACGGATACGGGTCGTGGCTGCCCGGATCGACGCCGGCGTGCGGGAAAGCCGAGGCGCGGATGATGACGAAGACGAACCAGCAGTAGATGTACAGCGGCCAGGTCAGCGGGTACCACCACTTGTAGTGCTTGTGGCGTTCGAAGAGGACGTAATCGAGCAGGCAGAGGATCGGCACGCTGATGTGCACGAGCAGCGAGTTGGGGATGAAGCCGAAGGCGCGGTACTCGGTCGCGTAGTCGGGGGCGGGCAGGATGAAGTTCGCCACAAGGCCGGTGGTGAAGATGTACAGGAGCACGCCGCCGCGCAGCCAAGCCCAGGGCTGCTTGCCGCCAGTGATGGTGGCGATGGAGGCCCACAGGTAGACGACGCCGACTACGAAGTTGCTCTGGTAGGTGAAGTACGTGAACTCCTCCCACTGGCCCTGGCAGTAGGACTGGGAGATCCCGGCCCAGGCGAGGACGCAGATGAGCAGTTCGACGAGGGATACGATGATTCTTCTGGTACGCATAAAGTTTAGATTAGCGGCGGCCGGAGCGGTTTCAAGACGAGAACCCGTCCAGCCTGACGGCGCGCCGCGGCGCCGGCTCCGCGTCCGGAGCCGAGGAACGTTGAAAAGTTACGAAACCGTAAGTCCGAGGGGATCATGTGTGCGGATTTCGTGAAGAACGATTCCGGCGACAAGGAAAGAGGAACGGAATGACGGGAACAAGCCTGACGAAAACCGTTGACGGCGAGACCGTGCGCCTGGACGGGCGCGCCATGGACGAACTGCGACCGGTGACCATCCAACGCGGCTGGACGAGCAACCCCGAAGGGTCCGTGCTCATCACCTGCGGCAACACCCGCGTCATGTGCACGGCGTCCTGGGAAACCGGCGTGCCGCGCTGGCGCAAGGACTCCGGCCTCGGCTGGGTAACCGCCGAATACGCCATGCTCCCGCGCGCCACCAACGAGCGCAACAAGCGCGAATCCGTCAAGGGCAAACTCAGCGGCCGCACACAGGAGATCAGCCGCCTCATCGGCCGCTCGCTGCGCGGCATCGTCGACTTCGCGGCCCTCGGCGAGAACCAGATCCTCATCGACTGCGACGTGCTCCAGGCCGACGGAGGAACACGCACCGCCTCCGTCACCGGCGCCTACGTGGCGCTCGCCGACGCGGTCGCCTGGGCCAAGCGTCATCACTTGCTCGCCAAGGACGCGAAGGTCCTGACCGACCAGGTGTCCGCCGTGTCCGCGGGCGTCATACAGGGCCATCCGATGCTCGATCTGCCCTACCCGGAGGATTCCAATGCCGGCACCGACATGAACGTGGTGATGACCGGTTCCGGCAAGTTCATCGAGATCCAAGGCACCGCCGAACATGGCCCGTTCGGCCGTAGCGAGCTCGACACGCTGCTGGACCTGGCAGCCAAAGGCAACCGTGAACTGCAGGAAACCCAGCGCCGGGCGCTCGCGCAGCCGCTGCCGCAGGGAGACTGACCGGGAAGGCCGAGAGCGGATCGGATGGAGGGAACGCGATGCGAACCATGAGGATCGTCCTGGCGACGCACAACCAGGGCAAGGTCGCCGAGATATGGCGGATGCTGGGGGAACGGTTGTCAGGCCGGGGCGCCGCGCGCTGCAAGCTCGTCTCCGCAGCCGATCTGGGATTGCCGGACCCGGTGGAGGACGGCATGACTTTCGAGGAGAACGCGCTGCTCAAGGCCCGCTTCGTCGCGCGGCGGACCGGACTGCCGTGCATCGCCGACGATTCCGGCCTCGTGGTGGACGTCATGGGCGCCGCGCCGGGCGTCCTCTCGGCGCGATGGGCCGGCGTCCACGGCGACGACGCGGCGAACCGCCGTCTGCTGCTGGCGCAGCTCGAGGACATCCCCGACGGCAAGCGGACGGCTCGCTTCGAATGCCGGGCGGCGCTCGTCGTCCCGCAGGGCTATGACGGCGCGAAACCCGTGGAAATCGTGCGTTCCGGCAAGATGACGGGCCGCATCGTCCGCGCGCCGCGGGGAACCAACGGCTTCGGCTACGACTCGGTTTTCGTGCCCGACGAACAGCCAGGTCTCCCGGCAGCGGGGGATGCCCGTCCGCTGACCTGCGCTGAGCTGACGGCGGAGCAGAAGAACGCCGTCTCCCACCGCGGCAAAGCCATGCGCGCATTGCTTGAAGATATCCAGGCGCGGCTGTTCTGAAAGCCAGCCGAAGATTACCCTGAAGACCGGGCACGGGTCCCCGTGCGTTCAAAACGAGACGAAAGGACCGTTATGACAGTTCTCGTTACCGGCGGGTGCGGCTACATCGGCGCGCACGTCATCCATGCGCTTCACGAGCAGGGCGAGAAGGTCGTCGTCGTCGACGACCTCAGCTACGGCGAAAAAAACCGCATCGGCGGCGCCCCGCTGATCGTCCAGGACGTGTCCGCTCCGGGTGCCGACAAGGTGCTCGCCGACGCGATGGAGCAGTATGGCGTCGACGCCGTCATCCACTTCGCAGCCCGCAAGCAGGTGGGCGAGTCCGTCGAGAAGCCGCTATGGTACTACCAGCAGAACGTCGACGGCATGCTCAACGTGCTGCAGGCAATGAAGGACTCCGGCGTCAGCAAGCTCGTCTTCTCCAGCTCCGCCGCCACCTACGGCGAGCCGCCGGTCGACGTGGTGCCCGAGGACGTCGTCCCGATGCTTCCGATCAACCCCTACGGCCAGACCAAACTCTTCGACGAGTGGATGGGCAACGCCGCTGCCAAGGCCTTCGGGATCCGCTTCTGCGCGCTGCGCTACTTCAACGTCGCCGGCTGCGGCCCGGTCGAACTGGAGGACCCGGCCACGCTCAACCTCATCCCGATGGTGCTGCGCAACCTCAAGGCCGGCAAGGCGCCCGCCATCTTCGGCGACGACTACCCGACCCCGGACGGCACCTGCATCCGCGACTATATTCATGTGGTCGACCTGGCCGACGCGCACCTGGCCGCGTTGAAGTACCTCGGCCGCGACGACCGCGAGTTTAGCGCCTTCAACGTAGGCACCGGCACCGGCACGTCCGTCAAGGAGATCGTCGACGAAATCAAGTCCGTCTCCGGGCTGCCATTCACCGCCAAAATCGAAGCGCGCCGCGCGGGCGACCCGCCGAAGCTCATAGGCTCCCCGAAGCGCATCAACGAGGTCATGGGCTGGCACGCGAAGTACGGCGTCAAGGAGATCGTGGAGTCCGCGTGGAACGCCTGGCAGGCGAACCCTGCGCACCGCATCGACGTCGAGAACTGGAAGCAGGCCGACTGACGTCGCTCCGGCCGGCCTGCCGCACCGTCCTTCCCGTTCCCGCTCAACCGTTACGGCGCGTGCGCTTCTCGAAGTCTTCGTACGTGGTGTAGGACTGCAGTTCGCGGCGGCGCGCTAGGCGCATCTGCTTGTGCAGCCAGATGCGCCTAGCGGGGTTGACGTTCTTCTCCCGCAGCTGCTTCTGGTATGCCGGGTACCACAGGTGCAGGATCGGGTAGAGAGCGGTGAAGACATACTCCGGTTTGGTCGTGCGCGTGTGCTCCGGATGCGCGTTGAACGTGGTCTTGAAGCGCTTGAGGTACGTGCGGAAGCTGCGCGGGGACGTGTCGATGCGCCGGGCGCTGACGCCCACGACCATCTTGGGGTTGTAGACGGTTTTGAGGCCATTGGCGATGAGGTGCAGGGAAACGTCGATGTCCTCGTGCATGACGTCCTCGCGGTCGCGGCACACCTGCGTGCGGATGACCCTCCAGGCCTTGGCGCGGATGGCCATGTTCGATCCGAACAACAGCGTTCGTCCGCCGTCCGCCCGGTACACGTGCTTGCGGATCTGGTTGTCTCCGGCGAGGCTGACGCCGGCCGCGGGCATATCGTAGTAGGTAACCGGGCCGGTGACGCCCATCGCCGCGTGGTCGCGGGTGAAGGTGCGGGAGACCTGCTCGACCCAGTCGGGGCGGAGCATGCAGTCGGCGTCCACCCGTCCCAGAACGTCGCCGGTGGCGTGATCGAAGCCGTAGTTGCGCGTCGGGATCAGGCCTTGTTCCTTGTCCTGGTCGAGCAGTCTGACGTGGCAGCCGGGGTTCTCGGCGACGAACCGGCGGACGATGGCGGCGGTGTCGTCCGTTGAGTTGTTGTTGACGACGAGGATCTCCTTGGCGGCCATCGTCTGGCGCGTCGCGTTCATGAGACAGTCGGCGATGTGCTCGGCCTCGTTCCAGGCCGGGATGATGATCGATACTGACTTCATACCCTCAACAATAGAAGCCAAGCATTGACATGGCTCGGGTTGCTTGCGCTCCGCCGGGCCGTCCGGACGCTTCCGGCGCGCCGGCGCTGTCAGCTGCCGCTGTGCTCGTTGTCAGGTTTCGCCGGAATAATGGGCGTATGAGCAAGGAGGAGAAGAACGTCGTCTTCCCCGCCAACGGCGGGGAAGGATCGAGCGCCGAACGGCGGATGGAGGCGCAGGCCCGCAAGGCCGAACGGCAGGCCGGCGCCGGAAGGATGTCCCAGTACGACCTGGGGTCCCTCATTCCCGGCAAAGGCGATCCGCGCCGTCCTCCCGAATGGCTGCCCCGCGCGCTGGTCATGGCGGGCGCCGCTGTTTTCGTCTTCATTTTCATTTGGAACTCCTGGAGCAAGGTCAGCTGGATCGTCGTCGACCTCATCATCTGCGTCTTCCTGAGCCTGGCCATGGAGCCGATGGTGCAGTGGTTCATCCGCCACGGCTGGAAGCGCGGCCCGGCCGCTGCCGCCAGCTGGATCATCGTGCTGCTCGTTTCCGGCGGACTCGTCTGGATGTTCGGCCAGATGTTCGTCATGCAGGTCTCCGGCCTCGTCGACAACGCGCCGCGGCTCTACGAGGGGCTGGCGCGGTTCGTCGACTCCCACACGTCGTACCGCATGCCACGCATCGCCGACCTGGGGCCGCTGTTCATGCGCAATCTGCAGAGCTCCTGGTTCGCCAACTTCGCCGGCACGGCCCTGTCGAGCATGGAGTCCGCCGCCACCTTCGTCATCTCCCTGCTGCTGGTGCTGTTCGTCACCTACTACGTGATGGCCAGCGGCCCGGCGATGCGACGCGTCATGTGCTCCTGGCTCAGGCCGGAGAAGCAGAAGCGCTTCCTCGTTGTCTGGACGGTGGTGCAGGGCCAGGTGTCGAGCTTCCTCAGTTCGCGCGTCATCCTGGGTCTCATCTCGGTGGCGTGCATGTCCGTGTACATGCTCGTCATGCGCGTGCCGTACTGGCTGCCGCTGTGCCTGCTGTACGCGATCATCTCCCAGTTCATCCCGATGGTCGGCGCTGGCATTGGCGCGATCCTGCCGATTGTGGTGGCCTGGTCCAACCAGGGCTTCCGGGGCGCGCTGTTCCTGGGCATCTACATCGTCGTCTACCAGCAGCTGGAGAACAACCTCATCGCTCCGCTCGTCCAGCAGCGCACTATGTCCGTCAACGCGGCCATCGGCCTGCTGTCAGTCTTCGTCTTCGGCGCGCTGTTCGGCGCGCTGGGCATGTTCCTCGCGCTGCCGGCGACCGCCAGCATCCAGGTGATCTTCGACGCCTACGTCAAACGCCAGGACCTTGTCGACTCGCCACTGCTGAGTGACCCGGAACCCAAGAGCAAATCCCGTCTGGCGGCAGCGGGGGAGAGCATCAAGATAACGAACGTCCATCTGCCCGTCAAGCTGCCGCGCGCCGTGCGCGGCTCCACTGTGCGCGTGATGTCGACGGAGGAGCAGCTGCGCGAGGCCGCCCGCGCCGTTGAAGGATACGTTCCCGGGACGACGCTGGACGCGTCGCGGACCGTGGCCATCCCCAAGAGAGCCGTCGACGGGAACAGCGGCCCCAAACCGCGCGGCGAACGCCTGGAGAACCTGGCCGGCTCGGCCGCGCCCGCAGCGTCCGGCTTTGGCCAAAACGGTTCCAGGCGCCGTCTGTGGAAGCGAGAAGCCGAACCGGCCGATCCGGCTTCCGGTGGATTGGCCGGAACCGCGTCATCGGCCACCGCGCCGGCTGCCGCTCCGGTTTCGGACCCCTCCGAAGCGGCTGATCCGTCCGATTCCGCGCCTCGAGCGACCAAGGAGTAACTGAGCGTGGCTTTGCTGACTTTTCTGGACTGGGTGCTAGCCATCATCAGCGGGATCATGGTTGTCTACCAGGTCTTCTACATCGCCGTGGGCCTGTTCGCCAAGCCGCTCGTCTTCCCGGACGCGCCCGCCGACAAGCGCTACGCCGTGCTCATCAGCGCTCGCAACGAGGAGAAAGTCATTGGCAACCTCGTCGCCTCGATCCGGGCGAACGATTACCCGCAGGACCTTGTCGACATCTGGCTGGTGGCCGACAACTGCACAGACCATACCGCACAGCTGGTGCGAGGCCTGGGCGAGCACGTGGACGAACGGCACGACGCGGACCACGTCGGCAAGGGCTACGCGCTGACGTACCTGCTCAACCGGATGACGCTCCAGGGAGCGGCGCAGCGCTACGACGCCTTCTTCGTCTTCGACGCCGACAACCTGCTCGACGAGCGGTACATCAGCGAGATGAACAAGGGTTTCCACGCCGGTTTCCGCATCCTGACGAGCTACCGCAACTCCAAGAACATCGACAACTGGGTGTCCGCCGGCGCTGCCCTGTGGTTCGTGCGCGAGTCGCGCTTCCTCAACAGCACCCGCATGTTCCTTCACTCGAGCTGCCACGTCGGCGGAACCGGGTTTCTCTTCTCCCGCGAGATCATGGAACGCAACGACGGCTGGAAGTTCCACCTCATGACCGAGGACATGGAGTTCACGCTGGACTCCATCCTCCACGGCGAGCGCATCGGCTACGTGGGCGACGCCATGCTCTACGACGAGCAGCCGGTGACCTTCGCGCAGAGCTGGCGCCAGCGCGTGCGCTGGTCGAAGGGCTTCCTGCAGGTCTTCCGCTACTACGGGCCCGACCTCGTGCGCCGCGCCTTCGCCGAAGGCGACTTCTCGTCCATCGACATGATGCTCATGATCTGCCCGCTGACGGTTTTCTGGGCCGTGCGCGAGTTGCTGGGCTTCCTGTTCGCCGCCTGCGGTTTCGTCACCTGGCAATCGCAACTGGACAATCTCTGGGCGTGGGTGTACGGAACGGGTTGGAGTATGCTGGGAATGATGGCCATCGCCGCGCTGACAGTGATGGCGGAACGGCAGCGCATCGGCGCGACGAACCGCGAACTGGTTGCCTACGTGCTCAGCTTCCCGCTGTACATGCTGAGCTACATCCCCATCGCTTTCGTAGCGCTGTTCTCCAAGCCGGAATGGAAACCGATTACGCACAACGGGCAGGACAGGACCGGAAACAGGCCGCCGGAGAGCGCGGAACGCCGGCAGCAGTAGGGAACAGCGGGAAGCACGAAAAGGAACATGTCACAAAAGAAACATCAAGGAGCCCATCGCGCCCCGCGTTCCGCCCGACAACGCCGGACCACCACCATTTCCATCGCGGCGCTCGCCGCCTGCGCGCTGTGCGCGGCGTGCTTCTATGGGAACCGTTTCGGCCTGCGGCCGGGTTCGTCACCGTCAGCAGGCGCCGTCGCAACCGTGCCAGGAGCACCCGCCGCGGCCAGAACCGTCGCAGCCAAAAGCCTCGTCGGGGAAGCAACCGACCGGCCCACGCCCATCAACCAGTCCGTGATCGATCAGGCGTTGAAAACCTTCGAATCCAACCCGTCGCTGGGGACCGACAACTCCGTGCTCGTCGAGAACTCCGACGGCAAGACTCTCGCGTCACTCGACCCGACAGTCCCGCGTATCCCGGCTTCCAACCTCAAAACCCTGACAGCGCTCGCGGTCGTCCACACGCTGAACATGGGTTCGACGCTAGCCACCGACACCTACCTTGTCTCCCGGTCCGGCTCCGCGGGCACCGTCGTCCTCAAGGGCCACGGCGACATGCTGCTGGGCACAGGCTACAACGACCCCGGCCATGTGGTCGGCCGGGCTGGCCTGGCATCGCTGGCGCAGGAGACCGCCGCCGCCCTGAAAGCCAGGAAGATCACGTCTGTGACGCTGGACATCGACAACTCGCTGTTCGGTTCCGAGACCACGCCGCCGACCATGATCCCCGGCATCGAGGCGATGGGCGACTACACGCCGATGTCCTCCATGGCCATCGACGAAGGCAGGATCGGCTCGCTCAGCTCCAACCCCGACGACATCAAGAACGCGTACCTGCCGCGTCAGACCGACCCCGCCGGGGCCGTGTCCGCCGTATTCGCCCAGCTGCTGGCCAAAGACGGCATCACCGTCTCGCCGCAGCGGGGGACCGCGTCGGCCGTCCAGATGAAGGCGGAAACGGCCGGCAACCAGCTGGGAGTCATCCATTCCGCGCCGCTATGGGAGATCCTGCGCCTGACGCTCCAGCAGTCCGACAACACGCTCATCGAGCTGTTGGGCCGCTTGCTGGCCCTGAAGGTCGGGGCCGCCAACTCCACGGCCGGCGCCACCAGCTCCATCGTCAAGATCGACTCGGACTTGGGCATCGACATGAACGGCGTGCACATGGCCGACTGCTCCGGCCTGTCCAACGGGTCAACAGCCACCGTCGCAGCCCTTGTGCAGGTGGAACGCCAGTACTACGAGAGCGCCGACGCCGCCGCGCTGGAAGGCCTAGGCGTCGCCGGCTTCTCCGGCACCGCGCAGGAGCATGACTTTGCGCCGGACATCTATGGCCTGGCGCGCTTGAAAACCGGCACCCTCGGCAACGTCACCGCCCAGTCCGGCACGGTCCTGCCCCTCAAGGGCGGGTTGCTGTACTTCTCCGTCATCGTCAACAACCCCACCAGTGAAGCCGGTGCAGAGCAAGCCATCGACAACTTCGTGTCGGCCCTGGCAAACGCCTGATCGGAGCACTATGGTCTCCTCGCCCTCCTTGAAAACCGCCATCGGCGCCGTCCGCGGCTGCTTCGAGCAAGCCGGACTGGGGCCGCAGCCGGACGCCCTGGCCCGCCACAACGAGCATGGCACCCACCGGCCGGCGCCGGACGCGCCGCTGGTCCTCGTCGCCTGCTCCGGCGGACGCGACTCCCTGGCTCTGACAGCCGTCGCGGCTCTTGTCGCCGGCATGAACGGCCTGCGCCTCGCCACGATCATCGTGGACCACCAGCTGCAGCCAGGCTCCGCCGCCGTAGCGGCGCAGGCCGCCCGGATCTGCGAATCCCTAGGTGCTGAGCGCGCCTTCGTCAGGACCGTGCGCGTGCCGGAAGCCGACATCGCCCGCGTCGGTACGGAAGCCGCCGCCCGGACAGCCCGGTACACGGCCTTCGCCGCCGCGGCCGAAGAAACCGGCGCCGCGGCCGTCTGCCTGGCCCACACGCGCGACGACCAGGCGGAGACCGTCCTGCTGGGCGCGCTGCGCAGCCCATCTCCCGCGGCGTTCGCCGGCATGCCGGCCCTGCACTGCGACTCCTCCGGCGTGCTCTACCTGCGGCCCTTCCTCGACGTCCCCCGGTCAGCCACCACGGCGATCTGCCGGAGGCTGGGCGTGGACTGGTGGGACGATCCGACCAACGGCGACAACGTCCCGGAGGGAGAGCGCGGCTCGCTGCCGCTGCGCTCGCGGGTCCGTCAGTCGGTGATGCCGGCTCTCGAGGCCGTCGGCGGCCTGGCGGCGCGCGACCATCTGGCGCGGTTCGCCGCCCGTCAGCGCCAGGACCAGGAATACCTGGATGCGGTCGCCCGGCGGGAGTTTCGCCGCTGCGCCGTGCCGGAAGCCGATCCTGTGGACGAAGGCGTTGCTCCATCCCGTTGGGACGCCGCGCGCCTGCGATCCCTGCCGCCGGCGATCCGGCGGCGCGTGTGCGGCCTGGTGGTCGAGGCCGCCGCGGCGGCTGACGGCTCCGACCACCGGGCGCAGCTGGAGCGCCAGGCGGATCAACTGGAGCACCTCGTCGTGCGCGCCCGGGGTGCTGGCGACGTTCGCGTTTCCTGCGCCACGACGGTCGCCCGGCGGGGCCACGTCATTGAGCTGTGCCAGAATGACCGTTATGGAAGTATCTGACGTTCAGAATTATGACGATGTCGAAGTTGAGCGCGTTCTCCTGACACACGAGCAGATCGAAGCGAAGCTTGAGGAGGTCGCCCGGAAGATCGACGAGGACTACCGGGGCAAAGACCTGCTCATGGTGGCTGTTCTCAAGGGCGCTATCAACACGATGGTCGGACTCAACAGCCATATGCACAGCACCGCGGAGATGGACTTCATGTCCCTGTCCTCCTACGGCGTGGGCATGCGCGAGTCCACCGGCACAGTGACCGTCCGCGCCGACCTGACGGCCCGCATCAAGGACAGGGACATTCTCATCGTCGAGGACGTCGTCGATTCGGGCTACACCCTGCATTGGCTCGCCAACAACCTCAAGCAGCGCGGCGCGCGCTCCGTCGAGGTTTTTCCGCTGTTGACAAAGCCCTCTCGCCGCAAGTACGACATCGACATAAAGTATCCGGGGTACGAGATCCCGGACGAGTTCGTCGTCGGCTTCGGCCTTGACTACGACGAGCGCTACCGTAACCTGGATTCCATCGTCGTTGTCAAGCCGCAGCAAGGAGATCAAGCATGAGCATGCCTCAGGCCTCAGGGCCAAACGGGCCGAGTCCTCAAAGGCCGAGGACGCCATCCAACCAGAACGGCGGCGGCTTCGACGGCGGCAAGAAGGGCCAGCCCTTCTGGAAGCAGCCGTGGTTCTGGATCATCCTGCTGATCATCATCGCCCTCATCGGGTTCCAATTCACCACCGGCCGCGGCGCGAAAACCATCACCACCCAGGACGGCCTGAACCTCCTCAAGCAGCAGGGAACCGTCCAAGTGAAGTCGGCCACGATCGATGGCCCGACCCAGCAGGTCCAGCTGCAGCTGACAGGCGACTACAGCAACACAGTCGACGGCAAGACGGTCCAGTACGGTAAGGACGTCCAGTTCTACTACGTCGCTTCCCAAGGACCGCAGGTCGTCAAGGCCGTGGAAGACGCCTCCTCGCGTCCGGGCTATGTGTACAACTCCATCGTGCCGAACAACAGCATGTGGGAATACGTCGTCACCAGCCTGCTGCCGTTCCTCATTGTCCTCGGCGTCTTCTGGTGGGCCATGTCCCGTCTGCAGGGCGGCGGAGGCATCATGGGTCTCGGCGGCAAGAGCGGCAAACGCCTGCCGAACTCCGAGATCCCCAAGACGCGCTTCACCGACGTCGCCGGCGAACCGGCCGCGGTCCAGGAAGTTCAGGAGATCAAAGACTTCCTCAAAGACCCGGCCAAGTACCGCCGTCTGGGGGCCCGCATCCCGCGCGGCGTACTGCTATACGGCCCTCCGGGAACGGGCAAGACCCTGCTCGCCCGCGCTATCGCCGGCGAGGCAGGCGTGCCGTTCTACGCCATGGCCGGCTCCGATTTCGTCGAGATGTTCGTCGGCCTAGGCGCTTCTCGCGTCCGCGACCTGTTCGCTGAAGCCAAGAAACACGCGCCAGCCATCATCTTCATCGACGAGATCGATGCCGTGGGACGCAAGCGCGGCTCGGGCATGACCGGCGGCCATGACGAGCGCGAGCAGACCCTCAACCAGCTGCTCGTCGAGATGGACGGCTTCAACAACGACACCGGCATCATCGTCATCGCGGCGACGAACCGTCCGGACGTCCTCGACTCCGCGCTGCTGCGTCCAGGCCGTTTCGACCGCCAGGTGGCCGTCGAAGCCCCGGACCTCGCCGGCCGCGAGGCCATCCTCAAGGTTCATGCCAAGGGCAAGCCGTTCGTTCCGGATGTCGACCTGCACATGATCGCTGTCCGTACCCCAGGCATGACCGGCGCCGACCTGGCGAATGTGCTCAACGAGGCCGCTTTGCTGACAGCCCGCTCCAACGCCCAGCTTATCGACAACCGCGCCATCGACGAGGCCATCGACCGCGTCATGGCCGGCCCGCGCCGCCAGTGGAAGGGCATGGCCCTCGACGAGCTGCGCAACACCGCGTACCACGAATCCGGCCACGCGCTTGTCGCCGCCGCCATGCACGACACCGACCCGGTGACAAAGGTCACCATCCTGCCGCGCGGCCGCGCGCTGGGCTACACCGCCGTCATGCCGCAGTCCGACCGCTACTCCGAATCCCGCAACGCGATGCTCGACCAGATGGCCTACGCCATGGGCGGGCGCACCGCGGAGGAAATCGTGTTCCACGACCCGACGAGCGGCGCGTCCAACGACATCGAGAAAGCCACCGACATCGCCCGCCAGATGGTGATGGAGTACGGCTTCTCGACCAAGCTCGGCGCCGTCAAATGGGGGACCGCCGGCTCCAACAACGACGAGTCCGACCTGGCTCCGCACAAATACTCCGAGGAAACGCAGGCCGAAATCGACCGCGAGGTCCACGACCTAGTGGAAACCGCGCACACCGAGGCGTGGCGTGTCATCAACGAGAACCGCGGCATTCTCGACGAGATGGTCCGCGAGCTGCTGGTCAAGGAAACCCTCGACGAGCACGACCTCGAGCGGATCTTCGCCGGCGTGCGCAAAGCGCCGGTGCGCCAGGAATGGCTGTCCAACCCGGCCCGCCCGCTGCCGGACATACCGCCGGTCCCGATTCCGGAGGCTCTGCGCAGGACGGTGACCGGCGAGAGCGCCGCCCCCACCGATTCCCAGCAGCAGGGAGGCGCTCATGCCTGAAGCTGCCAAGCAGGATGTTGCAACGCAGACCGCCGCTCGCCACGCCATCGACCAGGACGGCGTGAAGGCGGCGGTCCGCCTGTTTCTGGCGTCTATCGGAGACGATCCCGACCGCCCCGGCCTCAAGGAAACGCCCGACCGCGTCGCCCGCGCCTGCGAAGAGATCTTCGGAGGCCTGAGCAAGGACCCGCAGGAGGCACTCGCCAAGCGCTTCGACGTGGACACGGACGACATGGTCCTCGTGCGCGACATCCACTTCTACTCGATGTGCGAACACCATCTGCTGCCGTTCTTCGGTGTGGCCCATATCGGCTACATCCCGCAAAAAGGCAAAGTCGTGGGCCTCAGCAAACTCGCCCGTCTCGTCGAGGTGTACGCGCGCCGGCCGCAGATCCAGGAACAGCTCACCGAGCAGATCGCCGACGCGCTGGTGAAATACGCTGGCGCCCGTGGCGTCATCATCGTGCTCGAGGCGCAGCACATGTGCATGACCATGCGCGGCGTGCAGAAGACCGAGGCGAAGACCGTGACGTCCGCCATCCGCGGCATGATGCGCAACCCCGCGACCCGGTCCGAAGCCATGCGGCTCATCCTCGACAGCAAAGCCTGAGATGGCAGCGGAACAGCCGCGCGCAGAGGACGCGCGCCAGCCTGGCGGCTCGTCGGACAAGCCCGGCACGGCGATCATGGGCATCCTCAACGTCACCGCGGACTCCTTCTCTGACGGTGGCCGTTGGCTCGACCCGGCGCTCGCGCTGTCCCACGCGCAGGCCATGGCACGCGAGGGCGCCGGTATCGTCGACGTCGGCGCGGAATCCACACGGCCAGGCGCTGCCCGCGTCCCCGAGGAAGCCGAGCGCGAACGCGTCGTCCGGACCGTCTCCGACATCGTCCGCTGGCGTTCGGAGCAGACCGCGCTGGGAGAGAACGCCTGCGGAGCGTCCCTTCTCGTCTCCGTCGACACCACGCGCGCGTCAGTGGCCGCCGCGGCCCTGGCCGCCGGCGCCGACATCATCAACGACGTGTCCGGCGGACTCCTCGATCCGCGCATGGCTCCCGTCGTGGCCGAGGCCGGCTGCCGGTACGTCGTCCAGCACTGGCGCGGCTGGATGGGTCCCGACGGCGCCGCCGAAACTGGGCAGGCAGACTGCGCCTACCCCGGGGGCGTGATCGAAGATGTCCGCGACGAGCTGATGCGCCGGGTCGAGGCTGTGGGAAAACAAGGCGTCGCGGCGGAGAACATCATCATCGATCCAGGCCTGGGGTTCTCCAAGCCCGGCATCGACACCAATTTCACGGTGCTGGCCGGCCTAGAGCGGTTTGTCAGCACCGGATACCCGGTTCTGGTCGGCGCGTCCCGCAAAGGATTCCTGAAAGCCGCGCTGCGGCGGGACAGCGCCCGCTCCGGCTGCCCGCGCAGCGAAGCGGGCGCTGAACGCGACCTCGACGCGGCCACGGCGGCCACGTCGGCGCTGTGCGCGTTGCAGGGCGTGTGGGCTGTCCGGGTCCACGCCGTCGCCGCGACAGCGGCGGCCTTGGCGGTCGCGCGAGAATGGAGAAAACACGAAGAAAGGGAAAAGCATGGCTGACTGCATCACGCTGATAGGGATCCGCGCGCAAGGCACGCACGGCTGCCTGGATTTCGAGCACACGCGGCCGCAGAATTTCAGCGTCGATGCGCGCCTGTTCCTGGACCTGACGACCGCGGGCAGCAGCGACGATCTAGCCGACACAGTCGACTACGGGCAAATCGCCCACCGCATCGTCAGCGTGGTCGAAGGCCCGCACTGTGATCTCATCGAGTCCTTGGCAGAGCGCATCGCGCAAGCCATCCTGCGCGATCCGCGCGTGCGCCGCGTCATCGTCACCGTGCACAAGCCGTCAGCGCCGCTGACTGTTCCGTTCGACGACGTCGCCGCCACCATCGAACGTTCCCGTTCCGACGGCGGCTCTCTTGCCGTTGACGCGGACGCTGGTCCCGCTGCTGTCGGCCGCGTCCCGTCTCGCCCGGTGCGCACCGTCGTCCTGTCTCTGGGCGGCAACCTCGGCGACGTGGCGACGGCGATGCGCGAGGCGATCGTCTCTCTCGACAGCATCCCTGGCACACAGGTCACCGGCATCTCGCCGCTGTACCGCTCCGTGCCCTGGGGCATGGACGAGTCCGCGCCCGACTTCCTTAACGCCGTTGTCCAGCTGAGCACCGTCGTCGACCCGATGGCGCTGCTAGACGAGATCCACCTCATCGAAATCGCGCATGGCCGCAGCCGCAAGGTCCACTGGGGTTCGCGCCCGCTCGACATCGACATCATCGACTTCGGCGGCCTGACGAGCGCCAACCCGGAACTGACGTTGCCGCATCCGCGCGCCTGGCAACGCGCCTTCGTCCTAGCCCCCTGGCTGGACCTCGACCCGGACGCGCGTCTGTCAGGGGAACACGGCGGCTCCGTGGCGAGCCTACTGAACGCCTGCCCAGACAAGGACGCCATCGAACGCATCTCCGACACCTGGATCTTGGGAGAAAGACCGCTGCCATGAAAGCCCGCCGCACGCCCTGGTACTATTTTCTCCTGGCGATTCTCGCCGGCCTCGCCGGCGGCGCTTGGCTCGCCGCGGAAGCGTTGGCCTCGCACGCCCTGATCCTGGGAACCACCATCATCGTGCCCGTCCTGCTGTTCGCCATTGGCCTGACAACATTGTGGCTGGGCTGGACCGTGCACAAATACGTCGTCGGCGAACTCAAGGACATCGAGCCACGCCGCGCCTACAACACGCTCGTCATCGCCAAATCCCTAGAGCTGGCCAGCTCCGTGCTTGTCGGCTGGTACGGTGGACAGATCCTCGTCATCGCCCCGCAACTGGACGACGACTACTTCAAGCGCGTGGCCTTGCAATGCGCCGTTTGCGCAGCGACGAGCGTCTTCGACATCGTGTGCGGCGTCCTCGCAGAGCACTGGTGCGAACTGCCGCCGATCGACGGTCCGGAGAACCCCGCGGAGAAGAATCGGCAGGCGCTCGCCGACCAGCGCCAGGGCCGTCGGACAGGCCAGGAAGCCGACTAAGGAGCGGGCCGGAAAGCCGACCGCTGAAGGCTTCTGAACAGACTTCCGGATCAGCCCATGGCCATGTCCAGTCTCGTCTGATTGAAGTTCCGGGACACAGACACCGTTGTGCCGGCCGCGCACAACGGAAACCGTGAAGACTTTCAGGCTGACTGCATCCCGTTCCGCTGGAACCGTCGCCCTGGTGATGACCGACCTGCGCTCAGACCAGACGACCGTCCGAATCTGCCGCGAGGACGAACTGTATCCGGTGTCGGAAACCCATTACGCCGACGGGGCGAACCTCTTCGTCGATGTCCTCGACCTCATGGACGGCTACGGTCCAGCGGGCGAACCCGTCGGCGCTGCCAAGGAGACGCAGATAGCCGCCAAGGCCTCGTCCATAACCCTGCGCACTCTGACGCGTCGCGCCCAGCGCCTCGCGTCCGACGGCACCGGGATCGGGGTCCGCTTCCAGGACGCTCGCGATCCATGGAACAAACTTGCGCGCCACGTGCTCACTTCCGTCGTGCGTCCAGACGACGGACCCATCATCGACGTCCGCAAATCGCGCAACTGGAACAGAAACTAGCCCAACGCACTCGTGCCCGCCGATCCGCAGGCCTGGTATGTCAGACGTGTTCAACCGCTCCGACCAGCAGAAAGACGCCGTGACCGCCTACCATGGACTGACGGCTGCTGGAATCCGGCGGCGGCGAGAAGGCCGCCGAGGTTTTACGCAAGAACATCGCGGCCAATCTCGAGTTCCCGCTCCACCGCGAGGTCGCCCGCTTGCTGGACGACTCCAACATGCTCGTCTTCCCCAACAACGAGAGCTTCGCTTCCTGGATCCGCGCGCAGGCCACATGCGGCAGCGCCGCTATGCTATCGTCCCGGGCGCGCCTTCCGTCCCGCTCCGATTTTTGCACGCGAAATGGCGCGTTTTCGCGTGCAAAAGGAGCGATCACGGCGAGAACATATCCCCGTGTCGCGCTCCAGCATCCGCTGTTAGAGATTCCCTCGCCTGAGACAATGCCATCGCGCCGATAACTCAAGCTGGGGGGGGGCAAGCTCTGCTGCTGGAGACGGCCGCCAGCGCTACCGGAAACGGTGATTGGATCATCGAGCACGTCAACCGCGCCCAGACGCGATTCCCGCAAGAACATCGGTGCTGGGCGAGCGACCATGGAACGTGTTTTCAGGAAGAGAACGATGATGGGGAAGAACACGGCCGGCAAATGAAAGGCCCGTGGCGGAAGTCGTCGTCATGAATGCCATGCTTGATCGATAGGAGCGTGACGTCGACAAAGGCGCCCACCACGCACCCGAGGAGAAGGATTCCGCCACGCAAGCCACCCCCATGCTTTGCCAAGAGCCGACGGAGGCGGCGGCCATTGACCGTTTGAAAGCCGTTGAGCAGCAGGCCGGCAAGGCCGCCATCAGCTGTTCCGAAATGCTGCGGAGATTTTCGATCTCGGTTTTCACGGGAAGCGTCCTTGAGAACGCTCTGACGACAAACCCGCCCCGTCTCCGTTCGCGTGTTCCACGACAGAAGACGGGGCGGCCCCTGCTTTTCACTGCAGGTCACTTGCGCGGCAGGCGGATGAGCACGTCCTGAGCGATTTCCGCGCACAGCGCGCTGTCCTGGTAAATGCGCCCGCGGCAGAAGGCGCGCCCGTTGCCAGCGACCGGCGAATCCTGGACATACAGATGCCAGCGCGTCGCGTCGACGTCGCGGTAGAACCACAGCGAGCTGTCAAGCGTAGCCACGGCCAGGCCCGGCGTCGTGAAGCTGATGCCGCTGCGACGCATGGCAGGCTCCGGCATGATCTGGTCACAGCCATAGGCCAGCAGCGCCCGCTGCATAATCTGGTCGCCCGGGTCGGCGTCCGTCTCGACGAGACGAGCCCAAGCCATCTGGCGCGATTCGGACGTGCCGCTTCCCGCCGTGTCGGCGTTGTCGAAGCTGACGAGCGCTGGTGCGCCGATATGCCGGATGTCAAAAGCCGAAACGCGCGAGTAGTACCGCGCGAACACGGACTCATTCTCGTACGGGCGCATCTGTTCGAAGGAGGACTCCAGGCTCTCCGGGTCGGGTAGGTTCGCCGGGGCAGGGTTCGAATAGTCGATTCCCTGCTGCCCGGCTTTCTGGAAACTCAGCATGGCACGCAGCAGCGTGTTGCCGTCCTGCAAGATAGTAACGGCGCGCTGGCTGAAGGATCCGCCATCGCGCAGCACGTCCACATCCAGCCGAATATGCTCGTCCAGGCGTCCTGGAGTGATGTAGTAGCAGTGCACCGAATGCGGCAAGCGACCTTCGGGCACGCTCAGCCCCGCCGCGGCAATAGCCTGCGACATCAGCTGCCCACCGTAAGTGCGACCAGTGGGAAAGTAGGTGCATACGCCGTCGAGGCACAGCCGGTCCGCCGTGCGGTCGATGACTGTGAAACTAAAGATCTTCAGAAGATCCTCCCGAAGGCCAGCAGAGCCGCCCAGCGCATTCCATGACGCGCCCATGTTTGCGGCTCCAGCGTCCATGCGGAGGCTGGGAATCTTTTTTCGTGATGCGTTCTCCGTCATGCCCGAATCAGCCCCTCGTCAGCTTGCGGTGCAGGCGGTGCGGTTTACTGGCCTCCTCACCCAGACGCTCGATCTTATTGTCCTGGTAGGCCTGGAAGTTGCCTTCGAACCAAAACCAGTTGCCCGGATCGGCGTCGGTGCCCTCCCACGCCAGAATATGAGTGGCCAAACGGTCAAGGAACCATCGGTCGTGCGAAATCATGACCACGCAGCCCGGGAACTCCAGCAGCGCGTTTTCGAGACTGTCAAGAGTCTCCACATCGAGGTCATTGGTCGGCTCGTCGAGCAGCAGCAGGTTGCCGCCCTGCTTGAGTGTCAGAGCCAGGTTGAGACGGTTGCGTTCGCCGCCGGAGAGCACGCCAGCGAGCTTCTGCTGGTCAGAACCCTTGAAGCCGAAGCTAGCCGTGTACGCGCGCGACGGGATTTCCACGCCGTTGACGTTAATGAACTGCGAACCCTCGGACACGACCTCCCACAACGTCTTGTTCGGGTCGATGCCTTCGCGGTTCTGGTCCACATAGCTGATGGACACGGTGTCGCCGATCTTGATGCTGCCGCCAGTGGGCTGCTCCTTGCCGACAAGCATCTTGAAGAGCGTGGACTTGCCCACGCCGTTAGGACCGACCACGCCCACGATGCCGTTGCGTGGCAAAGTGAAGCTCAGGTCATCGATGAGCACACGGTCGCCGAACTGCTTGCGCAAGTGCTCCACTTCGAGCACAGTGGTGCCCAGGCGCGGCCCCGGCGGAATCTGAATCTCGGAGAAGTCGAGCTTCTTGGACTTCGCGGCCTCCGCTTCCATCTGCTCGTAGCGTTCCAGACGGGCGCGGTTCTTGGCCTGACGGGCCTTGACAGAGCTGTGCGCCCACTCGATCTCCCCCTTGAGGCGTTTCTGCAGCTTCACGTCCTTCTGGCCCTGCACCTCCAGGCGCTTGGCCTTGGTCTCCAGGTACGTGGTGTAGTTGCCCTGGTACGGGTAGAGCTGGCCGCGGTCAACCTCGCAGATCCATTCAGCCACGGAGTCGAGGAACGCGCGGTCATGAGTAATAGCCACGACGGTGCCCTTGTAGCCATGCAGGAAGTTCTCCAGCCAGAGGATGGACTCGGCGTCCAGGTGGTTGGTCGGCTCATCGAGCAGTAGCAGGTCCGGCGCCTCGAGCAAAATCTTGCACAACGCCACGCGGCGGCGCTCGCCGCCCGAAAGCGTGGTGACGGGCGAATCCGGCGGTGGGCATTGCAGCGCATCCATAGCCTGCTGGAGCTGGTTGTCGAGGTCCCAGGCGTCGGCGGCGTCGATTTCCGTCTGCAGCTGGCCCATCTCTTCCATAAGGGCGTCGTAGTCGGCGTCCTGGTTGGCCATCTCCTCGCCGATCTGATTAAAGCGGTCGAGCTTGGCTTTGATTGGGCCGACGGCTTCCGCGATGTTTTCCATCACGGTCTTGGATTCGTCGAGCGGCGGCTCTTGCTGCAGGATGTCGACCGTGTAGCCCGGACTCAGGCGCGCTTCGCCGTTGTTGAGTGGTTCGAGGCCTGCCATGATGCGCAGGAGGGTGGACTTGCCCATGCCGTTAGGGCCGACCACGCCAATCTTCGCTCCCGGCAGGAAGCTGAGGCTCACGTCGTCGAGGATGACGCGGTCTCCGAAAGCCTTGCGGGCCTTGTACATTTGGAAGATGAATTCTGCCACGTTCTGTCCTTTGATGAGAAGACGCGCCGACAGGTGCGGCGCGCGGGAAATGTTTCTCCGAGTCTATCGGGGCGTACTGAAAACGTAGCAGAGCCGAGTTACCGAACAGAAGCGCAGCTGTTCCGCACATGGCGAAACTCCTCACCAGATTTCTGAGACCTGCATTAAATAGCGGCACCTGGCTTCGCATGCCCGTTCCGGATTCCTCCAAACGCCATGTGCACAGGAGCTTGGGCGCCGCCGCTTGCCCTCCAGTCATGGCTGGCATGGCGCGGTGCCCTGGAACTGGCCAACAGCCAGAGGAACTCCCATCGTAGGCACCTTGGTGGCCACGTGCCCCTATAGATCCCGATTTTTAGGCCCCTAGGCCCAGTTTTCCGGTTCGGACGTGCCTATATGAATTCGCGGCCGCCAAGGAGAGAAACATTGAGGCAAACCCAAGCAATACGGTAAGTCGGAGATCCGGACAACATGATTCAATTCCAAGCGAAACGGATTTTGATGAATCTTCATCACGTTTTGTAACGAATCGTCGTCTCGCAATGCGCGGTATAGAAGCAGGTTTCCGCCTGTCCGGCGCGCTTTGGATACTTTTGTCCGAGAGTCGGTCTGGCACTTCAGAAGATCCGGATAGGCCATGCTTTAGCCCAGGCCATGAATCCGTTTTGCGTGTATGTGAAAGGTGATGCGGTACTTGCTTACGGGCAATGATCGGTGCAAAGTCGCAGTTGAAGTGGTTTTGGCGCTCTGTGGCACCTGTTGTGGTTCTCTTTGTAACACTAAAGGTCGAATCCGCATCCGCTAGGTTCGTCACGGATCCGCAAACAACGCCAAAACCATGCGTTCGACTTCAGCGCAAAGCGGTGTGGAAGCGCGCCCGCAAAATAGCAATCATGGTCTATGGATCAAATTGCTTGTTTGGGTCCCGCTTTCCGCGCCGCGCGCAGCCATCGCACGCAGGCGATGCGCTCGAACCGGTTCGTCTCTTGGGTTCCCATCCGCGCCGAGGCGCGAATGGGAACCTGCGGACGATCGGGGGAGGGGGGGCAAACGTTCCGGCCGCCAGAGCCGGCGGAATGCAAGATCTGGCTCCTGTCCGCCGTCTTCATGCCCGGCAAGACCGCCGCGAACCGTCGGCGGCCAGGATAACCGTCTATGGCCCGCCGCCTGATGGCCAAGAATCGTCTGGCGGGCCGGCCCCGTGTATGCGCCGGCCCGAGCTTCGTCCAGAGGCGCGCGAACAGCATGATCCAGCACCGCCGACCTAAAAACTCCGTTCGAAGACATCAGGCGGAGCGGGCTAAACAGCGTCATGCGCGGACCTACGGGAGTGCTCGGCCGGCGGACCCCGTTGACGGAAGCCTGAGACGAGAGAGATGGATAAGCTTGAAGCAGCCGGACGGTGCCAGGTATCATGCTCCCTAGAACCGGGTTTTCCAGATCCGCTGTAAATGTAAATGGAGTATACTGTAGGAGTAAACGGCGCACAGGCTCTCGAACTTTAGCTGAGGGGGAGGGCGAGCTGTGCGTATGGCGCATATGAGGGGGGGCATGCGGCTCAGGGTGCGTGCTCGAAAACGGTGGCCTGCGATACTTGCCGCCAGTGCTGCAGCCGTCGCAATGATGGTCGGGCTGGTTCCAGTCGCGCGAGCGGCTTCCGTCACGCAAGTCGCCGACCAGAGGACAGCGCAGGTCAGCACGAATGGCAGTCAGCCTACGGCCAAAGTGCTAGCGCGCACCGCTGATGGAACGCCCGCCAAGATCGTGACGGCATCGAGCTTCGAACCGATGAACGCCACAGTGGGGACGGCTTCCGCCCTGGGCACCGGGGCAGGGGCGTCCGTCCGGCAGCTCACGGGTTCTTTCGCAGCCGAGCCATGGAGCAACCCCTACCAGGTACCTTACGCAACGGGACTGCTTCAATCGACGAGTCTAAACGGGTCGACATGGAAAGGCGCGCCGTGGTCCTATGTCATGATATCAGGCCAGTTCAACACCACGTTGTTCAAGCGCATCGACCTCTACTTACCGCGGGGCTATAACGCTCCCGCCCAATGGAACCGGAACGTCAGCCAGGACGTGACGCAGTACATCCATCCTCAGCCTCAGTGGCAAGTATACGGCAAGCCCAGCGGCCAATCCGCGGTCCGGTCCTACACCGCCTACTGGGACGCTTCCAAACAGCTCCTGACAATCACCATAAACGGTACGAGCGGCCTCGCTCTTAGCTGCGGCGAAGCCTACAAGTGGTGGTTTGAAGTCATTCCCACACAGCAGCAGTATGACGAGCGATACCCCGGCGCGGACCGGGTCGCGTCCTACACGAGCGTCACGGGTGGCGGCCTCGGACCGAATGGTAGTAACTACTTCGCGGGTGAGACCCTCCAGTACAACGGCACCCCCGGCATCTATGTAATCGGACTAGACTCCGGGTTTAGTGAGAGCGGCGGTGGCGGTTGGGGAAGCCAGAGCCAATTCGTCTATTTGCCAAGTGACACATACCCGATTTGGGACTCGAGCCTGACCATCAAAAAAACCTGGAACAGCACGGAAACAAAGCCCGATTCCGTTACCGTCTGCGTGTTCCAAAACGCGTCACCAGACGCGCCCAACATCAATGGCACCGGCGCCACGAACACCACTGCCGGCAGCTCGAGCAGCTCCTCATCGACGTCGGAGGCAAACACGAGCCGCACCTGTTCCGCGTCCGGCACGAACAACGACTACGACACGGTAACGCTTGACGCGGCGAATGACTGGACGCAGACCATCCACGTCCCGGCCGGCCCGCAAGGCCATGTCTACACAGCCGTCGAAGCGCCCATCGTCGGCTACACGCCGACCTACTCCGCCAGCGTGCAGAACGTCGCCACGTCCATCGACGACTTCTCCAACGCATCCACTAGCTGGCCCAATGCGCTGACCGGCGAACTGCCTTCTGAGAACTACTCGAGCGTCGCTGCCAGTAATGCGGTCGACCTTAAAGGCCTACTGAGTCAGGCCGGCACCATCGACATCGCCAACACGGACCTGCCAGAGCCAGCCCACGCGAAATACGTCAGCAAGAACAGTGACGGCACGTACGACCTCCATCTCGACGTCACAGGCAAGACCTTGACGAACACGACGGATGGCACGACGATCACCAACGCCTACCGCGTGTACTCCATCACCGACGCCCTGTCCGGCAATGATGAACCAGTGCCGACGCAATGGAACGAGAACACGAGCCAAGACATCACCAAATACGTCACGCTGACGGCGTCGAACTCCGCGACGCCGCCCGACTACAAAGCCTATTGGGACGCCACAACCCGCACGATCAAAGTTACCTTCGACAACGGGAAGGGCTTCGTGCCGGCCGACAGCGCGACCTACACAATCAATTTCGAAGTGCAGCCCGTCCAAAAAGACTACGACACCGAGTATCCAAGCGCGAACACGACTGCCGCCTACCCGGACACCGGCGACGCCGGCACCGGCGTCACCTCGGCGGAAAAGAAAGGCTTCTACTCCAACAACAAGAAAGCGACTGTCGTCAATTGGAGCCGCACCACCACCGTGACCTCCACGCCGGCCGGCTCCACCACGCCAACCACCACAACCACGACTGGTGCGGCGAGTGATTCGACGTATCCGATGCCGGTCATCCAGACCGCTCCGTCCACTATCACCGTCAAGAAGACGTGGAACGTTCCCGATCATCCGGGTTCGGCGACCGTGTGCGTCTTCCAGTCCGGCGCGGACGG
>JAFRAT010000007.1 GCA_017405305.1 Aeriscardovia sp. | reverse complement strand
GCTGATAATTAGCGTCCATCCTCTTTGATAGACTGGATCAGTCCTCAAAGAGGATGGAATTCCAACGTTTTCAACGGTTTTTCCACTCAAAAAACCGTCAATCCTTCCGGGGTCTCGGCTTCGGTTTCTTCTTCCAGGTTGCGGTACCTCAATGCCGTCGACCACTGGTGGTCGGTGATATGCAGGATTCGTATCTCTCCGCGCGGCGGGAGATTTTTCTGAATTGCCTTGACCGTTGTCCGGTTCCCTGCTTGCGTCGGCGTGTACCGGGCGTAAACCGAATACTGGACCATCGAATAACCCATGTCCAGCAGCAGATTCCGGAACCGCACGGCAGCGCGGCGCTCCGGTTTCGTCTCCACTGGCAGATCGAACATCACCACGCACCACATTCCGCCGCTGTCCTCATCAATCTTCGCCATCGCCGCCGCCAAACACCGGAACCGGCAGCACATCGCGTTTTC
Organism: Aeriscardovia sp.; assembly: GCA_017405305.1. GTDB lineage: Bacteria > Actinomycetota > Actinomycetes > Actinomycetales > Bifidobacteriaceae > RGIG7107. The sequence continues at coordinate 79,643 of JAFRAT010000007.1, read as the reverse complement.
CTTCACAGTACAGGCCGTACTGCTGGGCGAAGGAGTTCAGCGAACTGGGTATCGTCAGTCCGCTTTCGCCAAACTGCGCATTGACCGCGTCCACCAGAAAACGTTTGACATCTTTGTCGCTGACGGAATCGTTGTCTGACAATTGCGCGATTTTCACATCGACAGCCGATCGGTACGGCTCAATGAGGTCGTCTGCCAAGCAGAAGTAGTTCGACCGATTGTGATGGTTCACACCGAACGTCGGATCCAGTCCAGCCGCCAGCACCGCGCGGATGACGAACCCGCGCAGCACGGTGTACGCGTAGTCAAGCTGGCTGTTGCGCGGAGTGCCGCTGCCCGGCTTGCGCTGAAACTCCTCTTCCGCCGGGAAAATCCGCCGCCAGTATTCGCGGGCGGCATGGCCTTCCACATTCGACGGATCGCCGGACTGGACTGTTTTTGCCAGATTCCGCAACAATTCGCCGCCTGGACGACCGCAGAGGCCGAGGCAGTATGCCTGTCCGCGGATCTTTGCCTTGACGATGCGCTTCCAGGCATTCTTTTGTCGTGGCAGACTCATCGCCGCTTGGGCGCGGTGCCGTGTCGCCACGACAGTCGCCGTTTCGCTCCAGCTCTCCATCGCGCCGACCGGCACACCGCGCCAATCGCAAAGCAGTACGCTCACGCCGTTTTGCGCCAGTTCGAACAGCAGCGCAGTGGAACAGACCGCTTTCAAACCGAGCAATAGAACGGCGGTCTGCGCCAACGGAACTTCGGCAGGTTCAGCTTCGAAACCGTCGCCCGCGCGCGGAACCACCATCATGCGCCCACGCTCGTAGCCCAGCCGTCCCTCGAAGTCGGAACAGTCAATCACCCGCCAAGCGCCACGAACGACGGTCACTCCTGATCGCTGTCCCATTGCCAGGAAACGGGCAGACCGGCATGCGATATCCATCGCGGTTCGCCAAAAGCATTGCGATGGACGACTGTTGGGTTCGATTTAGCAACGGTGCCAACAGCCCCCCAATACCCATTTTTATTGAAAATCTTGTCAACGCCGTCAGGGATATTCTTCCCAGTACGTTGCAATCCTTCAGCGGACAGCATGGCTGGACGCAATCGCAGTTTATCCTTCGCAGGGAACCCCTCCACTACCCACTTACGCACTACGGATGGGTTAACAGCCGCATCTTCCTGGAAGAAACGAACAAACTCGCCATACTGTCCCGTCGGATTCCCAGAAACTGGAACATCGATTTCATCACCGACAACCAGTCGACCCAAATATTCAGCCCGTCCGGACTGCACGGCTTGTACTACCTTGGGGTTGGCGTAACGCATCGAAACGGACTGCGGCGGCAGCGAATACGTGAACAAATCCTCATTCCGCGCATGCAGTAAATCCGTCTGGAACACGCGGACCATGCCGTAAAAGTATTTGCGAGCGCCTTTCTTGGTGAGGCTGTAGCATCGGTAGATTCTTGCGTGATGGATGGCGTTGCCAATCTCGGCTGATCCGCCGTTGATAGCGATCTGGGCGGCCTTGCTCTCGAAGAAACCGATTAGGTCCTGCGGTCTGTAGACGGTGCCGTGCACTTGGATGGAACGGTTTGGGTCGGCGGGAAGGCCTGTGCCGGGAATGTAATCGGGGAGCTGTGTTAGAGCGCGCCATAGCGCTGGCGTGGATGCTCGGCGGATGAGGTCGTCGTCCATTGCGTCGCTGAGATGAATCTTGTGGAGCTGGTGAATGGTGGCGTCGTGTGTCAGGCTGTTGCCTAGAGATAGTCGCTGCCAGCGGACGACGGGGATGTGGTCGTGGTCGAGCGCGTCGTTGAGCAGATCGACGAGGTGGCGCATGCCGTCGAGCCAGGTTTTGTAGTGCGCGTAGCCGGGCGTGGATTGGGTTGGGTATTCTTTCCATGGCGTTTCGCCGTCGGCTGTGTCAGGCTGGTCGTCGGAGAAGAGTTGGGCTTGGCGCAGATTCGAACGGACGCTGAGGATGAGGGCGGCGCCGGGGTTCATCAACGCGATGACGGAGGCGTCGACGGCGTGGTGGCGTCGGTCGAGGCGGGTTTTGTACTGCGCGCCGATGAAGTGGATCTGGCCTTCGATGCCGCTGGCTTTGCGAACTTCGGCGGTCGCGCTGCCGGGGAACACAGATACGGATGTCTGGCCGCTCTCCTGCCGTGTTTCGGTATTGCCGTATTTGCGGGAGTTGAAGTGCCAGTCGATGCGGCGGTGCAGTTCGTCGGCCATCCAGGAGACGGATTCCATGGACCGGTTGTCGATGGGTTCGTCCGCTTCGGTTTGTTCCAGGCGTTGGATGATGCTCTTCTTGAAGGCGCTGGCCTCCTTATTGTTCATTTCCCTGGGTTTGATGCGCAGCTGGTGCACACGTTCTTTCGCGTCCTTCAAGTTCACGCCTCGGGCGATGGCGGCGGGATCCTGGCACCAGAGCGCGAACGGCGTGTTGGATTTCATGCGGTTGCATTCGGGACAGACGGCGGCGAAGTTGTCGCGGGTGTTGGTCGAACCGGCTCCCTTGCGAGGCACGATGTGGTCCATTTCGCACGTGTGGAAATTGATGGGCCGGCCGCAGTACAGGCATTGGCTGTTCTGGCGCTGGATCGCTTCGCAGCGGCGGATGTCGCCTTTCGTCGGCCGATCGACGCCTTTGGACTGGAGTTCGCGGCGAATCTCGTTGCGGTAACCGTAGCGTTTCTCGTTGTCCTGCTCGCGGCGGCGGGCTTTCTCTTTCGACTTCTTCGGCGAAGAGAATCCGTCGCGCGTGTGCTCGATCTGCACGGCCTGCGGGTCTCCCCACCGTTTCTGGCATGCCAGAAGGTAGCGGTTGACGATTTTGAGCACGCGATCGACGGCTGGATTCCCCACAGGCTCTCCGATGGCCGGCTGGGCGGGACGCCAGCTGTCGTCCACATTGAACAGATGCTTGCGGGCCTGCTGCAGATCGTCGTCCGTCGTCAGCATCTGCTCCGTCAGCTTCGTCAACGATGGCATGGAGTAGGCGGCGCGCCCGGAAGGCAGTTTGACGCCGTCGAGTTTCTTCAGTCCGTCATCGTCGAGCGTCTCGATGAAATCGACAGCTTCCGCGTATTCCTCGTCGTCACGCACCGTATCGATGTCAACGGTGTTCGACAATAGCCGGATCATCGACTCCTGCGCGGTTTTGTCCTTGTCATGCCACCAATCCAGCAGTTTCTTGCGCAACTTGGCCTTCTCGACGTTTTCCAGCGCGAGGAGCGTCTGGTTCTGCGGCGGACGCGTGCTGACCCGTTCGCTGCCGTCGTCCTTGAGCCGGCCAACGCCTTCGAGACAGGAACGACGGATATGCAGAACCTCGTTGGCGACATCGGTCCAAGTCGGGTTCTCGCCGGACTCGTCGCCCATCAGCCAATCGAAAGCGGCCTGTTTCTCAGCGATGCTCAACGGGCGTGTCGGACTCCCCGGATCGGGGTTCTCGCGGATGCGCAGATTCGTCAGCATATTGGCGATGCGGTACTCCTGGAACGCCAGGGACGCCTTCAAAGCGCGAGGCTTGCCGTCGAACGGGTCGCGGCCGACGCGTTTCTCCGCCGACCCTTTCGGGGACCGCGCTTGGAACGTCTGCAGGACCAGCGCCCGTGCCTGGTCGTCAGGAACCTGCTGGACACGCAGGATGCGTTCCAGCTCGTAGGCGTTGTCCTCCTGCATCAGACGGGTTCCCAGCAGGCCCAGGCGGTCCCCCTTCTTTCCGCCTGTGCTCGTGCGCAGACGCAGCGACGGCACTTCCTCTCCGTTGAGGTTCTTCGTCGCGCCTAGAGCGGCGTCATGGTCGAGGACGGCGGCCACGATCTGGGCCGGAGTGGCCTGGTCGTCGATGTCTTCGTCACCCATCAGCTCCTGGGCCTGCTTGCGCAGCTCTTGATACTGATCCGAATGGGGCGCGTCGACGTCGAGCAGTGTTTCCGCGCTGTGGTACGGGTTGCGCCAACCGCGGTGCCGGGCGATGTGCCGGCAGGCGATGGACACCAGACGATGACGTTCCGCATCGTCTTCGATGAAATCGGTGGCCAGACGCGCGCGGTCCCTCCAGATGTCGAAACCGGAGAAGCCCTCGAAGCTTTCGATTGGATACCCGTACTGGCGCAGCAGCGCATCGAGCTTGGCCAGACGCGCGCGGCGGCGCCGGTGCATGCGGCGGGTCCTGCGGGCGATGCCCGAGACCCATTTGCGGCTGTTGTCGGACTTCTCCGCCGACGGGTCGACGCCGCCGTCGTGGATGATGCTTTGCGCGTTGAGAACGCGGACCGGACGGCCTTCCCCGTCCACTTCCACTGCGGCCAAACCGCAGGACTTGAGTCCGACATCGATTCCGATCCGGTATGTGCGACGCATCGCTGCCCTTTCATCAATCAAGGATTCCGCCAGGTCCATGCCCGAACGAGACACATGCGCGGGAACTCCGTTGCTCCGCTGACTGCTGACATACCGAATTTATCAGCAAGCTCGGACGCTGATTCCCGGCTGCCGGCAAAACGATGGCATCCCGCTTCTCCGGTAGCCCTGTCCACAAGCCTATCGGTGAGCAGTGCGGTCAACCATCGCCTGCGAACGATCCCCTGGAAAACGAAAACGGGGAAGGCCGAAGCCTTCCCCTGCGGTAGAAACCGCTGAGCATTCAAGCGGGCTAACGAGTCCCGCCTTATTGAGAATTAGCCTCTTCAGTATAACACGTAATTCCCGTCAGCGCGATCCGCGCCGTCCGGCCACGCAAAAGAGACGGCCCGAAGGACGCCCTTTCCTCCGCACGTGGTGCCGCGCCGGTCAGAGCCGGAACTTCTCGTCATAGTCCTTGAGCGTGGCTTCGCAGCGCTTGAGGGCGGCGAGCTCGGAGTCGGAGACGGGGATGTCGAGCTGGGCGCCCACGCCATGGCGGTTGACCAGACGCGGCACGGACATGCACACGTCGGAGATGCCGTGGAAGTCGTGGAGCACGCCGCTGACGGGCAGCACACGGTTCTCGTCGTTGACGATAGCCTTGATGATGTCGACCGCGGACATGGCGATGGCGTAGTCGGTCACGCCTTTGCCGTCGATGATGGCGTACGCGGCGTTGACGGTGTCCTGATGGATCCGCTCGCGCGCGGCGGCGTCGAGCGGCGCATGGCCGGCCAGCGGCTTCCAATCGAGGAGCGGGATGCCGGCGATGGACGCGCTGGACCAGAGCACGACCTCGGAGTCGCCGTGCTCGCCGGCGACGTAGGCGCTGACATCCTTAACGTTGACGCCGGTCTGCCGGCTGATGTAGTAGCGCAGGCGCGCGGAGTCGAGGTTGGTGCCGGAACCGAACACCTGCTGCGGGTCGAGGCCGGTGAACTTGATGGTCTCGTAGGTAGTGATGTCCACCGGGTTGGCGATGAGCATGTACACGGCGTTCGGAGCGACCTTGGCCAAGCCAGGCAGGATGGACTTGAGGATGTTCATCGTCGCGCCGGCGAGCTCGAGGCGGGACTGGCCCGGCTTCTGGTGAGCGCCAGCAGTGATGGCCACCACGTCGGCGCCGCGGCAGATCTCAATGTCGTCGGAGGCCTGGATGTCGACGGTCGGGAAGAACCTGGACGCGTGCAGCAGGTCAAGCTTCTCCGCTTCGACGTGCTTGAGCGCGATGTCCTCCATGACGATGGTGCGCGCGACGTTGTTCTGAGCCGCGGCGAAGGCCAGGGTCGCCCCGACGGCGCCCGCGCCGATGATGGCAAGTTTCGTTGGATGAATCGTGGATTCGGCCATGGTTGCAGCCCTTTCGCAGAAATGTGCCGGACGCGCGCCTGCCGGTCCGGCGCAGAGCCGGAAGCGAGCGGTCCGGACGGGATGTTTCCCTGCCATCCTACCAGCCGCGGCGGCCGTGTCTCAGCGGGAGGCGTCCAGCAGTTTGGCGGCCAGGCCATCGTCCACGTCCGCGACGATCTCGATACCGTCGTTCGTATACTCCGTCGAGCGCAGCGCTCCCCTAGTGCGCACCTGCTCGACGAGCCCGCCCTGGTCGAAGCCCAGCAGTGCTTCCACATGGACGGGCGGCACAGGCAGGCGGACCTCGACGGCGCGGGTCAGCTCGCCCAGCCCTTCGCCGGTTTTCGCCGAGCAGAACACGGCGTCCGGATAGCGGTCGCGCAGCTTGTCCAGCGCCTCCTGGCCAAGCAGGTCGATCTTGTTGAACACCAGCAGCCGTTCGATGGCCTCTGCGCCGTCGATGCCGGCGAGCACGGAGTCCACGGCGTCGATCTGATCCCCTGGGTCCTCGTAGGAGGCGTCGACCACGTGCAGGACGAGGCTGGAGTCGGCGATCTCCTCCAGAGTGGATTTGAACGCTTCGACAAGCTGGGTGGGCAGGCCGCGAATAAAGCCGACCGTGTCGGCGTAGGCGAACAGGCGGCCAGTGGAGGTCTTCGCGCCGCGCACAGCGGTGTCGAGGGTGGCGAACAGCGCGTTGCCGACGAGCTCGTGCGAGCGGGCGACGGCGTTCGTCAGGCTCGATTTGCCGGCGTTCGTGTAGCCGACCACGGAGACGACGGGCATGCCGTTGCGGTGGCGCGAGTCGCGCTTGGCGCGGCGGGTCGGCTCCATGGCCGCTATGTCGCGGCGCAGCTTGCTCATGCGCTTATGGATGACGCGGCGGTCCATCTCCAGACGGGTCTCGCCCGGGCCGCGGCTGCCGATGCCGCCGTTCTGGCCTGCCGCCTGTCCGCCGGCCTGGCGGCTCAGGGCCGCGCCCCAGCCGCGCAGGCGCGGGAGCATGTACTCGAGCTGCGCGAGTTCCACCTGCGCCTTGCCTTCCTTGCTGGTGGCATGCCGGGCGAAGATGTCGAGGATGACGGCCGTGCGGTCAACGACCTTGACGCCGGCGATGTCCTCCAGCGCACGCCGCTGGCTGGGCGGCAACTCCGTGTCGGCGATGATGGTGTCGGCGTTCTCGGCGGCCACCAGACGCGCCAGCTCCCTGGCCTTGCCGGAACCCAGGTAGCTGGCCGCGTCCGGATGGCCGCGCTGCTGGAGCACGCCGTCGCAGACGACCGCGCCGGCCGTCTGGGCCAAGGCAGCCAGTTCGCGCATGGACTCTTCCGCGGCGGCGAGCGTCGTCTCGGCGGCCGAGTACACGCCCACGAGCACGACGCGCTCCAGGCGCACGCGCTGGTACTCCACTTGGCTGCCGGCCGGGCCGGAAGCGGGGTTCTGGGCGGCCGCCGGATCCGCCTCGCCCAGCAGGTTGTCGACGCGGCGCAGCGCGTTGCGCGAATCGCGTTCGGCCCACCGCTCCTGCGATTCGGCGCCGCCGAACCCGCCGAAGCCGTCGAACGACGCGTCCTCGGCGTCCTCCAGAACGCCGCTGCGCGTCTCGAGGAAACTCCCCCTAGCCTCCGCCGCAGCGCCTCCATCCGCGAGCGCCTGTTTCCCGTCGTGTTCCTCAGCCATGCCGCCTCCCTGACGTCGCTTGGTTTTCCGATTCGGTTTCTTTTTTATTAGTAGTCGCTGGTGGGCGGCGGCGTGCTGGCGGAGGGCGGGTTTTGCGGGAATTTTCGCTGGTGGTGCTGAGGATGGCTGTTTTCCGATGTTCTGTGGGGCGTGTCTGTTGGTTTCTTCGCTGCTGATTGTCCTCTGGCGAAGGAACCATGAGACGCGGTGTTCCCGTGGGTTAAGGAAGGGTTGGATGAGCCAGCAGACATTGGGCCGGAAGACGGCGGCGAATGGGCAGTATTTCTCCGTTGAGCCGGCGTCTCCTGATGAGCGTCGGATTATCGAGGTGTCTTTGCGTGGCCATGGCGTGCGTTTGGAGACGTCTCGCGGGGTGTTTTCCGGTGGCCGTCTCGATATGGGCACGGCTGTGCTTCTGCGTCATGCGCCGGCGCCGCCGGAGACAGGCGTGTTTCTTGATTTGGGCTGTGGATGGGGTCCGATCGCCATCGCGATGGCTTTGGAGTCGCCGCGTGCGGAGGTGTGGGCCATTGATGTCAATGAGCGCGCCGTGGGTCTCGCTTCGTCCAATGCGCGCCGTTGCGGGGCCGGCAATGTTCGTGCTGTCGCGGACAGGGATTTGCCCGTTGGCTTGCGTTTTGATTTGATGTGGTCGAATCCGCCGATCCGCGTCGGCAAGGACGCGTTGCACGCGCTGCTGGCCGGGTATCTGCCGCGTTTGTCGGACGGGGGCGTCGCTTATCTTGTTGTGCAGCGCAATCTCGGTTCCGATTCGCTGATGGCGTGGATCAACCGCGAGCTTGATGGGTTCCAGGCGTCCAGGTACGCGAGTTCCAAGGGCTACCGTGTCCTCGAAGTCGTCCGGGAGCGTTGAGCGCATGGAATTCGAGTATCCTTCCGAACTGCCGATTTCCGCGGCGAAGGATCGTATCGTCGACGCCGTGCGCCGCTCGCAGGTCGTCATCGTCTCCGGTCAGACCGGTTCGGGCAAGACGACGCAGATTCCGAAGATGCTTCTGGAGATGGGGCGCGGCGCTCACGGTCGCCAGATCGTGCACACGCAGCCGCGGCGCATCGCGGCCCGCGCGGTCGCTGAACGTCTCTGCCAGGAGACGGGTGCGCGGCTGGGCCACGAAATCGGCTACCAGGTGCGTTTCACCGACGAGAGCGCGCCCGACACGCGCCTGCGCATCGTCACCGACGGCATTCTGCTCGCCCAGATCCAGCGCGATCCGCATCTGAGCGCCTACGACACCATCGTCATCGACGAGGCTCACGAGCGCAGCCTCAACATCGATTTCCTGCTGGGCTATCTGACCGAGCTGCTGCCGCGGCGGCGTGACCTCAAACTCGTCATCACCTCGGCGACCATCGACTCGGAGAAGTTCCAGAAGCATTTCCAGGACGCGCTGGGCGCGCCTGTTCCCGTCATCGAAGTCTCCGGACGCACCTACCCCGTTCAGATCCTCTACGAACCGGCCGGATCCGCGCCGGCTCTCTGCCCCGTCCCCGCCCTCGACGACGAAGCCGCCGCCGCGGACCCTGCCCTGCAAGTCGCCCGGGCCGTGGCGGAGTTCGCCGCCATCTCCCGGCGCGAGCGCGGCGCGCGCGACATCCTCGTCTTCGCGTCCGGCGAACGCGACATCCGCGACTTCGAAGCGGCCATCCGCTCCGTCCTGGGTCCGAGGCTCGACCCGTCCCGCGCCGACGGACTGGAGATCCTGCCCCTGTTCGCGCGCCTGTCGGGCAAGGAGCAGCACCGCGTGTTCGACCGCCACGGCCGCCAGCGCGTCATCATCGCCACGAACGTTGCCGAGACGTCGTTGACCGTGCCGGGCATCCGCTATGTGGTCGATCCGGGAACGGCCCGCGTCTCCCGGTACTCCAAGTCCGCCAAGGTGCAGCGCCTGCCGATCGAACCCGTTTCGCAGGCGAGCGCCGACCAGCGCGCCGGACGCACGGGCCGCGTGACCGACGGCATCGCCATCCGCCTGTATTCCAAGGAGGACTACGATTCCCGTCCGCGCTTCACCGACCCGGAGATCCTGCGCACTTCGCTCGGCTCCGTCGTGCTGCACATGCTCTCGACGGGCGTGGCCCGCACGGCGCAGGACGTCACCGGTTTCGGTTTCATCGACCCGCCGGACACCCGGTCCGTGGCCGACGGCATCGCCGAGCTGACCGAATTGGGTGCCATCAGACGCGAGCGGCGCGCCGGACATCAGCCGCAGATGGTGCTCACGCGCATAGGCCGCCAGCTGGCGCGCCTGCCGATCGACGAGCGTCTGGGCCGCATGATCGTGGAGGCGCACCGCAGCGCGACGTCGGAAATCGTGGGCCAGATCCTTGTCATCGTCTCCTTCCTCAGCCTGCAGGACCCCCGCGAACGTCCGGCGGAGAAACGCGAGGAGGCCGATCGCTGCCACAGCCGCTTCGCGGACGAGTCGAGCGATTTCCTGACGATCCTCAACCTGTGGGATTCCCTGTTCCAGGCCGATGGCCAGCCGAGCAACTCCGCGCTGCGCAAGCGCTGCGCCGCCGAATACCTCAGCTTCCCGCGCGTGCGCCAATGGCTCGACCTGTACCATCAGCTGACGCGGATGTGCCGCGAGCTGCGCTTCGAAACCGCCGAGCCGCTGCCCCGGGAGCATGCCCCCGCCGCTGTGCGCGCCCTGCCGGCTGGCAAGCAGGCTGCGCACAGCCTCCTGGCTTCCTGGGACGGCGACGCCATCCACCGTTCGATGCTGGCCGGCCTGCTGTCGAACATCGGCATGCAGCTCATCGCCCAGCCCAAGGCGTCGGACTTCGCCGGCTTGAAGGGGCCGGCCCGCGCGCGGGCCATCAAACGCGCGCAGAAATCGTCGAAGAACAACTACCAGGGCGCGCGCAACACGCGCTTCGCCCTCTTCCCCGCGTCGGCTCTGCGCAAGTCGACGCCGCAGTGGGTCATGGCCGGCGAGCTGATGGAAACATCCCGCCTATGGGCGCGCAACGCGGCAGCCATCGATCCCGCGTGGGCCGCCGACCTGGGCCGGGACCTGACGAAGACCACGTATTCGGCACCGCGCTGGTCCGCGTCGCGCGGCGCGGCGGTGGCCGACGCCACGGTTCTGCTGTACGGACTGCCGGTCGTTTCCGGCAAGACAGTGCAATGGGGCCGCATCGATCCCGCCGGCGCCCGCCAACTGCTCATCCGCCAAGGCCTCGTCGAAGGACATGTCTCGCAGCGCTTCAGCCACGATGGTTTCCTGGAAGCCAACCGGGCCGTGCTCGAGGAGTCGCAGGGCGACGCCAGCCGCACGCGCCGGATCGCCGACGCCGCCAGCGACGAGGACCTCTTCGAGTTCTACGACCGCGTCCTGCCTCCGGAAGCCGTTTCCCTCGCCGCGCTGGCGAAGTGGTGGCAACGCAAGCACGCGGAGAACCCGCATCTGCTGGACTTCGACCCGCAACGCGACGTCGACCGCCTCGAGGATGCCGGCCATGCGAGCGCCGACGACTATCCGTCCGTCTGGAAGACAGTCGGCACGGACGGCGCGGACATCTCCCTGGACCTGACGTACGAGTTCAAACCAGGCCAGCCGGACGACGGCATCACCGCGCATGTGCCGCTCGAATACCTCGAGCGTCTGCGGCCCGCGGAGTTCACCTGGCTCGTGCCCGGCTTCCGCAGCGACCTCGTCACCGGCCTCGTCAAGGTTCTGCCCAAGCAGCTGCGCGTCCAGTTCGTCCCCGCGCCCGACAGCGCGGCGGCCATCCGCCGCTGGATCGACGCGAACATCGTCCTGGGCGACGGCACGGACGGCACCGTCGACCCGCGCGTCACCCCGTTCACCGACGTCTTCGCGCGCGCGGCCATCGCCGTCAAAGGCGCGCAGATCCATCCGGACGTGTTCGACGAGGAACGCTTGTCGCGCCTGCCGAACTACCTGCGGATGCGTTTCGCCGTCGAGAAACGCGAGCCTCCGGCCGTGGCGCGCCGCAAGGGGTCGCGCCACGGCCGGCTCGTCAAGGTTCCGCCGACGACCCTCGCCGCTGGAACATCCCTGGTCCGCCTGCAGCGCGAACTGGCCGACCAGGCCCGGCAGGCTGCCCGCGACTCCGTGACATCGCAAGCGAAGAAAGCCGAAGCCGACGGCAAGGCCGTCGCCAGCGCCACCATCCTCCATCAGGCCGGGGCCACGGACAAGCCGCGCCAGGAGATGCTTTGGGACGCGGCCCTGGCCAAGCTCCGCCTGCCCAGCGAGCGCGTCAGTTCGCGGTGGCTGGGCCGCGAGTCGCTGACGCTTGCCTCCGCCCCGTACCGGTCCGCCGCCAGCCTCGTCGAGGACCTGCAGCGCGCCGCCGTCAAGCGTCTCCTGCCCGGCATCGCCTCCTTGACGACCGACGCGCAGCTGGAGGAAGCGTGCGGCGGGCTGGTCGACACGTACGAGGACGCGGTGTATGCGGTCGCCAAGGACGTCATCGCCGTTTTGCAGGCGCAGGGCGCCGTCGAACGCGAGGTGTCCGGCGTGGCGCAGCTGCCGATGCTGGCTATTCTGCAGAATATCCGCGAGCATCTGGCCTCGCTTGTCCACGCCGGTTTCGTCGGCGAGGTCCCGTCGGAGGCGCTGCCGGAGATTCCCCGTTACATCAAAGCCGACGAAACGCGCCTGAAAAAGGCCAAGCTCGACAAGTCCCGGGACGTGCGCTGGGCCTGGCAGGCCAAGGAGGCCCGTGACCTCGTGGACAAGGCCTGCAAGGCCGTGGCCGCCGCCCCTGCCGGCCCTGCCAAGGACGCAGCGCGGCAACGGGCCAGCAAAGTCCGCTGGATGTACGAGGAGTTCCGCGTTTCCCTGTGGGCGCAGGAGCTGGGCAGCAAAGGCCACCCGAGCGTCAAGCGGATGACGAAGATCCTTGAGGGCGAGTGACGGCGGTCAACCGTTCCGGCCGCCCTTCGCCGCCGCGGCCACAGAACGGGCCCGCCCATCGACCAGGATGGGCGGGCCCGTTCGCTGTCTTCCCGCGAAACCGGCGCCCGCGGGTTCAGCCGTCCGCTGTTTCAGGAGACGCGCAGGAACAGCCGGACGGCGCTCCGCCCTGCCGCGTCCTCGGCGACCGGTGCCGGAGCGGGCTACGCGGACGCGCCGGCCTGCTCCTGGCTTCCCTTCGCCTCTTCGGCCACTGCAGCCGCCACCGCGGCGGCTTCACGCCGGGAGATCCGATTGTACTTCTTGAAGAGCGTCAGCATGAGGAACACAATCGACACCACGTAGCATCCAGCAGCGATATAGTACGCCGTGGCATAGCCTTGGTTCGTGGTGAACAGCACGTACTGGGTGAACAGGCCTTCGAGGAAGCTGACGCACAGGCCGATGACCGTGCCAGCGGAACTGAAGGCCGGGCGATAGTCCTTGGGAACCAGCGACATGGACAACGATCCGGAAACCGGGCTGGCCATGTTGGCGATGCCGGAGCGGAAGAAGAGGATGACGCCGGTCGTGATGGTCACGCTGATGCCGATCGCATGGGCGATGGAACCGAGGTTCGGCATCAGGAGCATCAACGGAATGCAGCATCCGACAGCAAGCACGAGGGAGCCGACGGAACCGAATTTCTTCTCCAGCCGATCTGCCAAAAAGTAGCCGAGGAACATGGCGACGGTCTGCAAGGCAATGATCGTCGAGACGGCACCGCGCTCGATGTGCAGGAAATGGCTCAGGAAAATCGGGAAATACGGCAGGCACAGGGACGCTCCGAAGCCATTGATGTTCACGTAAATGAACCACATGATGACGTCTCTGGTGAACAGCCTCTTCCAGGTCTCCTTTTTCTTCCAGGAGAACTTCTCCTTCTGCTCGTGCCTGGCGGCACGCTCCTCGTCAGTTTCCTGGTAGTCCTGCTTCTCGTCCTTCATCAGCAGGGCGAAGAAGAACGCCGCGGCGGCGAAAACGACGGCAATCCAGATGACGGCCTGGTAGGATTCCAGCCACTTCTCCAGCTGCAGGCCCCTGAGGGATTCCTCGTTCGACGACAGAGCGCCGGCGGCCGCGTAGCTGATGTGCATCAGGCCCGAGTAGACCTTGACGGCAATCTTGCCGCCGAAGAAGGTCATGATCGCCTGGAAGAACAGGTTGTCGATCATGATGTACTGGAAGAACTTCGTTCGTTTCGCGCGCGGCGTCTCCACCGCGAACATGAGAGGATAAACGACGTCGAACATGGCGACGAACGTGCTGTTGACAACGTAGGCGATGGCGACGATCCAGAAAACACGGGTGAAGATGAACACCAGCAAGGACGCCGCGGAAATGACGGACGACCACACGAGCATCTGCTTGTAGCCGAAGCGATGGATTTCCGCCAGAAGCCAAGCCATGAAGATACTGCTGATGGCCGAATAGATCATCATTCCAGTGATGAGGTTCGGCGCGATGAGATCGAGATAGTTCTCCATCGTGTTGTTCGTCACGCCGGTGACGACGCCGAGCAGCGCGTAAATGATGAAATACAGGTAGACGTTGCGTTTGTATCGGGGATTCCACACCGATACCGGACCGGAAACACCTGCACTGCTGGACATGGCAACTCACCTCTTCAAAAGCAGTAGGAACCGGAAGGTCCTCGATGACCTTCCTTGGAACCACATGATACTTACAGAAAAAATCCGAACCGCCCGTGACCGGAAAATCCGGTACCGATATCATGCTTACGCGCCCGAGCGCGTCTTCGGCCGGCGGCTTTCCGAGGGGAAGAATCCTGAAGAGTTTGAGGAACGTGCCGGTCCCGTCGGAATCGGAGAAGCCTTCTCGGCGGCGTCGAAGCCAGCGCTTGCCTCGAAAGACGGGACGGGTTTCGCGAGCGCGATGGCGATGGATCCGATGCTTTATGCCGGCCTACAGGCGGATGAGGCGGGTTTCGCGTTCCTCGGACGGAGGATGGACTCCCGTTGCCTGCCGGCCTCCATCGACGTCACTCCTCGTCGTCGGCGGACGCGATGGGGCCGCCGTCTGTCATAGCGCCGCGGATGATCTCCTCGGCCTGTTCCGCCGTCATCGACGACGCGTCGACGAAGACGTACCCGTCGTGGACGAGGGCCTCGCGGTTTGTCGCGCCGATCAGGAAGTCTTCTACGCAATCGTCGGCCTGCATGAACAGCAGCGGCGGCGGGCAGGCCTTGCCTTGTCGGCCGTTGATCCACAGGTGGGCCTCCATCTTGTCGGCGCGGTTGACGGCCAGGGCGACGGTCAGCCCGCGCACGGACCGCGTCAGCGTCTTCGCCGCGTCCTCGGGGGCCTGGCCGTCCAAATCGCGCAGGAACGCGACGGCGCCTTTTCCGCTGGACAGGCAGTCCGCGTCGATGCCGTCCAAAGCGCAGAACGCGGCCAGCAGACGCGCGTCGCGGAAAGGAGACACGATGGCCGCGGCCTTCGCCTTCTCCCCGAGGATGCCCTCGAGCTGGCCGGCGAACGGGTCGGCGTCGTCCACCTGGTTCTTCAGATCGTCCAAATCGTCCAATTGGCCGGCCTGGTCGGCCAGATAGCGGAAATCGTCTTCGTACGCCGACAGCGCGGCGTCGACTTCCTCGTCGCTGAGGCCGTCTCCACGGCCTTCGTTATCCTGCATTGTCATGTCCTCCACGGTACGCGCCAGCCTGCCCGGCCGCTGCTTCGGTACCCCGCCGTCGGCTCCGCTCGCCCGCTTGTCAGCGGCTGGCGACGCAGCGGGGTCCGAAGATGGTCTTCAGTCCGGCAAACAGGGATGCGTCCTTCGAGACGCGGAAGCTGTCGCCGAAGGCCAGCTCCACTGCGGAGCCGTCCTGGCGTTGGATGCGCAGGCGCACCTGGCTGTAGCCCGGGAACGCCTTGAGGATGGTGACGAGGTGATCGATGTTGTCGCGCGTGATGGCCGCTAGCGCCGCCGAAAGCACCAGCGGCCGCTCGTCGTCGGACTCGACCTGCGCGATTTGCATGCCGGCGGCGCGCAGGCTCACTTCCTCGTCGCGCAGGCTCGGGGACCCGGTGACGCGGATGATCCCGTCGATCTTGAGGTCGTCGGCCGCGGCCTGGTACGCCTTGCTGAAGAACAGGCACTGCACGCTGGACTCCAGGTCCTCGATCGTCACCAGCGCCCAGGGGTTGCCCGCCTTGGACACGCGCCGATCGATCTTGGTGACCATGCCCGCCAGCGTCACCTGCGCGCGGTCGTCCATCCCTTTGGCACGGTTGGAGAAGTCGGCGATCGACATGTCGCGCAGGCCGGCGAGCACCGAGGCCATGTTCGACAGCGGGTGGTCGGATATGTACAGGCCGAGCATCTCTCGCTCGAAGGCGAGCTTGGTTTTCTTGTCCCACTCTTCCACGTCCGGCACGGTGATTTCCGCGTCGCCCAGGGCATCGGAGGCGGCGGAGCCGTCGCCGGCGAAGAGGTCGAACTGGCCCTCTTCCTCTTTACGCCGCAGCGGGACGACCTGGTCGATGGCCGTCTCGTGGATCATGAACAGGGCGCGGCGGTTGGGATCGATGGAGTCAAACGCGCCGCCCTTGATGAGCGACTCGACGGTCCGCTTGTTGAGCGCGCTGATCGGCACGCGCTTGACGAAATCCAGGAAGCCGCGATACGGGCCGCCTTTCTCCGGCCGGCGCGCTTCGACGATGGCGTCCACCACTTTGTCGCCCACGTTGCGCACGGCCCCCAGGCCGAAGCGGACGACGTCGCCGACAGCGGAATACGCGCCCACGGACTCGTTGACGTCCGGCGAGAGGATGCGGATGCCCATGCGCCGCGCCTCGGCGAGGTACACGGCCGTCTTGTCCTTGTTGCCGCGCTCGTTCTGCAGCAGAGCCGCCATGAACTCGAGCGGGTAATGCGCTTTGAGATAGGCCGTCCAGTAGGAGATCAAGGCGTAGCACGCTGAATGCGACTTGTTGAAAGCGTAGCCGGAGAACGGCAGGAAGATGTCCCACACATCTTGTGCGGCCTTCTCGGAGTAGCCGCGCTCCTTCATGCCTTCGAAGAACGGGGCCTTCTCCTTGGCCAGGACCTCCGGTTTCTTCTTGCCCATCGCTCGTCGCAGGATATCGGCCTTGCCCAGCGAGTAGCCGGCCAGGATTCGGGCCGCGGACTGCACCTGCTCCTGGTAGACGATGAGACCGTACGTCTCATCGAGGACCGGAGCCAGAGGCTTGGCGACCTCGTCGTTGATCGGTGTGATCTTCTGCAGGCCGTTTTTGCGCTTGGCGTAATTGGTGTGCGAGTCCATATCCATCGGACCCGGGCGATACAAGGCGATCAGCGCCGAGATGTCGTTGAAATTGTCCGGTTTGAGCTGGCGCAGCAGAGCGCGCATGCCGTCGGAATCGAGCTGGAAGACGCCCAGCGTGTCGCCGCGGCTGAGCAGCTCGTAGGTGGGCTTGTCGTCCAACGGCACGTTCTCGATCTCCAGCGTCGCGTCCCGGTTGGCTTTGACGTTGTCGAGCGCGTCCCTGATGACCGTCAGGTTCGACAGACCCAGGAAGTCGTTTTTCACCAGGCCAAGCGTCTCGCACGTGTGGTACTCGAAAACGGTGGTGATGGTGCCATCGGAGCGCTTCATCAGCGGGCTGATGTCCGTGATTGGGATGGAAGCCATGATCGTGGCGCAGGCATGCACGCCGGTCTGGCGGATCAGGCCTTCTATGCCGCGCGCCTTGTCGATGATCCGGCGGGCGTCCGGGTCGGAGCCGTAAAGCTCGCGGAATTCGCGCGCTTCCGCGTACCGCTTCGACTCCGGGTCGAAGATGTCCTTGAGGCTGATGTCCTTGCCGTTCTTGCTGGGCGGAAGGGCCTTGGTGATGTTCTCCCCCATGGAGAACTCGTAGCCCATGATGCGGGCGGAGTCCTTGATGGCCTGTTTGGTTTTGATGGTGCCGTAGATGGTGCACTGCGCCACCTTGTCGGCGCCGTACTTGTCGGAGACGTACTGGATGACCTTGGCGCGGCCTTCCGGGTCGAAGTCGCAGTCGATATCCGGCAGGGAGACGCGCTCCGGGTTGAGGAAGCGCTCGAAGATGAGGCCGTGCGGAATCGGATCGATCTCGGTGATGCCCATGGCGTAGGTGACGACGGCCCCGCCCGAGGAGCCTCGGCCCGGCCCCACCTGGATGCCGTGGCTCTTGGCCCAGCGTATGTAGTCGGACACCACGAGGAAGTAGCCCGGGAACTGCATCTGGCAGATGACGCCGCACTCGTAGTCGGCCTGCTCCGACACCTCCTGCGGCACGCCGTCCGGATAGCGGCGCTCCAGGCCCTCCTGCACCTGGCGCAGGAACAGCGAGGTCTCGTCCCATCCTTCGGGGCAGTCGAACTTCGGCATATAGGCGCCGTCCTCGTGATCGTCGAACATGACGTTGCAGCGTTCGGCGATCTCGACGGTGTTGCCGACAGCCTGAGGGAGGTCCTTGAACAGTTCGCGCATCTCCTGGGCGGACTTGATGTAGTAGCCGGCGCCGTCGAACTTGAAACGGCCTGGATCGTCCAGATGGCGGCCGGAGTTGATGCAGAGCATGGCGTCCTGCGATTCGGCGTCCTCCGGACGCACGTAGTGGGAGTCGTTGGTGGCCACGAGTGGCGCGTGGAGGTAGTCCGCGATCCCCAGCAGGTCGCGGCGCACGCGGTTCTCGATGGACAGGCCGTGGTCCATGAGCTCGACGTAGAAGTTCTCCTTGCCGAACAGGTCCTGGAGAAACTCGGCGTATTTGAGCGCCTCGTCGTACTGGCCTAAGCGCAGGTGCGTCTGGATGGCACCCGAGGGACACCCCGAGCCGACGATGATTCCCTCGTGGTATTTCTCGAGCAGCTCCTGGTCCATGCGCGGATGGCTGGTGCTGGCGTCGAGACTGGCGTCGGAGCTGGCCTTGATGAGGTTCTTGAGGCCCCGGTCGTTCTCGGCCCACAGAGTCAGATGGTTGTACTCGCCGCGGTTGGAGACGTCGTCGCCGGCCTTCTGCTGGGCTTCGGTGCCCCAATGCACGCGGGTCTTGTCGAAACGGGACGTGCCCGGCGTCACGTAGGCCTCGATGCCGATGATCGGCTTGATGCCCTGTTTGACGGCTTCGCTCCACAGCTCGTACGCCCCGTGCATATTGCCGTGGTCAGTGATGCCGACGGCCGTCTGTCCGAGTTCCTTGACGCGCTTGACGAGGTCCGGAACCTTCGACGCGCCGTCAAGCACGGAGTAATGCGTGTGGTTGTGCAGGTTGACGAATCCGGCGTCGGGAATGATTCTTTCGGAACTCATTCTTCCAATCTACCTTCCGATCTGCCGGCTTCCACGGCGTGTGCGGCGATTACACCGCCAGCAGTTCCTCCACGTTGATCGGCCTGTCGGCGTAATGATGCGCGGCCAGCAACGAGTCCAGGCCCTTCTTCGAGTCGTAGATGTACACGGGCGTGCTGCGAGGGCACTGCTTCCACAGCCAGTAGG
Source organism: Aeriscardovia sp. (assembly GCA_017405305.1). Classification (GTDB taxonomy): domain Bacteria; phylum Actinomycetota; class Actinomycetes; order Actinomycetales; family Bifidobacteriaceae; genus RGIG7107. The sequence goes on along the minus strand of JAFRAT010000007.1, from coordinate 60,754 downwards.
CGTCCGCGACCGACAGGCGGCAGCAGCCGTGGCTGCCGTCCTGGCCGAGGATGTCGCCCTGGGAGACGATGTATGTGCCGAACGCCCGACCTGTCGGAACGGTGTGGAACAGGTAGTTGCCGTGGATCACGGTGTAGTAGTCCGCGCCCTCGTGCTCCTTCTCGTTATAGAAGTGCACGCCTTTGGCGTCCGTGCGCCAGTAGCCCGTTGGTGTCTCGCCGTCTACGCCGGGGCTGGTGAGCATGCGGTAGATGACCTTCCCGTTCGACTCGACGGCGGCGATGTTCGTTTCCAGGTTGACGAAGATGGCCAGGTTCCGGTAATTCGCCAGGTTCGGCTGGACGCCGCCCGTCGGGTCGCGCCAGTCGGCGACCGGCGCGGGGACGGCTTTCCGCTCCAGTGCCATCGTCGCCTCGGCGTGTGGCGCAGCGTGCGTTCCGCTGGCGCGCCGGCTTTGGATGAGCATGTTTACTGCAATGCAGAAGACGAGCGCAACGCCGAACCATAGTCCGACCGCGGAGCGGCCTGCCTTCGCGTTACGGCCGGCCTGCCGTGATGCCACGTTCCGCTCTTTCCGTTCGCAGGATGTCCAATGACCGTGTCAGATCGGCCGGGCATGGCGCCCGTACCACCGTCCATAAGCGGGTGCGCGGATGCTTGAAGCCCAATTGGCTGGCATGCAGCCACTGGCGCGTCAGCCCTAACCGCTCCCCGAGCTTCGGGTTCGAGCCGTACAGCGGGTCGCCGACCAACGGATGTCCGATTGACGAGAAATGCACTCGGATCTGGTGCGTGCGACCGGTCTCCAGGTTGACACTCACTAGCGTGGCCACGCCGAAGCGTTCCAGCACGTCGTAATGGGTGACGGCGGATTTGCCCGCCGCCGTCACCGTGAAACGGAAGTCCGCCGCCTTCGCCCGCGCGATTGGCGCGTCGATGGTGGCTTTTCCCTGGGGCAGGTCGCCCTGGGCGATGGCGTTGTAGGTCTTGTCGACGTCGTGGTTGACGAACTGCTTGCGCATCTCCAGGTACGCCAGGTTCGACTTGCATAGGAGCATGCAGCCCGACGTGCCCACGTCCAGTCGGCTGACAACGCCTTTGCGCAGTGGCGGGCCGTACTCCGAAAGTTTCACGCCGCGTCTGAGGAGGCTGCCGACCACCGTCGGGCCTGTCCATCCTGGCGAAGGGTGCGCGGCGACGCCGACGGGCTTGTTGACGACGACGATGTCCTCGTCCTCATAGAGCACTTCCATGCCCAGGGCCTCCGGCTCGACGTGTCTTTCCGTTTCCCGCAGGTCGATCGACAGCATGTCGTCAGCGCCCAGCCGCGTCGACTTCTGCGCGGCCGTGCCCAGGACACTGGCTTGGCCGTCGGCGATGAGTGCGCCGGCCTTGGTGCGCGAGATGCCCAGCATCTTCGCCATAGCCTGGTCGAACCGCACGCCGATCAAGCCGTCGGGAACGGGAAGAACCCTTGTCACGTCTCACCTCTCCTTTGACGAGAAAGGCATGGAAAACAGCATGCCGACGACGATGAGCACGGCGGCGACCGTCAGCTCCACGTCAGCGATGTTGCCGATCGACCATCCGTAGTCCAGGAAATCCACGACCGCCCCGTTGAGGAAACCGTGCGCGTAGACGATGCGGTCGATGAGGTTGCCCAATGCGCCTGAGAACGCGAACGCGAACGCGAACGTCCACCACCAGGACGCCGTGCGCGCAGCCAGGACCAGGAAAGCAACGCAGGCAGCCAGCTCGACCAGCGCCACCAGCCAGGTCATAGACGAACCCATGCCCAGGGTGGCTCCCGGGTTATACAGCAGCCGCAGCGACACGAAGCCGGGGATCAGCGGCCTCGATGCGGTCGCACTGAGGTAGGTCTGGGCCAGGGACTTCGTCATCTGGTCAACGCCGACGAGCACGGCCGAGCAGCAAACGAAAACAGCCGCGCGCAAACGCAGCCGTTTCCGTTCGGTCGACAGAGCGCCCACCGTTCGAGAAATCTCAGAGGTTGCGGCCGGCGTGCTCGTCGGCCATCTTGGCGCTGTCGTCGTAGTTGTCGGACCGGGAGACCTGGCTCATCAGCTGGCCCAAGAAGTCCTTGAGGCGGCTGCGGTACTCGGATTCGAACTTCTTGAGGCTCGCGATGTTGCCCTCGATGACCTTGGTGTCCTCGAAGAGTTTGCTCTTGACGGCTTTGCTGTACTGGTCGGCTTCGCCGCGGGTCTTCTTGTCGTAGCTTTGCGCGTCGGCGCGGATCTCGGCGACGTACTTCTCGGCCTCGCTGCGCTGCTTGCCGGCCTCCTGATCGGCGGCCGCGCGAACGCGCTGGGAGTACTGGTCGGCCGCTTCGCGGGTTGTCTTGCTGTACTGGTCGGCTTCGCCGCGGGTCTTCTTGACGTAGGCGTCGGCTTCGGCGATGGAATCGTTGAGTTTCTGCTGGCCCTCGTTGATGAGGTTCTGGCGGGTGGTTTCGCCCTCGGCTAGGAGCTGGGCCTTCTGCGCCTTGCCCTTGTCGACATACTGGTCGTGCAGCTGCATGGCCAAAGCGAGCATGGCGGTTGCGCGCTCCGGTTCGGAATCGCTGTCGGAGCCGGCGTTGCTGATCTTCTTGAGGCTGCCGGTTTCGGTGGACGGCTCCATCTTGGAGACCTGATCGCGCAGATCACTTTCGCGTTTCTGGGAATCGGCGAGCTGCTGCTTGAGTCCGGCGAGCTGCTGGCGGCTTTGCTCCTCGTCCTTCTTGAGGGCGTCGAGTTGCTTCTTGGCGTCGGCGAGTTGGGTTTCCAGCTGGGTATCGGCGGAGCGGAACTGGTCGCGTTCGTCGGAAACGGCCGCGAGCTGCTTCTTGGTCTCGTCCAGCTGCTCCTTAAGGGCCTGGGAACCTTCGCCGCCTTTGGCGGTCTGGGCGGTCAGGTCATCGAGTTGCTTGTTGAGCTGGGTGAGCTGCGCCTTCAGCTGGGAGTTCTGCTCGGTCAGGTCTTTGATCTCGCTCTTGGCGGCAGCCAGCTCGGAGTCGGATGTGGAAGCTGCGCTTTTGGTGTCGCCCTGAGCGGCCTTCAGCTGCTTTTCCAGTTCGCCGTTGCGGGCGGTGAGCTCGGAGATTTGCTTCTCGTACTCGGCGTTCGAGACGGAGGAGCCGGCGGCAGCGGAGGAACCAGAAGCTGCGGCGCCGGTCAAAGCGCTGCGGCTCAAAGCGTCGACGGTCTCGGTGACCTCATCGAGGAAGCTATCGACCTCGTCAATGTCATACCCTTCGCGGAATCGCGTGGTATTGAACCGATGATTCCTAATGTCATTCGGTGTCAGTAGTGCCATCAGTGTCTCCACTTCCTCTCAGCTGAGCTGGGAAAGGTTATACAAACTTCTTCACTTTATCATGGTGCGTGCCACGGACCGGCTGGTTTTCAGATGAGAGCCGCGACCAGCCCCAGCACAAAATACAGGACCAGGAAACTCACGTCGAGCCGCACCGGCCCCAGGGGAACGGACGGAATCCAACGGCGCAGCCACCGCAACGGCGGTTCGGTTAGCTCGTAGACGATGCGGATGACGTCCGCCATCAGTCCCCTTGGACTCCACCGCCGCGCGAGCACCAGGATCCAGTCGATCACCATGCGGACGACCAGGATCGCCAGGTACACATCGATCAGCCAGCGGATAATCTCCAGCAGCCACACCAGCATGGAACGTCCTTTTGCCCGCGTTCTGTCAGTCTGCGAACGGATCGCGCTGGGCGGATTGGTTGCGGTTGTCTTCCACGCTGATGCTCACCTGCGCTGGACTCAGGAGGAACACGCGCGGGGTGACGCGTTCGATGGAGCCGCGCAGGCCGAAGACGACGCCGGCGGAGAAGTCGACAATGCGGTACGCGACCGACTCGCTGACGTCCGTCAGGTTGAGCACTACCGGGATGCCTTCCCGGATGGAGCGGCCCACCAGCTGCGCGTCGTCGTACGACTTCGGATGAATCGTCGTGATGCGGCTCAGCTGTGAGCGCGTGTACGTGGGCCGCTGGCGCACGGCGACCTGCTGCACGTTGTTCGCGGCGGCGACGGCGCTCTGCGCGTCGAACGCGTCGATGTCGGCCTCATCCGGCTGCTGCGGCACGTCGGCCTCGCTGACGTCGGCCATTCCCAGATACGACATCGCATCCTTAATGCGTCCCATTTAGTGTCCCTTTCGCGGTTTGTCCCCTGTGCCCGAACGCGTTTCTCACCGGAGGAACGGCGGAATGTCGATGTCGCCCGTGGTGTCGTCTTCTTCCTCGACGCTGGCTGGCTGGTCCGGCGTCTGCGCCTGCAGCGGCTGATCGGATTCGGCGCGGCTGTTGAGATGGATCGGATTGATCGTCGGGACCTGCGGACGGCGGTCGACCGGCTCCTGGGCCGCGCTCGTCTCGTCGGCCTTGTCCTGGTTGAACGGCAGACCCTGGTCCATCGTGCCCTGGTCGGGGGAACCCATCTGGTTGTCGTCGAAGCCGGCCGCGATGACGGTGACCTTGACGTCGTCGCCATAGGAGTCGTCGAAGCCCTGGCCCCAGATGATTTGGGCCTCCGGGCTGACGACCTTGCGAACCAGCTCCGTGGCTGCGGCCACCTCGTTGAGCGTGATGTCGTTGGAGGATGTGATGTGGACCAGCGCGCCATGGGCGCCCTCGATGCTTTGCTCGAGCAGCGGGGAGTTGATGGCCAGCTCCGCGGCCTTGATGGCGCGATCGTCTCCGCGCGCCTGGCCGATGCCGAAGAGCGCGGTGCCGGAGTCCTTGAGGATGGTCTTGACGTCGTTGAAATCGGCGTCGATGTACGAGCCGCCGTTGACCAGGTCGGTGATGCCTTCGACGCCGTCGTTCAGGGCGGTGTCGGCCGTGCTGAAGGCGTCGAGGAGCGTCACGTTGGTGTCGGTCATCTGCAGCAGGCGGTCGTTCGGGATAACGATGATGGCGTCGACTTCCTTGCGCAGCTTCTCAATGCCTGATTTCGCGGACTCAGCGCGGCGCGGTCCTTCGAAGGAGAACGGACGCGTGACGACGGCGACCGTCAGCGCTCCCAGCTCGCGCGCGATGTGCGCGACCAGCGGGCTGGCGCCGGTGCCGGTGCCGCCGCCCTCGCCGCAGGTGACGAAGACCATGTCGGACCCCTTGAGCGCCTGCTCGATGTCCGCCTGATGATCCTGCGCTGCTTTCGCGCCGCGCTCCGGATCCGCGCCCGCGCCCAGGCCCCGGCTCGTCTCGTCGGACAGGGAGATCTTGATATCGGCCTCCGAACGGAGAAGGTCCTTCGCGTCCGTGTTAATCGCGATAAACTGAACGCCTTGCATGTTGCCGGATTCGATCATGCGGTTCACGGCGTTGCCGCCGCCACCGCCCACGCCGACGACACGAATCACGGTCTCGTCAAACTTGTCGAAATCTTCAGACTGGGATGCGTCGCTCACAGTTCACTCCTCTTTCGTCGCGCCTCTACAGCATCTACTGTAACGCATTACCTCCACAAAACCGCGATGCCGCGCGGCTTTCACGGGTTTTCCGCCCGGGATGGAAACGCCGTCTAATACGAGGCGTCCAGTGGATCCTCTCCGAAGAGGATTTCCCTCTCCTGGGCGGTGGTCGTCCGCGAATCGAGCCATCCGTATGGCACGTGGACCTTCTTCTGGTACTTGACGCGTCCCCTCGGCGCTCCCAGCAGCTCGTCCGGTAGCGTCGCCGACCTGTCCAGCCCGTCCATAACGGCGCGCAGGCCATCGATGGTCTCGCAGGACATCAACCGGCGTCGTGCCTCTCCCCCGACGGGGAAGCCCTTGATGTACCACGCAATGTGCTTGCGGATGTCGTGGACCGCCATCCGCTCGTCGCCGTCGTAGAAATCCACCAGCATACCCACGTGGCGCAGGATGATGTCGCACACCTGGCCCAGGTCCGGGTTGACGCGCTCGTCGCTGCCGGCGAAGGCGTTCTTGATGTCGGCGAACAGCCATGGACGGCCCTGGCAGCCGCGGCCGATGGACACGCCGTCGCAGCCGGTTTGGCGGACCATGTCCAGCGCGTCCTCTGCGCTCCAGATGTCGCCGTTTCCGAACACCGGGATGGATACGGTTTGCTTGAGCTCGGCGATGCGTGACCAGTCAGAATGTCCGCCGTAATATTCGGCCGTCGTGCGGGCGTGGAGCGTCATTGCGGCAGCGCCTTCCTCTTGCGCGATGTGGCCGGCCTCCAGGAATGTCTCGTGCCCGTGGTCGATACCCACGCGGATCTTCGCTGTCACTGGGATTCCGGCCGGCTCGCAGACGCCCACGACGCGGCGCACGACCTCAGCAAAAAGGTCGACCTTCCACGGCAGCGCGGATCCACCGCCGTGGCGGGTAATCTTCGGGACCGGGCATCCGAAGTTGAGGTCGACATGGTCGGCCCAGTCGTTGTCGACGAGCATGCGCGCGGCGATGCCGATGGCGTCGGGGTTGACGCCGTACAATTGCAGGGAGCGGATCTTTTCGCTTGGAGCGAAGCGAGTGAGGCGCAGGGCTTTGGGATTGTGAGCGATGAGCGCGCGGGCCGTCACCATCTCTGCGACGTACAGGCCGTCGGGACCGTAGCCCTCGCAGAGTACGCGGAATGGCCAGTTCGTCACTCCTGCCATCGGGGACAGCACGACCGGCGTTTTCACCACCAGTTTTCCCAGATGGACCGGCTTGAGGCATGCGGGAGCCTGCGGAACGATTTCGGCGCGGTTCTCCGCCCTGTTCTCGATGCAGGTCTGTTCACGGATGATCGTCTGCTCGTTGCGCAGACGGCGCAGCCGGCGCTTCTTCGCGTCGGCCGCGCCATCCGCGTCGGCAAGCTGGCCGGATTTCAGCTCGTCCAAGAATCAAGCCTCGTCGCCGGTGGCTTCGATCACGTCGACCGGAGCGGACAGGTCGATGCCCTCCTCCTTGGCGATGTCGGTCGCGCCATCGGCCGCGGCCGAGCCGACGACGGATGCCGGACCCATCGCGTGCTTGGTGCGCTTGGAGGTGATGTGATCGCGGACGTAATTGACGACTTGATCGACGTTGACGCGCTCCTGGTTCATCGTGTCTCGGTCGCGGACGGTGACGGAGTGATCCTCGGCGGTGTCGAAGTCGACGGTGATGCACAGCGGCGTGCCAATCTCGTCCTCGCGGCGGTAGCGGCGGCCGATGGCGCCGGCCATGTCGAAGTCGATGTTCCAGTCCTGTTCGCGCAGATCGGCGGCCAGGTCACGGGCGATGGACTGCAGCGGCTCTTTCTTGCTCAGCGGCAGGACGGCGGCCTTGACCGGGGCGAGGCGCGGGTCAAGGCGCAGCACGGTGCGGCGATCGACGCCGCCTTTGGTGTTCGGTGCCTCGTCGACGTCGTAGGCGTCTACGAGGAAGGCCATGAGCGAGCGGGTCAGGCCGGCCGCCGGCTCGATGACGTACGGCAGGTAGCGCTGGCCGGTGACCTGGTCGAAGTAGCTGAGGTCCTTGCCGGAATGCTCAGAGTGGGCTTTGAGATCGAAGTCGGTGCGGTTGGCGATGCCTTCCAGCTCGCCCCAGTTGGAACCCTCGAAGCCGAAGCGGTACTCGATGTCGACGGTGCGCTTGGAGTAGTGCGCGAGCTTCGCCTTCGGATGCTCGTAGTGGCGCAGGTTCTCCTTTTTGATGCCCAGGTCGGTATACCAGCGGGTACGGGTGTCGATCCAGTACTGGTGCCACTCTTCGTCGGTGCCAGGCACGACGAAGAACTCCATCTCCATCTGCTCGAACTCGCGGGTGCGGAAGATGAAATTGCCCGGCGTGATCTCGTTGCGGAACGACTTGCCCATGTTGGCGATGCCGAACGGCGGCTTTTCGCGGGAGGAGTTCAGTACCTGCTGGAAGTCGACGAAGATGCCCTGAGCTGTCTCCGGACGCAGATAGTGCAGGCTGTGGTCGTCCTCGACCGGGCCGAGGTTGGTGCGGAGCATCATATTGAAGTCGCGCGGTTCCGTCCAGCTGCCCTTGACGCCGCAGGCCGGGCAGCTGATCTCTTCGAGGCCGCTGGGCTGACGGCCGCGTTTGTTAGCGAAGGCCTCTTCCAGCGTATCGGCACGGAAGCGCTTGTGGCAGGACAGGCATTCAATCAGCGGATCGTTGAAGACCTTGACGTGGCCGGACGCGACCCAGACCTCCGGAGGAAGGATGATGGAGGTGTCCACACCTTCGACGTCGCTGCGGGTGGTGACCATGGAGCGCCACCATTCATGCTTGATATTGTCCTTCAGCGCGACGCCCAGCGGGCCGTAGTCCCATGCGGAACGAGTTCCGCCGTAGATCTCGCCAGCCGGAAAGACGAATCCCCTGCGCTTGGCCAGGGAGATGACCGCATCGAGCTTCGATTCTGCCACAACAAAACCTTTCATTGGAAAGCACTTATGCGCGCCTATTTTACTGACGACTTCAGACAGCGCCAGGGCGTCCGGCGATGGCGGCGGACCCGCGCCTGCGACGCAGGAAAACGAAAGGGCCGGCGCTCCTTCCAACGGGAACGCTGGCCCTTGCCTGCTCGGCCGTAGACCGGGAACTGGCTCAGAGACCGAGCAGGAGGTCAGGCATCGCCTCGCGCTCGTCGAGCTCCGCCACCTCGTCCGGGGTCTTGGCCGCGTAGAACCGGGTCATGTCGTGGAACAGCTTGTCCAGCGCCTTCGGAGCGGTGTAGACCATGTGGCCGGACTCGTAGTAGGTCAGCGCGATGTTTTTGCGCAGGGCCTTCGGCAGAGCCAGGTGCTGGATGTCGTACTCGGTCTGGAAGAACGGCGTGGCCAGGTCGTAGTAGCCGTTGCCGATGAGCACCTTGAGCTGCGGCTCCTGGACGATCGCGGTCGCCAGGTCGCCCAGCGTGTTCGGGAACGGCATGTAGCCCCACTCATCGGCTTTCATATGGTACGGCGTCTTATGGGTCCAGACCCAACCCTTGCCTGGCTCGGTCGTTGTCCAGTCGAACGGCGCAAAGGCGACGCGGTCCTCGCTGGTCTCGTAGCCGAGTTCCGTGCGCAGATACTCGTTGCCAAGCGCCTCGTACTCCGGACTCAGCCAGGCGTCGTCGACGACGAAGGTCTCGTCGTCGCTGGCCGGATCGAGGTCGTAGCCGGCGACGCGGCCGTCGTAGCGGCCGACGATCTTGCCTTCGTCATGCAGGACCTGCTTGCGGTAGCGGCTGTCCGGGATGCGCAAGTTGGACTCGTCGACGTAGCTCTCCGGCAGGCCGGTGAGTTTCGAGTACGCGACCGCGACGTTTCTGCGGGACGCGCCGTCGAGGCTGTCGCCGCGGCTGAGGGCCTGGCGGTAGGCCTCTGCGAAGACGCGGGCCTTCATCGCGTGCTCTTTGACGGATTCGCCGCCGCCGGACTTGCCGTGGAACTGCGAAATCATGGCGTACGTCGGCATGTAGCCGACGTAGTACTGGTCGTTGACGTCGAAGCTATAGGCGTAGTCCAGGATGTTGCTGATGAGCGTCGCGCCGGTCAGGGCGACGCCGTCCTGTTGCATGCGCAGGGTCAGCAGCGAGCCGCGGGTGGTGCCGTAGGACTCGCCGAAGAGGTATTTCGGGGAGTTCCAGCGGCCGTACTTGGTGCACCAGCGCTGGATGAACTGGCTGAAGCCGGCCACGTCGCCGTCGACGCTCCACAGCTCGGCCTTCGCCTTGTCGGCGATCTTGGAGAAACCGGCGCCCGCGGCGTCGATGAAAACAATGTCGGACATCGGCAACAGGCAGTACTCGTTGTTGTCGAGCAGCGTGTAGGGGGCACCCTTGCCGGACGACAGATCCTCGCGGCCGATGCGCTTGGGGCCGAAGGAACCCATCATGAGGAACGTGGAGGATGAGCCTGGGCCGCCGTTGAAGACAAAGGTCACCGGACGGGTCGGGTCCGTTTTACCGTCGGCGTCGACCGCCGCGAACATCGAGTAGAAGATGCTCGCCGCCGGCTTCACTTTCGGCGTGTCGATGCGGATGGTGCCGACAGTGGCGTCATAGTCGACGGTGGTGCCGCCGTGCGACCACGTGTGGCGGGTGGTGTGCGCTGAATCTTGCGGGAGGTCCTCCGGCAGGACGACGGTCGGATCCTTCTTGGCGGCCGCCTGTCCGGCGGCGCTAGCGTTCTGGACGGCGGGCGTGTTCTCGGTGTCAGCCATTTTGGTCCTTCTTTCTCGGGTGATTGTCAATCACGGAAAACCAACCACGGCCAGGGTACTGCATCGCGTTAGCGAAGGGCAGAGGGACCGCCGATGAAAACGATGCCGAGTCAGGCCCAGCAATGCTCAGGCCTTGCCGAAGCGGCGGCCGCGCTGGGCGTATTTGCCGATGGCGCGCCACAGGATCTGGCGACCGCAGTCCGGCCACAGCTCCGGCTCGAAATCAAGCTCGGCGTAGGCGGCCTCCCATGGCAGGAAGTTGCTCGTGCGCATCTCGCCGGACGTGCGCACCACCAGGTCGACGTTCGGGATGTCGGGGTTGTAGAGGTGCTCCTGGAACATCTTTTCGGTCACGCGGTCGCCGGAGATCCGGCCGTCGCGCACTTTCTTGGCGATGGCCGCGGCCGCGTCGGCGATCTCGGCGCGCCCACCGTAGTTGATGGCGAACACGACGTCGATGGTCTTGTTGTTTTTCGTCTTCTCCATTGCGTCGTCCAGCTCGTCGATGACGGATTTCCACAGGCGCGGGCGGCGGCCGGCCCAACGCACGCGCACTCCCCAGTCGTTCATCTGACCGACGCGGCGGTGGATGATGTCGCGCGAGAAACCCATAAGGAAACGCACCTCGAAAGGCGAGCGGTTCCAGTTTTCCGTCGAGAACGTGTACAGGGTCAGGTAGCGCACGCCCGCTTCGATGGCGCCAGCGATGGTGTCGAAGACGACCGGTTCGGCGGCTTTGTGGCCCTCAGTGCGGATCAGGCCGCGCTGCTTGGCCCAACGACCGTTACCGTCCATGATGACGCCGACGTGGCAAGGCACCTTGCCGGCCGGGAAATGCGGGATAATCGACGGATCGGAGAAAGGTGCCGCAGGGACGCTCAACGACGTGTAATCGACGTTCTCAAAGCTCATGTTTCATAATCTAGCAATCGCAAGGACCACAGCGGTCGCTCTAGATAGTACTGTGCCCACTCCTCCACCAATGCCGCCACACATGCGTCGCGTCTGCCACCGCACCGATCCCAGTCGCCAAGGGACAGGGCCTGCAGTTGCACGAACTGGGCCTCCGTTAATTCAACGGCGCCGGCCGCGCGGTCGGACCGGCACAAAGCACCGCCCAGGCGCACGGAGAACGATGTTAGACCGTCGGCTCTGCCGCACACGACGCAGGACGACAGCCGCGGGCGCCAGCCGGCGAGCGTCATCGCGCGCAGCACGTAGGACTCGCCTATCTGCCAAGGCTGGTGGCGCCGTTGCGCCAGAGCGATGAGGGCGCCGAGCAGGAGCTGGTAGTGCGCCGGAGCGGGTTCGTGCTCCGTGTCAAGGAGCTTGTCAGTTGTTTCGCACATGGCTGACGCGGCAAGATATGATCCGTAGTCAGCGGTGATGGGTCGGGCGTAGGCTCCGGTGCATACGGCTTGGGATACGTGGTCGAGGCTTCGTCCGGTGGCGCATAGGACGCTGTCGCGCATGAAGGGTTCCAGCCGCGCGCCAAAGCGGGATTTGACGCGCCGCGCTCCGGAGGCGACGGCCCGTACTTTGCCGTGGTTGCGCGTCAGCAGGGTAATAATGCGGTCGGTTTCGCCAAGTTTCGCGGTCCTGAGGACGATGCCTTCGTCGCTGTACAGGGGCATTTTAGTATTGGAAGAGTCCCCAGAAGGCGAAGAACAGCAGGATGAGCAGCATGGTGGCTGTCAGGACGATGAAGTATGCCAGTCCTAGCCTCGTGGTGGCGAAGAATGGTTCTTGGCGGCCTTTGGCCACGGGTTCGACTGGCTCGCGTGCTAGGCGCTTGAACCAGTGGAACCAACCGCGATCGGCGCCGGCTTCGACGAGGTTGACAAGCACGCGCGCCCATGTCCATACGACGATGGCGCAGGCGATTTGGACGACGTACCAGCTCCAGTAGATCATGCCGGCCGGCTGGATCGGTGCCGCTCCCCATCCCAGGCACGAGACCCTCCAAATGATTTGGGCGACGGCGGCGATGAACAGCAGGAACGCGAACACGGTGACGAGGATCATGAAGAGCATGACCTTGCCGAAGCCGCTGGCAAAGGCCACGGGAGTGTCGCGGTGTTTGACGAGTGCCACGATTTTCTTGACGAGGACGATGACGGAGAACGCCAAGGACACGAGGATCATGAGCAGCAGCAGGCAGTGCAGGATGACGAAGTAGAGCGTCCCGGCCTTGGTGGCGTGGATCTTCGGCAGTCCGATGGACTGGTAGACGTCATGGCCGGCGACTTTCGGCGCCATCTGCTTGTAGCCTTTAACAATGCCTGCGCTCCATTCGAGCGCTTCCTGGAGGTAATGATCAGCCAGGATCGTGTCGCCGGCGGCAGCGTCGCCCAGACGCAGGATGTGGTCGGCGAAGGGGTAGTCACGCAGGACGAAGTTCTCGTTGCCGGACTTCTGGGCCATCTCCATGATTTTCATCATGCCGTCGACCTGGCTGGTGAGCACGTCGCGCGAGCCGTACGCCAGGAACGTCGGGATGGAAAAAGTCCGGTTGTTGAAGGGATTGATGTTGGCGTTCGTCAAGCCGAACATATCGAAGTTGGCGCTGAACACCTTGCGGACCATGGCCTGGTAGCCGGGGTTCGCGCCGGTGATGGAGAAGTCCTGGGCCACGAAGAACGCGGCGGCTTCGCGCGGCTCGAAGAGCATCGGCGAGGCCAGGATCTGGAACGCGATCTTGTGGTCGAAGTCCTGCATGTAGGGGTCGATCCAGCCGGACTCGGAGTCGATGTGGATGCCGATCTTGTTCGCGTCGACGCCCGGCTGCTCGCTCATCAGCTGGATGGCGTGGTCGTAGACCTTGGCCATGGCCGGGTAGTTGCGGGAGATGGCGGTCGTGTTCCACACGGGCTTGTCGACGGTGGCGGCCATGAACCCAGCGGATGCGAAGTAATCAGCCTGGTCCTGGTAAGCGCCGGTGGCGGAACCCGTGCCCGCGCCGGAGATGAAGATGATGCCCGGCATCGAGCCGTGGTCGCCCACCGGGTAGTGGAGAAGGAGATGGATCAGCTGCGTGTCGTGCGTGCCGGACTCCGTGGCTTCGAAGGACAGCATCCTCGTGGCTACCTTGTACACGCCTGCAGAGAGCGATACCGCGCACAGGCCGTTCTGATCGGTCGGCGACTCGTTCTGGTCGCACTGCAGGGAGGACGCAGTCGGGACCATGTCGACGGCGGTGTTGCTGGTCATGGTCTGGATGGTGCGGTTCATCGGCTGGTCGCTCCACGGCACGGCTGACAGACTCGACGCGAAGGTGAGGATGCCGATGAGGACCAGGAAAACGGGGATGCTGGCGAGGAGCCGGGTGCGATAGGACCAGCGATGCTGGAATTTCCGCGCTGTCCGTTGCTTTGCCATGCTCCTGATCACGTCCTGTCCCGGCCTGCGCCGCTTCGGCTTCCCGCCTTTTGAACCAATGGCTGATCATTCGATCAACCGACTGTCGTCGGATTCCGCTTCCGGCTGCCGACTGATGCACTGTACCGCATTTACTTTTGAGAGTCGCCGCCGCTAGCTTCCGGGAACGTCAGATCGGGGATGTCGAAGCTGCCAGTCGGCATGATACTCGACTCCATCAGCCTGGAGAAAAACTGGTCCGGATCAATCGGCTCCGGCGTCTTGGAAGGACCGGCATCAGCAGAACCAGAATCGGCGGACCCGGCCGCACTGCGCGCGGTGCCCTCCTCCGGCAGCGAGTCCAGAGAATGGCGCGGATGCGGCTGCGGCATCTCATGGTCGCGGGACTGCGCGATGAGGGACGTCAGGGACACCGGCCTGTCCGCTTCCCTGTCGGGCGTCTCGGATGACTGGGACGTCCAGGAATCGGAGGACCAGGCCGGCGCGGCCGACTCCGGCTCCGCCGGACTGAAAGCGCTGCGGACATCCCGGGGGAAACCCGCGATGCCGGCGGCGCCGGCAGTCCGGGAAGCGGCTGCCGTGGCGGACAAGCGTTCGACGGGCTTTGCCGCGGATTCCTGCGGTTCTTCGCGCGCACTCCGGACGAAGCCGCCCGCTAAGCATTGCGACGTGGCTAGCGGATTCTTGACGGCCTGCGGCGCTGGCGGGATCACCACCGGCATGACGGCGCTCTTCGACTTGTCCGCGGCTTCGGACGAGGACTCGACCGCGCGGGATTCGAATGACCGCAGCCGGTCCTTGGCGGCGGACGCCTTTCTCGACGCGACAGCCGGAGCCGCGGCGCCGGCAGCGGTCGTCAGAGCCGGCTTCTCGCCCCATGGAACGGCGATGCCCAGGCGGTTGACGGATTCCAGGCGCGTCAGCACTTGCACGACCCTGTTGAGGTATGCGTCGACGGAATCCTCGCGGTAGCCTTTGTCACCCGTGCGCTGGGTGAACACGGCGTTCGACACTTCGGTTGCCTCGACGTCCTGCGCGTTCCGCGGGTTCGCCGATGTCTCTAGCCGCGCCGCGGATGCGATGCGGTGCCAGGCGTCGTCGACCAGTTGGTCGACTTGGCGCTTGTCGTACGCTGTCTGCTTTTTCTTCGCCGGGGTGAAGCGCTCCCCCGGACGGGCTTCGGCACGCTGGCGCAGCGTCTCGGCGGCCACGCGGGTGTCGGCCATCCAGGCACGGACGCCACGGTGCTCCACGTCCCACTGGGTGCGCTTGTCAACGACGGCTTTCTCGAGGCGGACCAGAGCGGAATCCACCTGTGGGATGGAATAGCCGCCCTTTTCCAGATCGAAAGTCGCGGTTTGGATCTCGTCCTGCGTCAGATCCGGTTCGGCCTGGGAGTACTTTTCGCGGGCATGGGCCAGGAACCCGTCCACTTGATCGACGTTGTAGCCCCATTTGCGGCCACTCGCGCGATCGATCGCCGGGGCGTTGCCATGCTGTTCGCTCATTGAGTCCTCCTGTCGGGGAATCCGGTGCCATCGGTGCTAGGCCACGCGCGGAATCGGACGAGGACGACCGACGTCGGCGTTCCGACGCCTCGTCCCGCGTCTGCACGTCGGGTCCGCGTGTATCATTCATGTTAGTACGCCTCGGTAGCTCAGGGGATAGAGCACCGCTCTCCTAAAGCGGGTGTCGTGCGTTCGAATCGCATCCGGGGCACTTTTCGTTTCGTCTTGCCCCCCCATGGAAGTGGCCTGTCCTCCTTCGTTCCCTCAAGCTGTGGGCTGTTTGTGGATTTTCAGTCGACGGTGAGGCGTTGCGCCGCGGGAGGGATTGCGGGGTTCGATTTAATCTCCGCTCCGTGTTGTCTTCTGGAGGCGTGGGGAAAACCTTTCGAAAGAACGTCGGGATGCCCTGTGCGCATCTGACGCGATTCCAATCAGCACCTTGTGACCAGGCTGTGAAGCGTGTGCCAGGGAACCGAGGCTCCAGCGGTGGTTCGCACGCGTGGAGGACGCTTCTGGCATCCTGGTATGGGTAGAAGGCTTTATGACTGGGAGGATCCGATGTAGGAGTCGGCTGGCCGCCAGAGGGAGTTCCGCGCCGAAGCTTAAGTACCGGTGGCGCTGAGCCTGTGAACCCCGTTCCAAGACACGCGACCTGGGTGGGGGTGCTCGCCTCGTACGAGCTGTTCGCCTTCGTTGCTTCCGGAAAGCGGCATCGGCTCGTCGATCAAGCGGATCGTATGGGTGCGCTGCAGCATAGGCCTGGAGTATCGTATGAAAGCGGCGGAGCGGTTCTTACCAGATGCGATGCCCCGAAGCCGAAGCCGAAGAAAACCGGCGAGAATCCGAGTTCTAAAAGCCCATAGCCCCTAGTACGGGAGGATCTTTTGAATTCCGCCTGGCTGTTTTTCTATTCAGTCTCCTCGACGGGCGGCCATCCATCGAGCAGGATGTCGTTGAACGCCTCAAGGCGAGTTTTCTTCTCATTTGCGGGGATGCTCCCGTCTTTGAACGCGGCGAGCACGGCTTGATAGTCCTCATGCCTCAGCCCGTAGCAGGCGGCCGTCAGGGCATCCAGGTGGCCGATCAGCCTCCCCCCCCCCTCAATGGTGTGGTGTCACTGCGGAACCTGCGGAACGCGTCGCCCATTTTTGCGTATCAAAGGCCCGTGTTGCCAGTCGCATACCGTGCGAAGAATCGGTAGAGCATAGCACTGGTAGCATAGCTCTGAGATGCCGGCTGTCGACCGTTCCACGTAATACGCTGGCGATCGGTCAGACCGTTCGACGTGTTCCTCGCACTTCTGCTCCTTCGTCATGGAATCCTCGGCCATGCCCGCGCCTCTCTCCCGTGTTCATCGGGCATTCCCCTTGTTATGCAGACGTATCCCGAACAAGACGAAGCGCACCTTTACGTTTCCTTCTCGTTCTCTTCCTCCACTCACAGCAAAACCGCGGCGCGGGTGACTTCCCTTCGCGGCCATTTTCGTTTACATTTGTAAACAGACAGTGGGAGGGCGATGGGCAGCGCTCCACGCGCCCCAGAGCCGAACGCTGTCGGAAGATATCGGAATGCCTACGCAAAGGAGATGCCATCATGGCCGACGAAGAGAAGAAGTGCTGCGGAGAAGGATGCTCCCACGGTTGCCGTGAAGGCGAGGCCAGCGAGTGCCACAGCGAGTCTGGATGCCAGTGCCACGCGCCGAAGAAGGGTTCCTGCGCTTGCGGTCCTGACTGCCACTGTGAAGGCTGCCAGGAAGGAAAGGCCTGCACCTGCCACCACGAGTGATTCTCGCGGCCGGCTTCGCGCCGTAGCCTAGCCTGGCGCGGAGCGACTGAAAACGACGAGGTGGGAAACGCCCGGACGCGATCCGGGTGTTTCCCACCTTTTCGATGTGCGAACGGCGTAGCGTCGCCGGCTCTGTTGGCGCGCCTCGCTTGTCACTGCGCGTTCACATTATTCTTTGACAGGCTCGCTGCCAGGTCGATAGTGCCGTGCCAGACGACGTCAGATGCCCCGGTGTCAGCTGGGTCAAGCGAAAAGGTTGCTGTATCCGAAGCTACCTTAGTCACCAGGTACTCCTTGTTGGGGTATACGGTTTCGTGGCCAAGCGTGATGCCTTGCTTGACGTTGTCGAGCACCACGTTCCAGTTGACGTAGCCCGCATATCGCTGATCGCCTACGTGGAAGTTGTTATGCAGCGTGCCCAGCTGGCTGTTGCGGTCGACGGCTTTGATGTCGGCCAACGGCAGGTCCAGCGTGTCTCCGGCTGGGGTGACGCCCTCGTTCTGCGTGGCTTGGATCATGGACAACGCGCCGTCGATCGGATCGAGCACGCTCGGGTCGATCAGTGCTTCCACGCTTGGATCACCGTCTTTGGAAGAGCTGGTGTAGAGACGGAACGTGTAGTTGGTGGCTTTTGGCACCGCGTACCTGGTGTCCGGATAGCATTTGTCCCAACCAGCGCGGTCGGACTTGTACAGGGTCTGAATGGCCTGGTCATCCGGCTTGTCCTCGATCTGCCTGTACGTCAGGTCGTCGTCGCCTACGTACTGGAACACGGTCACTTTCCCGTCATGGAAGTAAAAGGCCTGGTTGATGACTGCGTCGGGGTTCGGCACGCCGGACAGCAGCCAGATGTGGCTGCCCTGGCGGAAGGCCATCGACATCACGGTGTCGCCGCTGTACTTCGCCATGCCGTTCGACTGGGAAGTCGATGCCGACGAGCCGGAATCCGCGTTGCCGCACGCCGCCAAGCCGATGCACAGCACCACCGACGCCACGATCGCCATCAAACCTTCCGATACCCTGTGCATTGGATGCCTCTCTTTAAAAAATCTGGCGCCGAACAAGCGGTGGACACTGTCGGCACCGCGAAAACAGGAAGATTATCGCCGTCCAGCATGTCTCCCTCCTGTGAAAAACACGGGGAAACGCTTGTTCTTCACAGAAAATCTCCAACGCTTTCCTTTGCCGTTCTGCCGACGAATAACGGCGAGCCGGCGGTCATAGCGCCAATTCCTTACCGGACGCCGTTCTGGTAGATGCGGCGGCTGAACGCCAACAGCCAGACAATGCCCGTCAGCTGGACAGCCACGAAGATCCACAGCAGCGCACTGGCGTTCGCCGCGGCGGCCAGCCTCGCCCCGCTCAGGCCCGGCGCAAACATCAGCGAGCGCCTGAAAGCGGATCCGGTGATTGCTGGCCCGAAGATGGCCACGCCAATGGAGGCGAACGCTTCCATGCTTAGGTCGTTCATGCCCACACCGCGGCCGGACTGGTCGATTGGCAGCGTGTCCAGGACGGTGTCGTACACCGGCGAGTACAGCATGCCCATGCCGCTGTAGAGCAGACAGGCGCCCAGCAGGAGCATCGCCGGTCCGGCGGGGGAGAGGAATGCCAGGAACGCGTAGCCGAACGTTTCCAGTCCGGCGGCGCAGAGGATGGCCGTTCTGCGACCCAGTTTCTCTACGATGGCTCCGGACGAGCAGGCGACGATGGTGGCGGCGACGAACGACGGGGCCAGCAGGAGGCTGACGCGTTCCGTCGTGATGCCGTAGACTTTTTGCCCGATCTGGTCGAACAGCGGCGTGCAGCAGAACTGGGTGAGGTATAGGACGACGATGAGCATGATGGCGCTCAGCCACCGGCCGTTGCGGAAGAAGGCGGGCGTGATGAACGGATGTCTTGCCTGGGAGATGTACGCGGCGAAGGCGAGGAATAGGGCCATTGACAGCGCGATCTCCCACCACAGCAGCTGCGAGAAGAACAGCGTGAGGAAGAGGATGCCCGCTCCGAAGAGCGTGAAGCCGAGGATGTCGATGGAGCCGCCGGCCGCCGCGCCGCGCGGGACGGTGCGTTTGAGCGGGACGATCATGACGGCGGCGAGCGCCGGGATGAGGAATAGCCACTGCCAGCCGACGGACGACAGGAAACCGGCGCAGAGCACGCCGATGAGCGAGGATAGTTGGAATCCTGCGGTGAAGAAGCCGAAGTACAGCACTTTGTCGCGGCCGGTCAGGTACTTCGAGGCGATGACGACGTAGGCGGAGCCGGCGGCCTGGTAGCCTAGCGTCTGGATGGAGCGCGCCAGGACGACGAGCAGCAGCGTCGAATGGGCGACGAAGCCGAGGATGGATCCGCTGAGCAGCGCGGCGACGCCGACGGCGGTCATGGCTCGCAGGGAGACGAAGTCGCCGAGCGCTCCGTAGACGAAGCAGGCGATGCCGAGGACCACTCCTGGCACGGCGCTGATGAGGGATGCCTGCCCTGGCGCTCCGACGGCCGCGCCTACTTGGGCGAATACCATGTCGAACGCTTGGAGGCAGAGCGTGCCCAATACGTACACCACCAGCAGCATGAGCAGCGCCGTCTTCGTCGCTCGGGGATCGGGCATGGTTCCGGTCGGCTTGTTGTCCCGTTGCGCGGCGCGGCGCATGGAGGTTTGGTTTTTGGAAGCGTCGCGGGTGCTGGAGATGCTCGTGGCGTCGGTCTTGTCGTTGGCCATCGTCGGTGCTCGCGCCTGCCTTCCTGTCCGTCCGCCGGCTGTCGATTCCCTTCCAGTTAAGCTGAATCGGCAGACTTTCGGCGGAGAAAGTTACTAGAGTGGAAACCATGAGTCAGATTGTCGTCAAACAACACACCACGCCTCTCGACCACCCCATCGACACGGACATCAACCTGTATGATTTCCTGACGGACCGCGTTAAACGCCTGCCCGACACCTCCCTCATCGAGTACAAGCAGGAGGGCGCTTGGCGGAAGCTCACTGCCACGGAGTTCGAGCGGATCGTCCGCAAGCTCGCCAAAGGTCTTATGGCGCACGGCGTCGAAATCGGCGAGCGGGTGTCCATCTTCTCGCACACGCGTTGGGAATGGGTCGCTCTCGACATGGCCCTTTTGGCCATCGGCGCGGTTGTCGTGCCGGTGTACGAGACCAATGCGCCGGCTCAGATCCAGTACATCTTCAACGATTCGAGCGTGAAGATCGCCTTCGCCGAGACCAGCGAGATGCGCGGCGAGATCGATGAGGTCCGCGCCGCCATCCCGAGCCTGGACGAGGTCTTCGTCATCGACGACGGCGCGCTGGCGGCCCTCGCCGAGTTCGGCCGCGCCGTCACCGACGAGGAGTTCGAAGCCCGCGAGCGCCAGACCCACGGCGACGCGCTGGCGACTATCGTGTACACCTCTGGTTCGACCGGTAACCCCAAGGGCGTGGAGTTGACGCATGCCAATTTCGCGTTTCTCTGCCTCTCTGGCCTGCAGTACATGCCGCGCGCCTGCAACATCCCTGACCGCCGCCTGCTCATGTTCCTGCCGATGAGCCACGTGTTCGCGCGCTACATGGAGATCCTGTCCTTCGCTGGCACCATCCAGCTGGGCCTGTCGAGCGACTTCTCGACCATCGTGCAGGATTTCCACGATTTCGGTCCGACGCTGCTGATGAGCGTGCCGCGCGTGTTCGAGAAGGTGTATAACGCGGCGTCCCAGCGCGCGGGCAAAGGCTTCGCGGGCCGGATGTTCGCCGACTCTACGCGTGTTGCGCGCCAGTGGTCCCATGCGGAGCAGGAAGGCCGCAGGCTTCCGCTGGGCAAACGCCTCAAGCACGCGTTCTACGACAGGGCCATCTACTCCAAGATCCGCGAGATTTTCGGGCAGAACGCCGACTTCTGTATCACTGGCGGCGCGCCGATGGATCCGCAGCTCGCCCATTATTTCAATGGCATCGGCATACCGCTGCTCGAGGGCTACGGTATGACGGAGACCAGCGGGCCGGTCTGCGTGTCGCTGCCGCAGAACAATCGCATCGGCACCGTGGGCACCCCGCTCAGCGGCGTGACCATCGGAATCGCCCCCGACGGCGAGATTCTCGTCAAGGCTCCGGACGTGTGCCGCGCCTACCTCAACCGGCCCGACGCCACCGCCGAGACCATCATTGACGGTTGGCTGCACACCGGCGACGTCGGCGACATCGATGACGATGGCTTCGTGCACCTGACGGACCGTAAAAAAGAGCTCATCATCACCGCTGGCGGCATCAATGTGGCTCCCGGCCCGTTGTCGGCGTCCATCATGACTTCCCCCGTCGTCGACCAGGTGCTCGTCATCGGCGACCACCGCCGCTTCGTGTCGGCGCTCGTCACGCTCGACCTCGGCGACGCCAACGCCTGGCTGAAAGCCCGTGGCGCTCAGCCGTGCGCCGATCTGGCGGAAGCCGCGAAGAACCCCATCATCCGCGCCGAGGTGCAACGCGCCGTTGACCGTGCCAACGAGACCGTTTCCCGCGCCGAGTCCATCCGCAAGTTCGAGATCCTTCCCGACAGCTTCACCCTGGAGAATGGCATGCTCACGCCGAGCCTCAAGACCCGGCGCAAGCAGATCGAGGAGCGCTACGCCGATATCATCGACACGGTGCTCTACGCGCCGAAGAAGAAGTGAGAAGGAGCTGAAGCGCGCCGCGGAACCCGACTCCGCGGCGCCGATGAAGAGGGGATGGCTGCCAGGAACGGGCGGCCACCCCCTCTATTGTCATGGTTATCGTTGCGCATTGCGCCCGCTTCCCGCGTTCTGGACGGACATTCCATCCGCAAGGACGCGGATGGGACCGACTCATTCGGCTTTGGCGGAGCGCGCGACGTTCGTGATGCGGGTCATGAACTCGCTGAGGAAGCGCGGCGCGTCGACGCCCACGGCCACCTGCATGGTCTTGCGCGGATCGTTGAGCTTGTCCGGGTCTCCGATGGTGCGGCCGCGAGTGGCGCCTTCGACGTCCGTCTGCATGTTGATCGGCAGCGTGGCCACCAGTGTCGGATCGATGGCGACTCCAACGGCGAGCGGGTCGTGCAGTCCGCAGCCGCCTAAGCCCGGCGCCGTGGTCTCGTAGGCCTTGATGTAGAAGTCGGTCATGTCTGCCAGGAAACGGCCGGCGGCGTTGCCCAGCTGACGCCACTGCTCGGTCTCTTTGCGGGTCAGCAGGGTCTGCAGGGTGACGTCCAGGCCGACCATGGTGGCCGGAATGCCGGAGCGGAACACCTCGTCGGCGGCGTCCGGATCCTGGGAGATGTTGGCCTCGGCCCAGGCGGAGACGTTGCCCGGGACGGTGAGCGCGCCGCCCATGAGCACGACCTTGCCGATTTGGCCGATGATTTCCGGCGCCTTGCGGATAGCGGCGGCAAGGTTGGTTTGCGGGCCGGTCGGCACGTATACCACGTCCTTGCCGTAGGTCTTCACTGCGTCGATGATGAAGTCGATGCCCGATTCGTTCTCCGGCTCACGGTCGGAATCCGGGATGACGGTCTCGCCGATGCCGTTTTGGCCGTGGATGAACGCGGAGACCGGCTGGACTTCGAAGGAATCCTTCTTCAGGGCGTGCGGCAAGCCCTGGTACACCTTGACCTCCGGATGGCCCAGCAGATCCGTGATCGCCAGGTCGTTGCGGATGCCCTGCTGGAGCAGCACGTTGCCGTAGGTGCCGACGATGCCGATGAGGTCGACTTCCGGGCTGCCAAGCGCATAGGAGATGGCAAGCGCGTCGTCGATGCCGGTATCGAGGTCGAGGATGAGCTTCTGTGTCATGTTGTTGCTCCTTTCAGAAACGGCCCGCACCAGCAGCTGCCGACGCGGGCCGTTTCCCATTTCACCATTACCAGACGAAAAGACCGACCATGGCGGCCGACATCAGCGACACGAGGATGCCGGAGACGAACATGCGCCAGACCTGGCCGGAGATGACGTCGTTCTTTTTCTTGTCCACGATGCTCTTGAAGGCGCCGATGATCATGCCCAGTGTGCCGAAGTTGGCGAAGGACGTGAGGAAGACTGTGATGACGGCTTTGTAGTGCGGAGCGAAGGCAGCCACGCTCTTGGTGATGTCGCCCATGGCCACGAACTCGTTAGTGACGAGCTTGAGGCCGGCAAGCTGCGACATGCTCCAGGCGGTCTTGGCCGGCAGGCCCAGCAGCCAGCACGGGATGTACATGAAGACGCCGAGGATGGACTCGAGCGACAGTTTGTCCCAGATGGCGCCGAGGATCTTGTCGATGAGGCCGGCGAGCGCGACAAACGCGACGACGTTGGCAATGATGATGAGAATCAGCTTGCCGGCGCCGAGGATGGAATCGCCCAGGAAGGAGAAGAACGGTTCCTTCTTCGGTTTGTTCGGGTCCTTGGCGGCCATCCGCTTGTACCATGGCGCGTAGCTGACGCCTTCCGGAACGGGCTTGCCTTCCTTGCGGCACTGTTTGACGATGGCGCGGTCTTCCTTGGCTTTCCTAGCGGCGTCGGCGATCTGCTCCGGCGTTTTGTCTTCGTCGCCGAGATTGTAGATGACGTCCTCTTCCTCGGTGACTTCGGCTGGATAGAGCATGTTGGCGACGATGAGCGCGTTGACGCAGTTGAGCGGCACGGCGGTCAGGACGAACTGGCCCGGCACCATTTGGATGTAGGATGCGAGGATGGCGGCGGTGACGCAGCTCATCGACATCATGCCGATGACGACGGCGCGGGCCGGTTTCATCTTCTGCAGCTGGATCTTGGAGACGGCCAGGGCTTCGGTGTTGCCGAGGAACATCATCTCGACGGCGAAGAAGGTCTCGAACTTCGGCTGCCGGGTGATGAAGCTGAGGAAGCGGCCGATCCACTTGATGAGCCACGGCAGGAAGCCGATGTACGTGAGGATGTCGAACAGCGGGACGACCAGCAGGATCGGCAGCAGCGCGCTGACGACGAAGGTCACGGAGCCGTCATGCGGCAGCGCCCACCAGCCGAAGGCGAAGGAGATGCCTTTGTCGGCGACGGAGACGAGCCAGGTGAAGCCCTGCGCGGCGGCGTTGACAGCGGCGCGGCCCCATTCGAAGCTGGTGAGGATCCAGGCGATCAGGACGTTGAGGACGACCATGATGCCGACGGATTTCCACTGGATTTTCTTGCGGTTTGCCGAGAACGCCCAGCCGAGGCCGACGAAGACCAGCAGGCCAAGGATGTTGATGGCGAGATACATTGCTCACTCCCCTATGAGTAATCTGATGCGATCTGTGATGCGGATGCGGGCGCGTCAGCCGAGGTTCCGGACAGCCGCGGCGACGAGGTTCCAGAAGCCATCGACGTCGAGCTTCGTGGCGACCTGGCTCGTGCAGTCCTTCGGGGCTTGCGCGCGCAGGTCGGCGACGGTCATGCCGGTGGTCAGGGTTCCGGTCAGCTCCACGTCGATCGGGCAGCGGCGGGTCTCGATGAGGCCTGGGTCGATGACGTAGGCCACGGCGCACGGATCGTGCGTCGGCGGATCCGGGAAGGCTTCCTGGTCCTGGTACGTGGAGCGGAAGAAGTCCATGAGGCCGTTGAGCGCGCCTGAGAGACGCGGGTTCGCGGCCGCGATCATCTTCTGGTACTCGCGGGTGCACAGCGCCTGGTGCGTCAGGTCGAGGCCGATCATGGTCAACGAGCGCCACTTCTCGTTGAAGACGATGTGGGCCGCCTCTGGGTCGCACTGGACGTTGAACTCGGTGCATGGCCCGGAGTTGCCGGTGGCGTAGGCGCCGCCCATGAGCACGATCTGCTTGACACGGCCGACGATGCGCGGCTCGAGGCGGACCGCCATGGCGATGTTCGTCAGCGGGCCGGTCGGCACCAGGGTGATGGTGTTCGGCTTGTTGCCCATGATGGTGTCGATGATCCAGTTCACGGCGTGGCCCTCGTCCAGCGGACGGGTCGGTTCCGGCAGTTCGAGGCCGTTGAGGCCGGTCTCGCCGTGGATGTACGCAGCGTCCTTCGGCTTGCGGACCAGCGGGCGGGCGCAGCCGGCGTGAACCGGGACGTCCGTTGCCTTGGCCAGCTCGAGCATGGCGCGCGCGTTGTAGGTGACCTTGTCCAGGGGCGCGTTGCCGCCGATCGTCGTTACGCCCAGCAAATCGATGCGCGGATCGCCTAGCGCCAGCAGGATGGCGACGGCGTCGTCGTGGCCCGGGTCGCAATCAAGAATGATTTTCTCGGCCATTCCAACCAAACTCCTTTGTTCGTCTTTCGACCGTTTTTCCATTCCCTGACATCGCTGGCTCAGTCGCCCACTGACAATGTCATTAGGGTCCCAGGCTAGTAACAGTCCGCGACATCCTTTCACAAAGGTCAGTCAATTGGCTAAGAGCCTGTCTTTCCGCGCTGTTTTGGCCTTTACGCCAGGAACTACCCTGATTTCTCAGCGTGAGGAAAGCGAGGAACCCAAAGTAAACCGGAATGATAATCCCGTCCGGAATGTGCCGGATGGGCCCGGCCGCGGACGGCTATTCGAAGAAGCCGTCGATGACGTCCAGCAGCGCCGTCATCCCTTTGCGGAAGTCGGCGGGGCACGATAGCAGGGACGCGCAGACGTAGCCGTTGGCCGGCATGTCGAAGAAGTATCCCGGCTGCGCGGTGATGCCCTGCTCGCGGATCATGGTGTCGACCAGGTCGTTCTCGTCGAGCGAGCCCGGGAAACGCAGCAGGACGTTCCAGCCGCCCTCCGGGCGCAGCAAGGTCGTCACGCCGCTACGACTACAGGCTAAAAGATCCTTGAGGATGCGCAGATTGTCAACCGTTCGCTCGCGCGTGCGGCGCAGCTGATCAGGCACGCGCTCCAGCAGCCCGGGGATGCGCTCGGCGAGAATGCCGGACATCGGCAGGTAGTCGTCGCTGATGACGTCCAGGCGTTTTTTGGCTTCGGCCATCGCTTCGTCCGGGCCGGACATCTGAATCCAGCCGACCTTGGCATGCGGAGCAGCCAACAGCTTCGAGAAGCCGTCCAGACCGAAGGTCAGAACGCGTTTTTCCCCCGCGACGCGGAACGGGGCGTGCGCCGGCTCCAGAGCGAAGTCGAAGAACACCTCGTCCGCGATGATTGCCAGACGATGTTCCCGGCACAGCTCCACCAGCCGTTCGTAGTCGCTGCGGCCGGTGTAGGAGCCGGTCGGGTTGTTCGGGTTGACGAGAATCAGCGCGCGGATGTCGTCGCGCTCGTTGAGGACGCGGGCGATCCAGTCCACGTCGATGTACCAGGAGCCGTCGTACCGCAGCGGATACGGCACCGCTTCGACGTTTTCAAGGCCGCCGATGGACGGGATGAGCGGGTAACCCGGCGTCGGGCACAGCACGGCCTCCCCTGGGTCGCACAGCAGCTTCATCAGCCAGGAGTAGGCCTCCGACGTGGAGCTGGCAAGGTATAGGTCGTCGGGGTCGACGGGTTCCGGCGCAAGCACGGAGACCATGCCGGCGGCCGCGCCGTCCGGAGCGGGAACGCAGTCCGGGACCGGCAGGTCGAAGCCTTGGTTGCGGGCGCGGCGCGTCAGGAACTCCGCGAGTGCCCGGCGGGCGAAGCTTTGGCCCCGCGGTTCGGCGTCGTAGCGCGGCGGCATGCCTTCCAGGGTCAGACCGTGGTGCGTCGGGTTGGAGTCATTGAGTTGGTAGAGCGGGCGGCCCGCCGCTTTCGCCGCGTTCTGGGCGGCGATGATGGGGTTCGGCTCGCCGACGGGGACGCGATGGGAGAACCTTGGAATCGGTTCGGCCATTGTCACCGCCTCTTTTCGGCGCGGCGGGCGCGCTGTTGGCTGGCGAAGCGCGCGGCGGCGTTGATGACGGCTAGCGGGCGGCCGGTCCTGTCGCTTGGCAGCTCGGTGACGTCCACGCCGGCCCAGGATTGGCCGAGGTCGGTCATGAAGTCCAGCGGCTCGTCCGCCTTGGCGGGCGCAGGGGAGGTCACGCCGGCGGGCGCGCTTCCCGGGACGTCGTACCCGTCCAGCAGCCGCGCGATGGCGTCGGCCACGGCGTCCGAGGTGGACGGTTCGGGCGTGGGGATCCTTGTCAGTTCCGCCGCGAAACAGCCGGCCTCCAGGCCGACCGGAGCGTCTTCGATGCCCGAGCCGCCGACGCCGACGCCGGAAGCCTGTGCTGATGGAACCATGTTCATGCCTCCTTGTCGTCCAGCGGCGGCATCGGCCGCCACTGCCCGTCATGCAGGATCGCGCGGGAATCCCACCAGCCGCGGATCAGCGCGGGGACGCCCGTTTTGAAGGATTTGTCGACCATTGCCAGGCGGACAAGCTCCTTGGCGAACGTCAGCAGCGTGCCCAGGCCGAACAGCACCGGCCGGTAGTCGCCGTACAGCATGAAATACCGGGCCATGTAGCCGCGGTTGCGCATGATGTGGTAGCGGTTCATGTCGGACGTGGAGTTGAGCTTGCGCTTGCCGGCGATGTTCCAGTTGCCGATGGCGCGCGTGCGGCGCATGACGAAGTCGGGCACGATGATCGGGTTGGTGAGCTTGCTGGCTAGGTAGCCGTACATCGTGTCGTCCCAGTAGATGAAGAACCGTTTGTCCGGCAAACCGATTTTCCGGACCACGGATCGTTTGAACAGGCCGCCTTCGAAGCAGACGGTGTTCATGGTCTTGTAGCCGGCGTGGCCGAAGCCGCTGGGAGCGACGGGGTCCGGGATGCCCAGCGGGACGATGAAGTGGTACTGCCAGTAGAACGGGGCGCCGTCGAAGTTATGGCGCTGGCCTTGGATGACATCGTGGCGGCCGGTCCACTTGTCAAGCTTCTCGATGCCGTCCGGCTCGATGGCGACGTCGTCGTCCATCACCCAGAACCACTGCGCGCCCAGGTCGTACGCGCGTTTGACGCCCGCGTTGAAGCCGCCCGAGCCGCCGGTGTTCTCCGTCATGGCCTGGTAGACGACCCGGCGGGTGTTGGTCTCCGTGTCGGGCGCGCTCCTGCCCCACCGGCGGTCGACGGCCTGCGCGAAATCCTCCGCCAGTTTCCTGGTGTCCTCCGAGTTCTCGTTGTCCGTGACGACGATGCGCCACGGAGCGATGCTGGACGCCAGGATGGAGTCGAAGAGTCCCGACAGCAGTTCCTGGCGTTTGTACGTCACGACGACAATTGCGAGCTTGTCCATGCCCCCTATTCTTTCACGGCCGGCGACGGCGTCCCGGCGAAGCGACGACAAAGTACGCAATCGTCATGCACAGCGCGTACAGGACGACCAGGATCCAGGACACGTCCCCGAAGGCATGCACGTACGCGGCGCGCAATGGATCACTGCCCAAAGCGGACTGAAACACCGCCATGCTGACTGCCGTTCCGATGGCTCCGCCGACCTGCATCGCCGTCTGGACGGCGGTCGACACGTCGGCCGTGGCCGACGGCGCCAGCGCGAAGAGCGTGGCCTCGATGCCGGGCGTCGCGAAGGCCACGCCGACGAAGGCGCAGACGGCAGCGGCGACGGTCGTCCGCAGGCCCGCTCCGTCCGTTGACCTATTCAGCGCGAACAGCAGGAACCCGAGGATCAGCAGCGCGAACCCGCTGAAGACGCCGACGCGCGGACCGATGCGGTCGAACAGGCGGCCCGAAGCGGCGGCGCACAGCTGCGAGAACAGCAGCGGCGCCATCAGCATGAGGGACGATTGCACGGAATTCAGCTGGAACGCCGGCTGCACCGCCATCGGGTACACGACGGACAGGCACATGTTCGCCGTTTGGATCAGCAGGACGAGCAGCAGGCCGCACCAGACCGGCACCGCGGACAGGGCCCGCAGGTTCAGCAGCGGGGCGATGACGTACTTCTCCCCCGTTTCCGGATCGGTCCGGTCCGCCGTGAGCGGAGATGACGAGAGCGACAGCTGCCGCTTCGCCCAGGCCATGCAGAAACCGACGCCGACCACGGCCATGGCCCACCCCCAAACGGACGCCAGGGATACGGCTAGGGAGTTGATGCCGGCGATGGCCAACGGGAAGCCGACAGCGGATTCGACCATGGACAGGTGATCGGGGATGCTGCCCGAGTGCGGCGAGATGTCGGAGACGGCGAACGCCGAGATCGCCAGCAGCAGCGAGCAGACGCACAGCGGCGCGGCGAACAGCCAGTGCCAGTCGAGGCCGGCGTCCAGGATCACGCCTGAATACAGCGGCGCAAGCGACGGCCCTAGGCCGCAGACGATGCCGCACGTGGCCGTGACGACGCCCCGGCGGCGGGCGTCCGTGATGGACAGTGCGCTGGAGAATAGCAGCGGCGTGATGAATCCAGCGCCAAAGCCTTCGACAACGCGCCCGACGATGAGCACCGGAAACACGGAGCTGGCGGCGTCAATGGCCAAGCCAGCGACGATCAGCCCGAGTGCTGTCGCCAGGACACGCGGCGTGGAGCGCCGCCGGATGACGAACGCGGCCATCGGCACGGACAGGCCCATCGCCACCAGGAAGGCTGTCATCGTCCACTGGACGGTGTTGTAGGCCAGATGCCACTGTTTCATGACCGCGTTGTTGCCGACGGACAGGAGCGTTTCGTTGAAGAGGCAGAAAAAGGCCGAAGCCATGAGTGCGCCCAGCATCCATCCACGACGGGGGACGGACCGGAACGCGTCGTCGCTTCGGTCTTTTCTCGCAGCCTGCGAACCTGCGGCGCCCACTCACTCGGCCTTCGTCAGACCGGCGTCTCCGGCATCGCCCGCGGCCGTCGGCTCGAGGGCCGCGGGCTCGGCGGTTGCTGGCGCGCCAGCACCGGTCTCCGTGGCGGCGTCGAACGGTCTGCTTTCGAAGAGGAACTCGCCGAGGGGGCCTTCGCCCTGGGCGTCGACCGTGATCATCTCGCCGTCGCGTAGCGTCCCCTGCAGGATCCGCTCGGCGATGGAGTCCTCGATCTCGTTCTGGATCACGCGGCGCAGCGGACGCGCGCCCAGCAGCGGGTCGAAGCCTTTCTGCGTCAGCAGGTCCTTGGCGGCGTCGGTCAGCCCAATCGACATGTGGCGCGCGAAGAGGCGGGCGCTCAGTTCGTCGACCTGCATATCCACAATCTGGCGGACCTGCGCCTTCGTCAGCTGCTGGAAGACGATGATGTCGTCAAGGCGGTTGAGGAACTCTGGGCGGAACTGCTTCTTGAGGTCGCTGGTGACTTCGGCCTTCATGTTTCGGTAGTCGCTCTCCGGCGAATCGCCCGCGCTGAATCCCATGCTCTGCGTGCGGGTGATGTCCTTCGTGCCGATATTGGTCGTCATGATGATGATGGTGTTCTTGAAGTCCACCAGACGCCCCTGGCCGTCGGTGAGATGGCCGTCGTCCAGCACCTGCAGCAGCGTGTTGAAGATGTCCGGATGCGCCTTCTCGATCTCGTCGAACAGGATGACGGAGAACGGTTTGCGGCGCACCTTCTCGGTGAGTTCGCCGCCTTCCTCGTAGCCGACGTACCCCGGGGGCGCGCCGAAGAGACGAGACACCGAGTACTTCTCGGAGAACTCGGACATGTCGACGCGGATGAGCGCGTCCTCGTCGTCGAAGAGGAACTGCGCGAGCGCCTTGGCGAGTTCGGTTTTTCCCACACCCGTCGGGCCGGCGAAGATGAACGAGCCGGTCGGACGCTTTGGATCCTTGAGGCCCACGCGCGCGCGGCGGATGGAGCGGGAGATGGCGCTGATGGCCTCGTCCTGCCCCACGACGCGCCGGTGCAGCGCCTCCTCCATTCCCAGAAGCTTCTTCGACTCGGTCTCCGTCAGCTTGAAGACCGGGATGCCGGTGGTGTTGGAGACGACCTTGGCGATCGTCTCATCGTCCACGACCATCTTCGTGTCGGATTCGCCGTCCTGCCACGCTTTTTCCTTCTCGGCGCGCTCGGACTCGAGCTTCTCCTCCTTGTCGCGCAGATCCGCGGCCTTCTGGAAGTCCTGCGCTTCGACGGCCTTGTTCTTGTCTGCCTTGGCCTTCGCGATGCGCACGTCGAGGTCCTTGAGCTCCGGCGGGGCGGTCAGGCGCTGGATGCGCAGGCGCGCGCCTGCCTCGTCGATGAGGTCGATGGCCTTGTCCGGCAAGTTGCGGTCCTGGATGTAGCGCGAAGACAGCTCGGCCGCGGTTTGCAGCGCGCCGTCGGTGATGGTCACCTGATGGTGCTTCTCGTAGCGGCCGCGCAGGCCTTTGAGGATCTCGATGGTCTCGGCGACGGTCGGTTCCGGGACCTGGATGGGCTGGAAGCGGCGTTCCAGCGCAGCGTCCTTCTCGATGTACTTGCGGTACTCGTCCGTCGTTGTCGCGCCGATCGTCTGGAGCTCGCCGCGCGCGAGCATCGGCTTGAGCATATCGCCCGCGCCCAGCGCGCCGTCGGCGGAACCGGCCCCGACGATCTGGTGGATCTCATCGATGAAGAGGATGATGTCGCCGCGGGTTTTGACTTCTTTGGTGACCTTCTTGAGGCGCTCCTCGAAATCGCCGCGGTAGCGGGAGCCAGCCACAAGGGAAGCGAGGTCGAGGGCGTAGATCTTTTTGTCCTTGAGCGTCTCCGGCACGTCCTGGTCCACGATGCGCTGCGCGAGTCCTTCGACGACGGCTGTCTTGCCGACGCCCGGCTCGCCGATGAGCACCGGGTTGGTCTTGGTGCGGCGGCTGAGGACGGTCATCACGCGCAGGATCTCCTTCTTGCGGCCGATGACCGGGTCGAGTTTGCCGTCAGCGGCTTCCTGGGTGAGGTTGCGGCCGAACTGGTTGAGGATGGCGGAACCGGACTGCGGCGTCTTGTTCTCCACGCCGCCGGCGTTGGCCAGGCGGTCCTGGTCGTCGCCCTCGGACGCGGACACGCCGCGGATCATGTCGATGACGGACGCGCGCAGGTCCCCCAGGTCGACGCCCATCTTCACCAGGACCTGGCTGCCGACGCCCTCGCCCTCATGAATGAGGCCGAGCAGGATGTGCTCCGTGCCGATGTAGCTGTGGCCCAGTTGCAGCGCTTCGCGCAAGCTGAGCTCGAGGACCTGTCGGGCGTGCGGCGTGAACGGGATGTGCCCGTTCTGGGTCGCGGTGCCCTTGCCGATCATTTCGATGATCTGGGCGCGGGCCTTGTCGAGCTCCACGCCCTTGGCTTCCAGAGCCTTGGCGGCGATGCCGTCCCCTTCCCGGATGAGGCCGAGCAGGATGTGCTCCGTGCCGATGTAGTTGTGCTGAAGGGCGCGAGCCTCCTGCTGGGCCAGGACAATCACCCTTCGTGCGCGGTCTGTGAACCGTTCGAACATGTATTTCCTTCCGACTTCGTCACTTCACTCTACAGATTTCAGGTGACGAGACGCCTTGCTCCGTCCCCGATTGCGCTCACTGCGCAATATCGTCCGGCCGCGCGTCCCGGGACGCGTCTTTCTCCGTTCTGTCCGTCTTCGCGCCGACGGCTTCCTCCGCTTCCTCGCCCGCGTCGTCCAGGTTCTCGACGACGCGGGAATGGTCGGGATCCTCGCGTTCGGAGCGCGGTAGCACATCGATATGGCCGTCGTCGTAAGTCGGCTTGTTGTCCGGCCACAGGCCCGTGGTCTGCTGCGGTTCGATCTCGGAGTGCTCGCCGCAGCCATGGTCCAGGGAGACCACACGGCCGTCGTCTGGACTCCACTTATTGGCGCAGACGCCGAACACCTCGCCCAGGTCTCCCCGGAGCGGGACGAAGAACGCGCAGGTCTCGCACACATGGCCCGCCGCGGCGCGAGTGCTCAGCGACTTGGGGCCGTGCGGGCCGTTGTACCACCGCTGCGCGATTTTCTGGCGCGCCGGCGAGGTCAGGACGTGCGAGCGGGACAGGCGGTATTCCTCGACGATCTCGCGGACGGTCCGGCCGATGCCGGCAGCCTCGGCCGCGCGCTCGTCGGTCGGCAGGAAGCCGTCCTCCATGCGGGAATCGTCCGGCATCGTGCCCAGCGCGTCCGTCACTGACAGGTCGGAGGGCCGCAGCCGCTCCCGCCACGGCACCCAAGCCGGCGCCAATAGCGCGCCGGAAGTCGGCAGCAGCGAGGACTCGTTGACGGTCCACTCCTCCATCTGGACGTCGTGGTACAGGCTCACGGACCACTGCCACTGTTCGTAGCCGCGCAGCAGTGACTGGAACCGGAAGTCGTACACGCCGTCGCCGAGGTTGCGGCGCGACAGGAACCGTCCGACGGCCGACGCGTCCTTCGCCATCTGGACGGCCGCCCGGCGCGCCGTCTCAATCGGGGAAAACTCGATCATCTCACTCCTCAACATCGAAATCGTCCGCCACGGCCCGCAGCATCGCCGCCAGCTTGCGGGACTCCGCGGCCACCGGGTACCGGTGGCGTCGCAGCTTGGCCCCGGCGCTGTCCAGCAGTTTAATTAGGTCCTCAACGATGGCGGCCATATCGTCCGGCTTCGGCCGGGTCGCCGCCACCACCGACGGCTTGGGGCCGACGAGATGGACGCCCATCGCCTGCGGGCCTTTGCGGCCGTCGACTTCGGAGTATTCGATCCGCGCACCTTTGCGGACCGTCGCCACTCCGGCCGGGAGGGCCGCTGCGGGAAGGAAGACGTCCGCGCCGTCGTCGCTGGTGATGAAACCGTATCCGCGTTTCGCATCGAACCACCGCACCTTGCCGCTTGGCATACCGCACCTCCAGACAGAAGCGAGAGCGCGCCACGGCGCACGCCGCGACACGCTCCCCATTCAACGCTCTCATTCCAGGCTCTCGGGCCTTTCCACCTTCTCCACTGTACCCGCATCGCTGCCCGTAGCGTATTCCGAGCTGACGGCGACGGCCGGCCGCGAGCGCAGGGGCATTACTACGTTGACGGTCAGGCCGCCACCGGGTGTGTCGGACGCGCTGATGAAACCGGAGTGCGCCGACATCACCGATTTGGCGATGGCCATGCCCAGACCGGTGCCGCCTTTTTCCCGTGCGCGGGAGGCGTCTGCCGTGTAGAAGCGCTCGAAGAGCAGATCCAGGGCACCGGGTTTCACGCCGGGACCGTGGTCGACGAAGCGGGCCAGGATGTACGGCTGGCTTTTCTTGCCGGATGAGGACACGTCGATGGAAAGGACGAATCGCTGGAATGATTCCGTCGTCGCCTTGAGCTGCCCCGCAATGTCGTACGGCATCGCGGCGTACACCACGACTAGCGCGATCTCCACCGGGGAGTCGTCCGGGGTGTATCGGTGGATGTTGCCCACGATGTTGGTGAAGACTTGGCGCAGGCGAGCGGGGTCGCCGAAGGTCTGGATCTTGGGTAACGGGCCTTCGACGAACTCCGTGATGGAGGACAGCGCGGTCGGCGTCTTGCCGCCCAGCGCGCGCGCCGCGCCTTTGGCGAACCGCAGCGTGCCGTACCGGACTGGCCGGACAGGGTCCAGGGCGTGCAGATCCTCGCCGGAGTCGCCGAGCATGGCGTCCATGCGCACCTGTTGGGTGACGTCGGTGCCGCGGCCCTCGTCCAAGCGGGCCAGGCTCAGTAGGTCGTTGACCAGCGCCGTCATGCGCGTGCTGGAGGCCTCGATGCGGCTGATCGTCGAATCAGCCCGTTCCAGCGCGCTGGACTCCTGGCGCTGCATGCGGTAGAGTTCCGCGTAACCGTGGATGGCGGCCAGCGGGGTGCGCAGTTCGTGGCTTGCGTCGGACACGAAGCGCTTCATCTTGGCGTTGATCGCCTCCTTTTCCTGGAAGCTTTCCTCGATCTTGCCCAGCATCGTGTTCAGCGACGCTGATAGGGAGCCTACCTCGGTGTTCTCCGGCAGGGACGGCAGCCGCTGGGACAGGTCGCCCGCCGCGATCTTCGCCGCCGTCTTCTCGATGCTTTTGAGGGGCGAGAGCGTGCGCGCGATGATGAGGCTCCCGATGAGGAGCGCCAGGACGATGATGGCCACGCCCACGACCAGGAAGTAGTGCGTGATGGTCGCCACGGTGTCCATGGCGTCGCTGAGGGATAGGCCGATGTACAGGCACCCTGTCTGCCCGCTCGCCTGCCGTACCCAATGCAGCTTGACGACCCGCCACGGTGCGCGGGCGATGACGCGCGAGCCGTACGCGCTGCCCTTCTGCAGGACTGTCGCCTGCAGCGTCGTGGGCACGCCGATCTGCAGTGTGCCGGCCTTGCCGTTGTCGGGCAGCCTCGGCACTGACACGGAACCGTCGCGCATCACCGGAACCAGCGGCGTGCTGACGATGTCATTGTCCGCGTTGCGGATCTGCAGGAAGTAGTTGGTCGGAAGCGGGCCGTTGCTCTGCGACAGCGAGTTGACATTGTCCAGGACCAGCTGCGCCTGTTGCGTCAGCTGGTCGTCCGTGCGGCCGACCATGTAGGACCACATCAGCTGCCGCGTCGTCATGCCGACGACGAACAGTCCCGCCACGAGGAGGATGAGCAGGATCGACACCAGCTTCAGCGATAGCGGCGTGGCGTCGAACCGCCAGCGGACCCATGCGGAGAACTGCTTCCACGCCGTCTTCTTCCCGTCCTGCTTTGCTGGTTCCCCCGCGGACGCCGGTGTGCCCGCTTCCGTCTGCTCCGCCGCATCGCTCATTGTTTCAGCTCCTCGGGCAAAATCGGCTGGAGCTCGCGCCCCGGCCATCTTCGTTCAGCGTGCCGGTTCCCGTCGCTCCCTACGGGCGGACGGTGTCACTTCGCCGCGTTCTCGCGAGGCGCGCGGATCATGTAGCCGATGCCGCGCTTGGTCTGGATTAGACGATCGACCTTTTGATCCTCGCCGTTCTCGTCGGTGTAGGTCACGCCGTCGACCTTTTTGCGCAGGTAGGAGATGTAGGACTCGACGATGGCTGCGTCCCCGCCCCAGTCGTACTGCCAGACGTGGTCGAGAATCTGCGCCTTGGAAACCACGCGCCCCTCGTTGTCCATCAGGTAGCGCAGGAGCTTGTACTCGGTCGGGCTGAGGTCGACGATCTTGCCGTGGCGCGTCACGTCGTGGGAGTCCTCGTTGATCTCGAGGTCGCCCACGCGGATGATTGGGTTGTCCTCGCCCTCCTGGCGGGTGCGGCGCAGGATGGCGCGGATGCGCGCGATGACCTCTTCGAGGCTGAACGGTTTGGTGACGTAATCGTCGCCGCCGACGGTCAAGCCCATGATCTTGTCCTGGGTGTCGTCGCGAGCGGTCAGGAAGAGGACCGGGGACTCGATGCCCTCTTTGCGGATGCGGCGCGTGACCGTGAAGCCGTCGATGTCCGGAAGCATGACGTCAAGCACGACCAGATCCGGCTTGTTCCTCTTGATCACTTCGATCGCTTCGGAACCGGTCGAAGCGGAGATGACCTCGAATCCCTGGAAATGCAGAGCGGCCATGAGAAGCTGGCGAATGGACGGTTCGTCATCGACGACGACGATGGTCGCTTCCTCTTTTTTGTTCATATTCGCATCATTCCTTTGTTCACTTTGCGTTCTCTGAAAGAAAACTGGTGCTCTCTGTCAAGAGTGCAAGACGCCTTTTGTGAGGAACCATCCGTGCAGGTAGTTCATTTCTATAAAAAGGGCAATCTTTTCCGTTTCAATCGGACAAAAGCATATCGTTGTTCTTGCAAGAATTCGACAATTATTCCATAAAGTACAGATTTCTCCGGAACAACGCCCATGCTCCCCGCTGCTGGCAGGAATCCGGCGCGGAAGCGCCTCTCGCCAGACCGTTTCCCGACAGGCAAACCGGTCGCCAGCAAGCCAGAGGCCGACCTGCATCAGCCGACGGAGTGGTTAGCAGAGAACGCTGGCAGATGTCCTTTACGCCGAATGGCGGCCGCCCGCGTGCTTGCCGGGCGTGGAACGGCGGCGAAGCAGGACAACGGCTGCCATGACCGCTCCACCTGCCAACAGCATGCCGACGACGATGCCGGCGATCCTCCAGGCCCGGCGGACGGGCGCTTCGTCTGCCTGGCGCTTGACAGCGTCGATTTCGTTCAGGAACGCGATGGCCGACTGCGGCCAGTCTGGAGCCTGGCCTTTCTCCAGCGGCCCTTGCGCCGCGTCCGACAGCTTGTCGACAGTGCTCTGGCTGCGCAGCCAGGACGCCGAGTTCCGCGAGACCACTACCACGAGACGGCCGTCCTGCGAGGCGACAGCCAGCAGAACGGTGTTCGGAACGGGCTTCTGCGCCGCCAGCAGGTCCTCGGCCCAAGCGGCCGGGTCGCGCGATGTGCTCGCCGCGTTGTTCTCCAGCTGGATATCCGAGAAACTGGGGACGTACAGCAACTTGACGGTGACGCCGGTCTGTTTCTTCGTGGCGGCGATAGCGTTTGAAACCGTCGCAGCGGCTGATCCCAGCAGGTTCTGGGTGTCGGTGATGTTGTCGGCCATACCCGATGAAACCGAAAACGAAGACGGTTCCGCCGGCCAGGCGTCGGCTGGCACGAAAGCTAGCAACGCGAACGACAGCGCTAGGCATAGAACGGCGCTGGCGGTACGAACGACAACGCCGGCGAACCGGCTCACACCACATCGACGCACGGGTCCGGATCCCTCTCTCTCGGCCAGCGCTCACTTCCTACTGTTCATGGTAGTCGACGCGGCGTTCCACGCCAGCGAAGACTTATCCATCGGCAGCATGAGAGAAGCACCGCATGGCCCAGCTCCAAATGGAACTCTTCGCGGATCGCGTCGTCCTCGGTAGCCGTTCCTTGTCCATCGCCGCCGGCCGAGCGGCGGTCTTCGGCATGCCTGCCAATATCTCTCCCGGCTGCGCGGCGTCTGATACGGAACGACTGCCCAACAGTCCAAGAACGCGGCGTGGCAATGGCGCGCCGAGGACGTTGCTGAACCGCTGCAGACGGCGCTGGCGCGGCCCTCGGCCGTCTGCTCGGAAGCGCAGGGGCGCACAGCCCCAAAGGCACGAAAAGCGGGGGAACTTCGTCGGAAGCTCCCCCGCTCGTCGTTTCCAGGTCACCGGGCACGACGCTTCACGCGCCGGCCGCCGGGATCAGTAGCCCATGCCGGCCTGCTGGGCTTGGTCGTTCTTCGGCTCCGGCTTGTTGGCGACGACGGCTTCGGTCGTCAGGAACAGGCCGGCGATGGAGGCCGCGTTCTGCAGAGCGGAGCGCGTGACCTTGACCGGGTCGGCCACGCCGGCCGCCAGCAGGTCCTCGTACTCGCCGCTGTCAGCGTTGTATCCCTCGCCCAACGGCAGCGCCAGGACCTTGTCAATCACGACGTCGCCGGAAACGCCGGAGTTCTCGGCAATCTGCTTGATCGGGGCCTCGACGGCACGCAAGACGATCTGGGCGCCCGTCGCTTCGTCGCCCTTCAGCTCGTCCAGAGTCGGCTTGGCGTCCTTCGCTGCTTCGATGAGCGCGACGCCGCCACCGGGAACCAGGCCTTCCTCAATGGCTGCCTTCGCGTTGCGGACGGCGTCCTCGATGCGGTGCTTGCGCTCCTTGGCTTCGACCTCGGTAGCCGCGCCGACCTTGATGACGGCGACGCCGCCGGCCAGCTTGGCGAGACGCTCCTGGAGCTTCTCGCGGTCGTAGTCGGAGTCGGTGTTGTCGATCTCCTTGCGGATCTGCGTGACGCGGGCTGCGATGTCCTCTTTGGAGCCGCCGCCGGCCACGATAGTGGTCTCGTCTTTGGCGACGATGACCTTCTCGGCGGTGCCGAGAACATCCATATCGATGGAGTCGAGCTTGAGGCCCAGCTCGTCGGACACGACCTGCGCGCCGGTGAGGATGGCCATGTCCTGCAGCATTGCCTTGCGGCGGTCTCCGAAGCCAGGGGCCTTGACGGCGCAGGAGTTGAAAGTGCCGCGGATCTTGTTGAGGATGAGGGTGGCAAGCGCCTCGCCGTCGACGTCCTCGGCCACGATCAGCAGCGGCTTGCCGGTCTTCATGACCAGATCGGCGATGTGGATGATGTCCTGCTGGCTGGAGACCTTGCCGGAGGTGAAGAGGATGTACGGGTGGTCCAGCACGGCGGTCTGGTCGTCCGGGTTGGTGACGAAGTAGGAAGCGATGTAGCCCTTGTCGAAGCGCATGCCTTCGGTGAAGTCGAGGTCGAGGCCGAACTTGTTGTTGTCTTCGACGGTGACGACGCCGTCCTGGCCGACCTTGTCGAGGGCCTCGGCGATGACGTTGCCAACTTCCGGATCGCCCGCG
The DNA here is from genome assembly GCA_017405305.1 of Aeriscardovia sp. Taxonomy (GTDB): domain Bacteria; phylum Actinomycetota; class Actinomycetes; order Actinomycetales; family Bifidobacteriaceae; genus RGIG7107. The sequence goes on along the minus strand of JAFRAT010000007.1, from coordinate 21,850 downwards.
GAGATGGTCGCGGTCGCGGCGATCTGCTCCTTAGTTTCGACAGGCTTGGCGTGCGCGAGCAGCTGCTTGACGACCTCGGCGGACGCCTTCTCCACGCCGCGGCGCAGGGCGATCGGGTTGGAGCCGGCCACGACGTTCTTGAGACCTTCGTGGACGAGGGACTGGGCGAGGACCGTGGCGGTGGTGGTGCCGTCGCCAGCGACGTCGTCGGTCTTCTTGGCGACTTCCTTGACGAGCTCAGCACCGATGCGCTCGTACGGATCCTCGAGCTCGATATCGTTGGCGATGGACACGCCGTCGTTGGTGATGGTCGGAGCGCCGTAGGTCTTATCAAGGACGACGTTGCGGCCGCGGGGTCCCAGCGTGACCTTGACGGTGTTCGCCAGCTTATCGAGACCAGCCAGCATATAGGAGCGCGCGTCCTGATCGTACGCAATCATCTTTGCCATGTTGCCTCCTCAAAACGATGGATAAGGGAATCACTTGAGACCGGCAGGAGACGCCGTCAGCGCGCGGCAGCCGCCGTCCCGAGTGCTACCTGCGAGATTAGCACTCTGGCCCGGCGAGTGCCAATATCCTTCCCGTTCTCCACCCAGAGCGCAATCCGCGCGCCCTCGGGAATACGGTGGAGACAAAAACGGGAAGGCCCGTTCGCGCGGACCTCCCCGTCAGGAAAAGCGAATGAAATCTCAGGCGATCTTCTTCGCGGTCGTTGCCTGAAGACCCTTCGGACCTTTCTCCGCCTCATACTCGACCTTGTCGCCCTCGTCAAGAGTCCGATAGCCGTCGGCCTGGATAGCAGAGTAATGTACGAAAACGTCTTCGGAACCGTCGTCCGGAGTGATGAAGCCGTATCCCTTGGTTGCGTTAAAGAACTTAACGGTACCCGTTGCCATATTTACCTAACTCCCTTAAACCGCCACGTATGCGAAAAGCTGTTGCATTTCGAAGAACCACACAGACGGTATTTCAAATGATACCGCGGGGATGCCATCAATACGCATCCGTACCAGCGGAATCGGTGAAGGTTGCCGCCAGCCGGTTGTCAGCAGGTCCGCGGCCAGCGGCCAGCGGTCAGTCGGTAACCAGGATGACCTCGACCGGACTCTGCAGCGCGGAATTCTGCTGCACCACCGCCGAGATCCCCAACTTCTGGGCCACAGCGTCGGCGGTCGCTTTCTCGGAGGCGGAGCTGTACCATACGACATCCGCCTGCGGACGCGTGCCCGAGTAGTTCTCCGCCAGGACGTCCGTGTAGCCGGCCGACTTGAGCACGGACGCCGTGCGACCGGCCAGGCCGGCGGCGCCGTTGGCGTTGTAGACGGTCACCTGGGAGCTGTAGTCCGGCGTCGGCGACGTGGGGGACGCGGGGCTGTTCTGGCTCGCTGTGTTCTGGATAGGCGCCGTGGGACCGGACGCGCTGGACGAGTCAGACGAAGCGTCGGACGTCACCGCGCCGCCGACGGAGGCCGAATCCGCGGAGGAGAACGAGCTGGGCGCCTTCCTAACGGACGATGCCGTCCGCATGCTGGATGTGGGGCTCGCAGCGGCGGAACTCGTCGACGCCGACCGGAACTTTCCGCTCCATACGACCCACACGCACAGGGCCAGGACGATGGCAGCAACGGCGGTGACCGCGTAGGGGCGGAAGCGAGCGCCGCGGCTCTTTCTACCGCGGTGGAGGCCGACCGGCCCTTCCCGTGGGTTCTCGAACTCGTCGTCGAACGCCGCCTGCTGCGAATGGTCTGTCATGTCTGCCTCCCCGGCCGTCGCCATGCCTTGCTTTCCAACGCATCTTTTCCCAGCGATTCTAGTGGAACGGCCGCACGAGATGCGAAAAGCCCCGATTCGCGCGCGCAATCCGCACCGACCGGCTACCGTGGACAGCATGGCAGAAAAATCGGAACGGGCGTCTCTGGACGCCATCATGGATCCTTCCTGGGCACGGGCGCTGGCCCCCGTCGAACCAGACATCCGCCGGATGGGCGACTTCCTGCGCGGGGAGATCACGGCCGGCCGACCCTACCTTCCCGCGAGCGCGAACATCTTCCGGGCCTTCCGCCTGCCGGTGGACGACGTCCGGGTGCTCATCGTGGGCCAGGATCCCTACCCCACGCCGGGGCATCCCATCGGGCTGGCATTCGCCGTTGACCCGCGCGTCTCGCCGCTGCCGCCGAGCCTGCGAAACATCTACAAGGAGTTGACGGAGGACCTCCGCGTCCCGATGCCGGCCAACGGCGACCTGCGGCCCTGGACGCGCCAGGGCGTTATGCTTCTCAACCGGTGTTTGACGGTGGGCGCGGGCAGGCCCGCCAGTCACCGCGGCAAGGGCTGGGAAGCCGTCACGGAGCAGGCGATCCGTGTTCTTGACGCGCGAACGGGTGCTGACGGCAAGCCGCTGCCGCTGGTGGCGGTTCTCTGGGGCCGCGACGCGCGGAGCCTCAAGCCGCTGCTGGCGCACGCGGAGATCATCGAGTCGGCGCATCCCTCGCCGTTGTCGGCCCGGTACGGCTTCTTCGGGTCGCGCCCCTTCTCCCGCGCCAATGCCGCTTTGAAGCAGATGGGCGCCGAGCCGGTCGACTGGTCGCTGCCGGACACCCAGCCCGGGCTGCCGGTGCCGCAGGACGAACCGGAGTTCTAGTCTTCGCGCGCCCAGTTTCACGTGATTCTCAAGAGCGATTTGTAGAGTGAGGGGCATGGCTCTATTTCCACCAGCGCCCCTCGCGGCGGATGAACAGATGGCAGATCACCCTTTGGACGGGATGCAGCCGACGCTCACGAGCAGCGACACAGAGCGCGCTAAGGAACTGACGGCGCAGCTGCGCCAGCGCTTCTCCGCGCAGGTCGTCGGTCAGACGATGCTGCGCGAATCCCTCATCACGTCCCTTATCGCCGGCGGGCATGTCCTTATCGAATCCGTCCCAGGCCTGGCGAAGACGACGGCGGCGCAGACGCTCGCCCAGTCGGTCTCCGGCACCTTCAAGCGCATCCAGTGCACGCCGGATCTCATGCCGTCTGACCTCGTGGGGACGCAGATTTTCGATTTCCAGTCGCAGAAGCTCATCACCCAGATAGGCCCGATCGACGCCAACTTCGTGCTGCTCGACGAGATCAACCGCTCCAGCGCCAAGACGCAGTCAGCCATGCTCGAGGCTATGAGCGAGGGCGCCGTCAGCATCGGCGGCCAGCGTATCGAGCTGCCGCGGCCGTTCATGGTCATCGCCACGCAGAACCCGATTGAAGAGGAGGGCACCTACAGCCTTCCGGAAGCCCAGATGGACCGCTTCTTCATGAAGACGCTCATGACCTACCCCAGCGCCGAGGAAGAACAGGACGTGCTGCGCCTGCTGACGTCCCGCGGCACGGACACCCCGTCGGACGCCCCGCTCGACCAGCGCATCGACATTGACGACGTGCAGTTTCTGCGCATCTGCGCCCGGCGTGTCCATGTCAGCGACCAGATCATGAAGTATGCCGTCGACCTGGCATCCACGACCCGCGGCGCCGGACCGCGCCCGATCAAGGGCTTGGCCCAGCTCGTTCGTCTCGGCGCCTCGCCGCGAGCGTCCATCGCTCTGGTGCGCGTCGGTCAGGCCTTCGCTCTTATGAACGGCCGCGACTACGTCATCCCGGAGGACATGAAGACCTTCGCCCACGAGATCCTGCGCCACCGCATCCTGCTGACATTCGAGGCAATGGCCGACAACCTGTCCAGCGACGAGGTCGTCGACAAGGTGCTCGAGGTGGTCCCTGCCCCATGAGGAAAGACCCCATCCGTGCCAAGCTCGAGGCGTTTGGATCGCATCTGACTCTCCCCGTCGCGCGCGCAGCGCTCGGCTCGCTCGAAGGCGAGCACGGCTCCAGCCAGTACGGCCACGGCTACGACTACCTCGATCTGCGTCCCTACGCCCCCGGCGACGAGGCGGAGCTCATCGACTGGAAAGCCAGCGGCCGCGCCGGCAGGCCGATCATCATCAACAGGCAGCGCGAAGTCAACAACGCGGTCTGGCTCATGTTGGACGTCAGCTCCCAGATGGGTGCCACGGCCCGCAGCGGCGAGACTCTGCTCGACGTGGCCGCCAACGCGCTGCGCATGTTCGCGCTCCTCAGCCTCAAGCGGTCGGATAGCATCTCCCTGATCCTGGCGGACTCGCGCACCATCACGCGTATCCCCTTCGCCGGCGGATACCCCAAGTTCGACCACGTGCTGACGGATTCCCTCGCGGAGCTGCATCCGGCGCCACGCGACCTGACGTCCATGCTGCGCTACGCGGAAGGCATCCGCTCGCGCAACAGCCTGGTCGTCATCGCCAGCGATGACAGCGCCATGGACGCGCGCCACGAGAAGCTCATCGCCACGATTTCCCAGGACCACCCGCTCGTGTTCATCTCCGTCGAACCAGTCAACCCCTTCGACCCGGCAAACCGCCGCATCCAGGACGCGCAGAACGGCAAGCTCATGCCGGCTTTCCTGCAAAACGGCAAACTCGCCCGCGAAATCGACACCCGCTCCCGCGTCCTGGCGCTGGCCTTCGACCGTGCGCTGGCCCGTCACGGCGACACGCTGCTGCGCGGCGGCTCGAGCGACGAGATGCTGACGAACTTTATCCATCTCGTGTCGACGCGGCGGAACGGCATGCGCCCCAACCAGGAGAGCTTGCTGCCGCGACTGCAGAAGGAGATGACCGCCTCATGACAGTGCCGCACATCGACAACGTCGACGCCTTCCTGTGGTGCGCCGTCGTTCTCGTCGTCCTCGCGCTAATCGCCATCGTCATCGCCTGCCTCCGCCCCCGCCGCAGGCAGGGGCGCGCGCCTAAACAGTGGCGCCACAGCGTCACGCATTCGGCCAGCCAATGGGACGCCGACATCGAAAAGATCCGTTCGTCCTACCAGGCTGGCGACATCACCGAGACCGAGGCCTACGCGAGCCTCGCCGGCATCGCCCGTTCCTTCGCCTCCGAACGCCTGGGGACCGATCTGACGTCCAACACGCTGCTTGACCTCAACCGGCGCCACCAGGTCAGCAACAAGGAGCATTTTGACGCTTTCAAACAGACCATCGCCGCTTTGTATCCGCCTGAGTTCGCCGACGCCAGCCGCAACCGAGCCGCCAGCGAAGCGAACGTCGACGCGGCGGCCGACTGGGTCGAATCGCTGATTGGCAGGTGGATCGCATGAACGGCTTCGTTTGGCAATGGCCCGCCGTCCTCATCGTCGGCGCGGTCCTCCTTGTTCTGCTCATCCTGCTGGTCCTATGGCTGACCCGCCGCTCGGCCAACAAGCCGGACCCTGGCCGTCTGCTCAGCCCCGAGAAACGCCTCGAAGCCGCGTTGGCCGCCGCGCAGAACGAACGGACCGCGAGCGCCGCTGACATCCTCAACGACACAGGGAAGACCTCGCACGCCAAGAAGGAGAAGCACCATCTCTTCATCTGGGGCCTGAAGGGCCGAGTCACCGCTTCTCCCAGCGCGGCGCGCTACCGCGCCTACCGCGTCGGCGTGGCTGCCGGCAGCGTCGTGGCCTGCTGCGCGCTCGTTGGGTCCGTGTGCCTGGCGGCCCGGCCCAGCACCGTCATGCCGCTGAGCTCCGCTAGTTCTTCGCGTGACATCGTGCTGTGCCTTGACGTCTCCGGTTCCGCGCTGCCGTTCGACCAGCAGGTCATCGCCAGCTACCTGGAGCTTGTCCAGAACTTCAAGACCGAGCGCATCGGCATGAGCATCTTCAACTCCACGTCCAAGACCGTCTTTCCGTTGACCGACGACTACTCCTTGGTCAAGCAGGAGCTCCGCTCCGCGCTGACGGCCCTCGACGGCGTGTCCACTCAGCAGAGCATCAACAACATGACGCCGAAGCAGTACCAGAACATTTCGAACTTCCTGTCCGGGACGCAGGACCGCAAGAACGCCACTAGCCTTATCGGCGACGGCCTTGTCAGCTGCGAGGCGATGTTCCCCGGATTTTCCGCCTCCGCGCAGACGACCCAGGCGCGTGTCTCGCCGGCGTCCATCGTCCTGGCTACCGATAACGTGCTCTCCGGCGCGCCGATTTACACGCTGCACCAGGCGATGGCCCTGGCCAAACGCAACTCGATCCGCGTCGATGGCCTGTACACCGGCGACAACCAGTCGCTCGACGCCGCTACGACCTCGGAATTCCGCCAGCAGGTCGAGTGGGAAGGCGGGACCTTCTCCACGCGGCAGAACGGGCAGTCGGTTGACCAGCTGGTTCATAGCATCGAAAAGCAGAAGATCGAACAGGAGGCCAAGGAGCAGACCGTCGACCTCGACGACCAGCCGGACCCGTGGATCCTGATCCTAGGGCTGCTGTTCGCGGTGCTCTTCCTTGTGATGGGATGGGTGAAACGATGACCTTTGTGCCGCTTCTCAACAACTGGGCCGCCGCCATCGTCTTCGACGTCGTCGTCCTCGCCGCGTTCTGCGTGGGCCTGTTCCTCTTCCTGCGCGACCATGGCCGCTCCGATTCGACCGTCCTCGACTGGACGCGCCGCGGGTTCATCGCCCTCGTGCTGGTCGTGATGAGCCTGGGTCCGACCGCGACCGCCACCAACTCGTCGCAGGTCGTCACGGGAACCGACGTCTTCTTCGCCGTCGATATCACCGGCTCCATGGCCGTCGACGATGCGACCTACGGTTCCCCCGCGAAGATCACCCGCCTGCAGGCAGCGAAGGATGCCATCAACGGCATCGTCTCCCTGTACCCGGGCGCGAGCTTCGCCGGCGTCACGTTCGGCGCGTCCGCGGACCTCGCCGTCCCGCCGACCCCGGACACCGGAGCCATCCATGACTGGTTGGACGGCCTGCAGGTCGAGCCGACGGCCGTGTCGAACGGCACGCAGCTGAGCGAGCCGGTCAACACCCTGCTGCTCGCCATGCAGAAGGTGCATCAAGAGCATCCGAACAACACCATCGTGCTGTACTTCATCTCCGACGGTGACCAGACGTCCGCTGTCCCGCAGGCCTCCTTCAGCCCGCTGCGGCAGTTCGTCGACGCCGGAGCGGCGCTGGGAGTCGGCTCCGCCGCCGGCGGCAAGGTGCCGTACATCGCCGCTGGGGCCGTGACGAGCGCTCAGGACGGCGATGAATGGATCGACGATCCGAAGACGCACCAACCGGCCATTTCCAAGGAGGATCCGAAGAACCTTCAGCAGATTGGCGAGCAGTTCGGCGGCACGTCGTTGATGCTGGATGCCACGAGCACCGTCAGCAAGCTCACCCCCGACACCTCGCACAGCTACCTCGTCGAGCAGACGCGCCGCAAGCACTCGCAGCGCGACATCACGGTGTGGCCGTACGCGATGGCGCTCTCGCTACTGTGCCTGTGGGAACTGGGCATCGACTTCTACCGCCAGAGGAGGTTCCAGTGACAGCCAAACGTTCCGCAGTGCTCCGCATCGTCGTCAGCGTCCTGTGCGCCCTCGTCTGCCTCGCCGGCGCGGCGGCGCTGCTGCTGAACTGGTCGGTGTCGCGCAGTTACAACGCGACGGCAGCGCTGCTGCAGAGCAACATGATCTCCGCTTCGCAGAAAGACCCAGACATCTCGGCGCTGCAACGATCCCAGTCGCAGGTCGACGAGCAGCTGGCGTCGGAGGCATCGACGTCGTCATTCCAGGCGCAGCGCGTCAGGAACGCCATCCGTTCGGCCCAGCAGGCCAGCAAGTCGCTGGACGCCAAGCTCACGGCGATCCAGAAGAAAAACGAAGAAGCCGCCGAGCAGAATGCCAAGCAGGCAAGCGCGGCCTCCCCATCGCCCTCCTCGTCGGCTTCGTCGCCGTCCTCCTCGTCGCAGCCGACAGACGCCGCGCGGAACCAGGCGATTCAGGAAGCGCAGGAACGGACGCAGGAATCGCAGGACCAGACGAAACTGGACTCCCTGCTCAGCCAGAATACCGTGAGCGACTCCTCGACCGCCGACGGCACCGCTGCGTCGCCGACGCACGCCACCACGCCGCAGCCCTGGTGATCCGGATGCGCGCGGAATCCCGATTAGACTGAGAAGCGTCTCCGACTCCCAGCGAAAGCGCAGGAAAGAGTGAAAACAGCGAATACGCCCGGTGAACCTGTCGAAGCGTCCGCCGCGCCGCAGCCCGTGTCCATCGTCGACTCCGCTCCGAAACGGGTGCGCGACTGGGGCGACCTCGTCAGAATGGTGATCGCTTTCGCGTTCACGGCCCTTGTCCTCTTCGTTGCCGTCTGGCTGCGGGGGACGGCCAGCGGCATCGAAGGCGACGTGCGCCATGCCGGCACCAACCTGCACTGGCTCGTCCAGCTGCCGCTCGCGTTCATCCTGTCGCTGACGATGGTGGGCATCGTCGCCATCGTGTTCGTCCAGCTTCTCATGGCCAAACTGTGGGTGCCGTCCGTAACGGCCGCGGGCGGCCTGTTCGCTGGCTTCCTCGTCTCCAGCGTCTTCGCCCTCGTCATCTCCCGTTTCCCCACCAGTCCATTGGGCACGCTCATCACCCAGGCCGGCAACTGGTTCGGCACCGGCCCGTTCGAGCTGTTCACCGCGATCGCGGCCTTCCTGACGGCCGCCAACAACCGCAGCATCCGCACCCGCATCCGGTGGGCTTGGGACGTGTTCTACGCGCTGGCCTTCATTGTTCTCGCGTCCGACGGCATTACCCTGACGAGCCTGCTCGTCTCCCTATCCATGGGCTATGCCCTGGGCCTGGCGCTCCGTTTTGCGGTCGGCACTCCAGGCACCGGCGCCTGGGGCCAGCAGCTGGCGACCGCGCTGCAGGGCATCGGCTTCGATCTGGCATCGCTCGTCCGGCGCTCCGGCGGCTCCGGCGAAGCGCCGAGCTTCGTGGATGACCTGTCCGACCTGTCCCGTCTATACACGGCGGTCACGAAGGATGGCCGTCGGCTCGTCGTCTCCGTCAACGACGAGCAGCGGCATGCCATCGACTACCTCTCACAGCTGTGGAAGGCCGTCACTATGGAGGGACTGACCATCCGCAAAGACCGCTCCGCCCGCGACATGACCGAGCATCATCTGACGATGCTCCTGAGCCTGGCGCGCATCGGGCTGCGCGTGCCGGAACCTGCCGCCATCGGCAAAACCGGCGAATCCGCGTTCCTCGTCTTCGAACAGCCGGAGCACCCCGTCGAACAGGCCGACCTGTCGGCGTTGTCCGACGGCGATGTCCTTCGTCTGCTGACCGACATGGAAACCGCGCACAGCCACGGCATCTCCCACCGCGAGCTGACTCCTGCCTGCATCGGCCGCGACGCCGACGGGACCCCGGTCATCGGCGGCTGGTCCTACGGCGACGTCATCTCCGCGACCGCCCACGAGCAAATCGACCGCGTGCAACTGCTGGCTCTGCTCAGCGCCGCCCTTGGCGTCAACCGGACGATCAGCCTGGCGCAGAAAGTGATGACACGCCGGCAGCTGGCGTCCATCGCCCCGTACACCCAGGGCATCGCCGTGCCTCAGCCCACCAAGCAGGCTAGCGGCTGGGACAAGCATCTGCTCAAGACGCTGCGCTCCGACCTGGAGGCCCTCAGCCCCGCGGAGAACCTGGAGGATGCTCAGCCAGTGCGGCTGGCGCGTTTCAATGTGCGCCGCTTCGTCACGGCTCTGCTGGTGGTTGTCGCACTCGTCGTCGTGTTCACGCAGCTCAACTTCGAGCAGGTTATCAGAGCCGTCAAGGACGCCGATCCGTGGTGGGGTCTCGCCGGCTTCCTCATCGGGCTGGTCTCCTGGTCCGGCTCGGGTATCGCCTTCGGCTCGTTCATCGATCGCGACAAGCGCAAGGGCCACTACCTCGGCATTCTGGGAACGCAGGCCGCGGCCAGCTTCGCGGCGGTGTCCATGCCGGCCCTCGCCGGGCCGGTCGCCGTCAACTTCGCCTTCTTGCGCAAGATCGGCTACCAGAGCACGCGCGCCACCGCCATCACCTCCGCCGACATGGTGGCCGAGTTCACCACCACGTTCCTCATGTTCATCGTCCTGGGCGTCTTCACCGGCCAGAACGCCCTGCAGAACGTGCTGCCCGGCAAGACGGTCATCATCGTCATCGGGCTGCTGGGAACGGCTTGCGCCGTGGCCATGCTCATCCCGCCGGTGCGCCTCTGGGTACACGACAAGGTCGCGCCGGCGCTGCGCTCGTACGGCCGCCAGCTCCTGGAACTCTTCTCCCACCCCAGCACGCTGCTGATTTCGATGAGCGGCTCCGTCGTCCAGAACATGACGCTGGCCATGGCTTTCTGGTTCTCGCTCTTCGCGTTCAGTTACCACGCTGACTTCATCGAGACCGTCTTCCTCTTCCTGCTGGCGAACGCGGTCGGCCAGGCCGTTCCGACGCCGGGCGGACTGGGCGCCATCGAAGCCGTCCTGTCGGCGACGTTCATCGGCATTGGCGTGCCCCCGACCATCGCAGTGTCCGCTACGCTTCTGTTCCGTGTCGAGACCTACTGGCTGCGCATGGTGCTCGGCGGCGTCTACATGAAATGGATGGAGAAAAAGAACCTGCTCTGACGTCGTTTCATTGTGAGCAGATTGCAAACAAAAACCCTGCCACCTGCGTCGTTTCAAGGTTTCCACGTATTCGGAGCTATGATTTTAAGCGCATCTGGGCGCCACGGCGGCAACCCCATGGAAGCGTCGTCCGCCCCCTGAGAAGTAAGGAACACATCATGGCGTACAACAAGGCGGATCTCGTTTCCAAGGTCGCGCAGAAGTCCAATCTCACCAAGGCCCAGTCCGAATCGGCGATCAACGCGTTCCAGGAGGTTCTCATCGATTCCCTGAAGAGCGGAGAAGGCCTCAAGCTCACCGGTATCTTCTCCGCGGAGCGCGTCAAGCGCGCCGAGCGCACCGGCCGTAATCCACGCACCAACGAGATCATCAAGATTCCGGCTCGCTATGGCGTCAAGCTTCAGGCAGGCAGCCTCCTGAAGAAGGCCGTTTCCGAGTGATGTTCCCCGGGCGGGCGCAGTCCGGTCCGCGCGACGCCTCCCGGTGGTGATCCAGACACCGAAGTCTGGCACCGTCTGAACGGCGTGATCCGGGCAATGGAGGCATTCATGGAGAAAAGGGCCGGCGCCTACGGCGTCGGCCCTTTTCTCCATCCTCTTCCGTTTTCCTTCCATCAGCGCAGCGCCCGCTTCAGGCCCAGTTCCGACTTGCCGCGCATCACCGACAAGCCGACCAGCCAATCGACGAGGACGGCCAGCAGCACGACGGCGCAGATAACCAGGACCATCACTTCGGACGCGACAGACATGTGCAGGACAAGGCACCAGCGATCCCCGAAAAAGTGCCCGAACTCCAGCAGCAGAGAGTCCCAGACCACGGAGTCGGCCAAGGTCAGCAGCAGGAAGCGCAAGAAGTCCACCTTCGCGAAGCCAGCAAAAATGGACACCAGCGAACGCACGACTGGAATGAACCGCCCGATCACTATCAACGCGAACGCGTGACGCTCGAACCGTTCGTTGAAACGGACGATCCGGTCCACTCGGACGCCCGGCAGCCGGCGGCAGATGGACACCAGACGGCCCATGCTGATGGCACGGCACACGAAGTACACCGCGGACGAGCCGATCATGGTGCCGATCAGCGCCCAAATGACGGCGGACACCAGCGAGAACGCGCTTCCAGCGGACGCGAAGCCGGCCATTGGAAGGATCGCTTCGCTGGCAATCGGCGGGAAAACGCTTTGCGCCAGCTCGCCGAATCCGACGGCAGGCGCGCCGACGATGGTGAACAGGCGCAGAATCCACGTGGTGACGCGCGCGATCACGCCGGCGTCAAACACGCCGCATGGTACGACGGCCGCCGCGGCAGCCTCAGCGACGAAAGACGGAGCAATCATGCTTCCATTATGTTCCGCCCTGGGTCCGGGCGCGAAACAGGAATCTTTTTCGCGTCGGAACAACACATGCGAGGCTTATTCCCGTCGACGAATCCGCGTCGGACTCGCGTCAGTTCCATGTTAGTTCCGCGTCAGCAGGCTGACGAACATCATGTCGGTGTCGTGCGGCGCGGACAGCAGCTGGACGTCGCCCTGGCTGGCGACGGGGATCTTCGGCGCGGCCGCCCTCATCGCGGCAGCGGCGTCGAGACGGCGGACGGACGGGTCGGCGGCGAGGACCGCGTCCACGACGGCGCGCGTCTCTTCGAGGACCGGCGAGCAGGTGACGTACGCGACGAGGCCGCCGGGGCGGACCAGCAGCGTCGCCGCTGCCAATAGCTCCTTCTGCACGTTGGCCAGATCGGCGATGTCGGACTCGCGCTTCGTCCAGCGCGCTTCCGGACGGCGGCGCAACGCCCCCAGTCCGGAGCACGGAACGTCGACGAGAACACGGTCGAACAGGCCGTCGCGCGACGGATCGTAATCGCGCCCGTCCCTTTCAGTGACGTCGGGCACCGTGTCCGCCAGCGCGCGCACCGCGTCGCGAACGAGCTGGGCGCGACGCGGGACCGGTTCATTGGCCCGCACCACGATGTCGCGCTGACGCGCGACGGCGGCCAACATCGCCGTTTTCCCGCCAGGGCCGGCGCACAGGTCCAGCCAGCGTTTCTCCGTCCCCGGTTCGGGCAGTGGAGCCATCGCGGCGGTCAGCGCCGCCAGCTGGCTGCCTTCGTCCTCCACGCCGGCCAAGCCGTCACGGACGGCGGGTAGCGAGCCTGGATCCACGCCTTTGACCCTGACCGCGAACGGCGACCACAGGCCTGGCTCTCCTTCGGCCCGGTGCGGGAGCTGGCTCAGAACCTCCTTCGGCGTCATCAGGCCGGGTCGGGCCGCCACGGTCACCGCCGGCGCCCGGTCGTCGACGGACAGCACTTGCTCCAAAGTCATCCCTTCCAACGACGGATCGGCCGCCACGGCCACCTGCAGCGAGCGGTCCAACCGCTCGACGACCCACCGCGGATGCGAATAGCGGACGGCCAGCCGTCCGTACCGGTCGCCCTTGGGGATGCGGGAAACGACCAGCGCCTCCCACTCTTGACGCCCGCGCGCCGTCACCGCGCGCATCACCGCGTTGACGAAACCGGACTGGCGGGCCAGCCTTTCGCGGCGGGCCACCGTCACGGAGCTGGAGACGACGGCGTAGGCCGGAACAGCCATAAACAGCGACTGGTAGGCCCCTAGACGCAGAACGTCCAGGACCGCTGGATCGATTTTCGAGCAAGGGCGTTTGGCCGCCGCGGAGACGACTGCGTCGCACAGGCCGCGCCAGCGCAGGCAGCCATACGTCAGGTCTGTGGCGAAGGCGGCGTCGCGGCCGTGAACCTGACGGACACGCAGCTCCGCCGGCAGCAGAAGATTGGCGAACGAGCCGTCGCGGCGGACCCGTTCCAGCACGCGGAAAGCGACGATCCGCGACGACACGTCGATGTCATCAGACACCGCGCGCCTGGCTTCCCAGACGGGCGCCTCTTCCCCAGTCGGCGGCGGGCATCGTCTTTTTCCCCTGCGCCGTCACGCGCAGCAGCTCCACCGCATCCACGCCGTCGCCGGCAGCGGAACCGCCGCACAGCACCCACACGTGCTTCTTCGAAACGACGAATCGGCCCGTTTCGGCGTTCTCCGCGGACACGCCAGCGGCGTCGCAGGCCGACCGGAACGCCGGATCCTGGGCGTCAGCGACGGCCAGGCGGTCGACGCACAGCAGGACCGGCGCCTTCAGCTCCGCGGATTCGACGGTGCACCACGCCCCCGGGTCGGGGTTGCAGGCGCGCGCCCGGCGGCTGACGACCGCGGACGGCAAACGGAAGTCGATATGAGCATCATCCTGGGTGATCTTCGCTGCCCGCGCATGGTCGGCGGGAACTTCGTCCAGGCCGTTCTGCTCGCGCAGCTCGGCGGTGCCGTCGGCCAGGCGGTCGAACGCTTCGGACAGAACTCCAGCGCCGCTGGCGGCCAGCTGCTCCATCAGTTCGCCGGACGTCGGCTCGCCCTCGATCGGAACCGTTCGCTGCAGGAGGATTGGGCCTTCGTCCATGCCGGCGGTTAGACGGAAGACGGTGAGGCCCGTTTGCGTGTCACCGCTCCAGATGGCCCGCTGCACGGGAGCCGCGCCGCGCCACAACGGCAACAGGGAAAAATGCAGGTTGTACCAGCCGCCGGGGACCGCGTCAAGGACCGGCTGGCGCAGGATTTTGCCGTACGCGACGACCGCGGCGGCGTCGAGGTCCGCCGCGGCGACTTTCCCGGCGAAACCCGGATCGCGCGGATCCTCGTCCCAGACAGGGATCCCCAACCGTTCAGCGGCCTGCTTCACCGGGTTCGCCGTCCGTTTCCGTCCCCTTCCGCGGACGGCGTCGGGCCTGGTCAGCACGGCGACGACCTCGTTGCGCGCCGCTAGCGCCTCAAGACTGGGGACGGCCGCTTGGGGCGTCCCGGCGAACAGGATGCGCATCGCTCACTCCTCCTTGCTGCTGGTTTCGACCTCGTCGCCGGCGACAAGCCGTGGCAGGTCCACGCCCAGACGGATCAGATCGCGGCGGATTCCCGTGGACCCGTGCGCCAGGATGCCGCAGAAACCGACGGCTTCAGCGGCCTCGACGTTCTCCTCGTGGTCGTCGACGAACGCCGACTGCCCGGCCTCGATGCCGAAGCGCGTCAGCGCCGTCTCGTAGATGTCGCGATGCGGCTTGATCTGACGCACATCGCCGGAGATGACCTTGTCCTCGAGCAGGTGGAGCGCCGGCAGGGCATCGGAGTCTCGCACAAGACGGAAAGTGTCCATCGACCAGTTCGACAGGCCGTAGACATGGCAGCCGGCGGCCCGGACGTCGGCGACCAGCTGGCGGGCGCCCGGCATCTCGCCTTCGATGGCGTCGCGGAAGTGGTCGATGTACCACTGCATCATGTCGCCCCACAGATCGCAGCCCTCCTCGCGGATGAACGCGACGACCTTGTCCAATGGCTCGCCGAGGTCGCCCATCGCGTTGGCTCGGCGGAACGTTTCGCTGCTGTCGAACTCTGCGATGGTCTGCAGCGAATAGCGGCTCATGAGAGCGCCGCGGACGTTCCAGTTGACGAGGACGCCGCCGAAATCGAAAACAACGTTGCGGATATCAGACTCCATGTGTGACCTTTCCTCTCCTGCCACCATATTCCTCACTCCTTCGCCGCGGTTCCTCCGCCATGGTGCCAGCTGGCCGCCGGTTACCGATGGCGCAGGTCCTTGGGATCCACCCAAAACCGCAGTTCGCCCGGATTTCCCTTCCGGGAGTGCTCCGCGACCGCGTGGGACAGCCGTTCCACCAGCACGCCGCGCTCCGTTTCGGAGACTCTGACGATAGCACGGACACGGTCCGCGACGCCGGACAAAGCCCGGTTCCTTTCCGTTTCCGGCCCCGGGATGGGAACCGGACCCATCACGGATGGCACGCCGTCGACCAGAGACAGGTCCCCGCCGCGGGCGCCGATGGCGTCCAGGCAGCCTTCCACCGCCTGGCGGCCGCCCCAGACGCTGGCCGCGGCGACGAACGGCGGCAGCCGCAGCTCCCGGCGCTCGTCGCAGTCAGCGCGGGCCAGGATGCGCGCGTCCCAGGCGACGAAGGACCGGGCCATGTCCGGATCGCAGTCCCCTGCCAGAATCGCCTGTCCTCCTTGTTCGGCGGGCACAACGAGCGCCGCTGCCGACATCCACGCTTCGAGCGCGTCCTCGCGGGCGTCCAGGTTTCCGGCCGACGACACTGCCCATGGGTCCAGTACAATGCAACAGCGGTATCCTAATCGGCTTGTGTTCCCGCCTCGGTCCGCGTGGCCAGCTTGATTTGTCCGGCCATCGCTTCCTGCCGGCGGCGCGACGCGGGGTAACGCGCCCGGCGGCGCGACAACGATGACGGGAGCATCGGCGACTACCGGCGGATCCATGGTTCCGGACGCTGGTTTGGTCGCCACGACGATCGGCACGCCGCGCACCAAGTTCGCCAGTTCCTGCGCCGTGCCCTGCGTCCCCAAGCGGGCTGTCAGCAACCGGCGTCCGCCGCAGCCCGGACATTCCCAGGATCCGGCAGACGCGCCGCACCACGCGCAAACGGGCGCAGCGCCGCCTTCGCGCCGCAAGGGTCCGTCGCACCGGCGGCACCGGGCCTGTCGATGGCAGCTGGCACATGCCAGAACCTCAGCGAAACCTTCCATCGGAACGACCACCAACGCCGGACCGGTTTCCACGGCCTTCGCCAGGACTGCGACGGCAATGTGCGGAATACGCGCGAACGCCGTCGCGTCGCCGGCGGCCCGTGCGGCGTCTGGCGATAGCCAGCGCAGCCGCGGGCGGACGCGGGACAAGGCCGCGTCCAGCGGATGGATCTCCAGGACGCCGGTGTCTTCGGATTCTTTCTGCAGGACGGCGCCGCGGGCGAACGCCATCGAGACGAAAAGACCGTGCTGCTCCTTCGCGCGCACGCGCAGCACGTCGTGGACGTTGGCGTACGGGGCGAGACCGTCGCTGTTCTGGTAGACGTTGTCGTCGACGGCGAGGAAGAGCGATGGGCCGGAGACGGGCGCGTACATCGCTGCCCGCGTGCCGATGGCGCAGGTCACGATGCCCGCGGAAACGGCGCAGAAGGATCGGTAGCGAACCTCCGGCTTGTCCGCGGAATCAAAGACGGCGTACTGCGAGAAGCCCCATCGGGTCAGTTCCCGCTGCACGGCCAGCAGGGCGGGACGCCCCGGCAGGACGGTGACGGCGCCCCGGCCGCGCCGCTGCGCCGCGATGATGAGCCAGGCCACGTCGCTGGCCCAACGGTCCGGACCGGGCAGCGCGTCCCAAACGGCTTCCCTCACCGGGGATGTGTCGAGGGCGTCCAGCAGCTCCCGGATGCCGGAGTATCCGTCCAACTCACGGCGCGTCGCCGCTTGCAGTTCTGCCGCCGCCGCTGGCGGCACCGGCGTCCGCCGCCGCCGTTCCGTAGCGCCGACGCCCAAGTCGGCCCATGGCCGCTCCGTCTCGACGCCGGCGACACGCGGCGGGACGGCGAGACGCAGGACATTGGCCAGCGTTCCGCCGAAGAATCGCGCGATCGCTTCGACGCAGCGGCGGTACTCCCTGTTCAGCCGCGGCGCGTCAGCCAGGACGCGGTCAAGGAACCGCAGTCGGCTGGACGGCGTGTCCGATTTTTCCGCCCGTTTCCAGACGACGCCGTTCGTCAGGCGGCCGCCGAAGCGGACGCGGACCCGCGTCCCCGGCAGCGCGAGCGTGTCGTCCTTCTCGAAGACCAAATAATCGAAGAACCGTCCCAGATGCGGTGCCTGCACGTCCACGACGACGCGCGCCACCGGCAGACGCCCGGCCGGATGAGGCCGGGCGGGCGTCTTCTTTGTCGTCCGCGAGCGCTTATGAACGGCAAGGCCATAGAGCGCAGGCTGTTCGGCGGCGGGCCGGGCGCCTGCGGACGGACTGGCTGCCATCAGCGGATAGCGGCGCGTAGAGCATCGACCTTGTCTGTCTTTTCCCACGTGAAATCGGGGTCCTCTCTGCCGAAGTGCCCGTAGGAGGCGGTCTTGCGGTACATCGGGCGCAGCAGGTCCAGTTCGTCGATGATGGCTGCCGGACGCAGGTCGAAGACATGGCGCACGGCCGTTTCGATCCGCTCACGGCTCGCCGTCTCCGTACCGAATGTTTCGACGTTGACGGCGACCGGGTCGGCCATGCCGATGGCGTAGGCGATCTGGACTTCCGCAGTGTCGGCCAGGCCGGCGGCGACGATATTCTTGGCGACCCAGCGCGCTGCATAGGCTCCGGACCGGTCGACCTTGGATGGGTCCTTGCCGGAGAATGCGCCTCCACCATGGTGGGCCGCGCCGCCATACGTGTCGACGATGATTTTGCGGCCTGTCAGGCCCGCGTCTGCGGCGGGGCCGCCCAGCACGAAGGAGCCTGTCGGATTGATGAGGAGGCGGTAACCGTCATGCGCCACGGCGTCGCCGCACCACTCGTCCAGAACCGGGTCGACGACATGCTCGCGCAGCTCGCGGCGCAGGTCGTCCTGTTCGACATCCGGGTCGTGCTGGGAAGAGACGATGACGGCGTCGATTCGTGTCGGCTTATTGTTCTTGTCGTACTCCACGGTGACTTGGGTCTTGCCATCGGGGCGCAGGCCGGGCATGACGCCGTCCTTGCGCATACGCGCCAGACGGTAGGCCATGCGGCTGGCCAGAGTGATTGGCAGCGGCATGAGCACGCGCGTCTCGCGGCAGGCGTAGCCGAAGACGACGCCTTGGTCGCCGGCGCCCTGCTGCTCGTACAAGTTCTCCTTGTCGATGGCGCTCATGGAATCCGTGCGGCTGACGCGGTTGACGCCCTGCTCAATCTCCGGACTCTGTTGGCCGATGGCCACGAGCACGCCGCAGGAGTCGGCGTCCAGGCCGATGGCCGAATTGTCATAGCCGATGCCGCGTACCACGTCGCGGACGACCTGCTGCACCTCGCTGTAGCCTTGCGAATCGATCTCGCCGAACACGAAGAACTGGCCGCGCGTGGCGGATGTCTCCACCGCCACATGCGACGCGCGGTCCTGCGCCAGCAGATCGTCCAGGATCGCATCGGAGATCTGGTCGCAGATCTTGTCAGGATGTCCTTCGGTCACCGACTCGGCGGTCATCAAGCGCGGTTCTGCCATTTTCCCTCCAGTGGTACTCACTCGATACAAGCCGGTCCGACGTTATCGGGCCGCGCCTCGAAAACACGGAGCCGGTTCCGACGACGGACTCCGCCAATAAAAAAGCCTCCCGTCGGACGCGCCGCCGGGAGACCCGAAACACTCGTTCACTCGTCGTCCGAGTCGTCGTCCTCGTCGTTGTCGTTCAGCAGGGACAAAGCGTCGGATTCTATTTCCTCGGAGTCGTCGTCCTCGTCGACGTCATTGGCGTCCTCGGCTTCGTCCTCGGCGTCGACAGCGGCGGCGTCGACGATGTCGGCCGCGGACACGGAGATGCCCGTCGACGCGTTGATGAGCTTCTGCGCCTGCAGATCGTCGTCTTTCTCATCTGCGCCGAGGGTTTCCTCCAGAAGGCCCTCGTTGATCTCGCGGAAGGCGATGGACAACGGCTTGTCGTCGTTCTGGTACTCGACCAGCGGACCCACGTTCTGCAGCAGGCCTTCATTGAGCTGGTTGAAGTAAGAGTTGATTTGACGCGCGCGCTTCGCGGCGAAAATCGACAGCGCGTACTTGGAATCCGCGTGCTTCATGAGCTCGTCGATTGGCGGATTACCCAGTCCTTGCGGTTCAGGCGTCGTGCCCAGTGGCATATGGTTACTCCTCAGATTCGATTCGATGGATCGCGATGTAGCGGCGTGAAACGCCAATGCACCATCAAAACTGTCACCATGCTACAGCAGCGCGCCGACGACGGGGCGTGCGCCCAGGGCTTTCCTCCGGACGAAAAACGCGCTCATCGTCGGCCTGTTTCCGGGCCGCGCTCAGTTCAGGCCGTATTCGCGCACGATGAGTTCCCACAGTCGCTCGGCCGTGGTTTCGACCTGGTCGTTGACCAGGACGACATCGAACTCGTCCTGCGCTGCCAGCTCGACGCGGGCCGTTTCCAAACGGGCACGCTTCTGTTCCCCTGTTTCCGTGCCCCTCGTGGTTAGGCGGGTGACGAGGTCGTCGAAGCTCGGCGGCGCCAGGAACACTGACAGCACGTCCAACCCTAGCTCCGCGGCGCGCTGCCGGACGCGGCGAGCGCCCTGCAGGTCAATCTCCAGCAGCGTCGGCACGCCGGCTGCCAGATGGTCAAGCACCGGCTGCAGCGGAGTGCCGTACTGCGCCATGCCATGGACGACGGCGTTCTCGAGGAACTCGCCGCGCTCCTTCATGGCGTTGAACTCGTTGTCGGAAACGAACAGGTAGTCGACGCCGTCCTTCTCGCCGGGACGTGACGCGCGCGTCGTGGCGGACACGGACACCCATACCTGCGGGTGGCGGGCCTTCATCGCGGCTTCGACGGTCCCTTTGCCCACGGCCGTCGGTCCGGACAGGACGATGAGGCGGCGGGTGCCGGCGTGCCCGCTCTCCCTCGTCATCACTCGCCGTCCTCGACGTGCGCCAGCGTGTACTTTCTCTTGCCGCGGCGAACGACCATGTACCGGCCGTTGAAGGACGCGGAGGGGTCGATCTCGGCATTGACGTCGGTGATCTTCTCTCCGTTGATGGTGATGGCGCCGTTGGAGATGTCCTCGCGCGCCTGGCGCTTGGATTTCTCGATGCCAGAGCTGACCAGCATTTCGACGATGTTGGCTTTATCGGCCGCGATGGTCACGGACGGGACCTTCCCGAAAGCCTGCTCGACCTCGTCGGCCGTCAGGTCGGCGAGGCTGCCGTTGAACAGGACCTGCGAGATCTTCTCGGCCTCTTTCATGGCCTGCTCGCCGTGGACGAAAGCTGTCACCTCCTGGGCGAGGCGGCGCTGCGCCTCGCGCTGCTCCGGGTGTTCCCGGTTCCTGGCGGCGAGCTCGTCGATCTCCTCGTGGCTGAGGAAGGTGAAGTACTTGAGGTACTTGACTACGTCGCGGTCGTCCTGGTTGATCCAGAACTGGTAGAACTCGTACGGCGAGGTCTTCCTCGGGTCGAGCCATACGGCGCCGCCGGCGGACTTGCCGAACTTGGTGCCGTCGGCCTTGAGCATCAGCGGGATGGTCAGGCCGTAGACTTTAGCGTCGTTGTGCTTGCGGTGGATGAGGTCCACGCCGTCGGTGAGGTTGCCCCACTGGTCCGCTCCGCCAATCTGCAGCTGGACGTTGTTCTTCTCGTACAAGTGCAGGAAGTCAATGGACTGGAGGATCTGGTAGCTGAATTCGGTGAAGGAGATGCCGTTGGCCATGCGCGAGGACACGGATTCCTTTGACAGCATGGCGTTAACGGAGAAGTCCTTGCCGTAGTCGCGCAGGAAGTCGAGCAGCGACATCCGGTCGAGCCAGTCTCGGTTGTCGACGATGTCGAAGTTCTCCGTGCCGAAGAGACGGATCATCTGGTTAGTGAGCGCCTCCTCGTTGCGGTGCACGGTCTCGCGCGTCTGAAGCACGCGCTCGGTGGATCGGCCGGAGGGGTCACCGATGGCGCCGGTGCCGCCGCCGATGAGGATGTACGGGTGGTGTCCCGCCATTTGGAAACGCTTGAGCACGATGAACGGGATGAGATGCCCGACGTGCAGTGAGTCGCCGGTCGGATCGGTGCCGCAATACAGGGAAATCGGCCCCTCGTCCAGCAGCGTCTTCAGCCCGTCGGCGTCGGTCTGTTGGTTGATGGCACCGCGCCATTTCAGATCCTCGAGAATATCCATGGTTCCCTTTCTCGGTTCCCTTCTCTGTCGCCGGAGCGCCTGGCCGGAAGCTTTCCGTTCCCCATCCAGGCGCTCTAGACACCGCTGAACTTCCCTGTTGCCGCCAGTCTAGCGGCAGGCGGTTACTTTGCCGCCGATCCGGCCGTCCGCGTGGTCACTTCCTCACGGCCGCCAGGACGCGACCCAGGTAGAGCCCCATCGCGTCCTTGATCTTGCCGGCATAGGTCTTGAAAACATCCCTGTCGTACAGGAACGGTGTGAGCGCGCAGGCGCGCAGCACGGTGACCTTGCCGGCCTTACGCCACTGGTCCTCGTCCATGCCGAAGCTTTCGACGAAGCCGAGCGGGCTGTCGCCGTAGTCCCGGACAGTGAACTGGGTGTGCGACGTGAGTATTGCCTTGCTGTAGACCGATTCGTCCGTGTAGATGGACGTTTGGTCGAAGAACGCGTGGTTGAAAGCGTTGATGTCCTCCAGGCTCGTCATGCCTTCGGGCACGAAGACCCAGTCGGTCATGTTGAAGTCCGGGTTCGTCAGCGTGTGCGCGACGACGCGCGTGCCGCCGATATCAAAGGACAGGCCGT
>JAFRAT010000006.1 GCA_017405305.1 Aeriscardovia sp. | reverse complement strand
TCCTTCAGCGGATTGGATATCTCCTGTCCATTGCTGAACGCCGTCTGCGTGCCAGCGCGACAGGCATATTCCCACTCGGCCTCGGTCGGCAGGTCAAAGGCCAGCGACGTCCGGCTCCGCAGCCTGCCGAAGAACGAGTCTCCGTCGACGCCGTCGTCCGCCGGCCAAAACGCCCCCTTCCGGGCGCCGCGCAGATCATCGTAGGACACGCTCTCGACCGGCCGCGCACCGCCCCTGTACATGGATGGATTCACGCCCATGACCAGTTCGTACTGCCGCTGGGTCACCTCGAACATCCCGATGAAGAACGGCTTCGCGATCGTCACGTCCCGCTGCGCCTCGGCGGATGTCCTTCCGATCTCGCCGGCAGGGCTGCCCATCCGAAACGTCCCGGCGGGAATCCGGCGCAGCCAAAGCTCGGTCGTACGGCAGGCTTCGTCCGACAGATCGGGACCATGCATCTCTCCACGGACCGGATACCGCTCGGCGGACGGACCGCCGGACAAATCCACTACCATCCACTGGCATTTCTCCGGCGCATCCTGCGCCCGCAGGCCGCACGCGGACACCGCCGCGAGCATCGCCGCCGCCAGCGCCAGGGCGCGGCGCCCCCGTCCGGTCAAAAACGGCATATGTCAACCTCCTCCGACGTTATCTCCTCGCCCTTGTTCCCGAAGCATTCGATCGGTCGGGCGGAGAATACATAATGCCCACGGATCGGAAGCTCGTCGAGAAACAGGGCGCAGTCGACTGACTCGTCGGCGCGGCACGCGGCCAGGTGGAAATCCGGCGCGAGAAAGCGACGCTGCGCCTGGACGAGATCAACACCATCCTCCTTCAACGTGGCAGTGACCTCGTACTCGAAAACGCGGCACCCGTCGACCGGACGGGCCGGGGGAAATCTGACGGACAGCCTTTTTCGGCCGTCCTTGTCCGCAGCAGGCACGACGATGACGGACGCGCCGGACGGGAACGCCGGCTTCGAGCGCGATCTCGCCCGGACGGCATAGTCCATCGGTCCGCCTTCGACGCTCGGAAGCGGCGCGTTCCAGATGTCCCCTATCTGGGAATCAGAGGCGAAATCCAACCGCCTGACGGCAAGGCGCCCGGGGAAGACGTCGATTATCATGCCGTGCCGCGTGTTGGAGGTGTCGAGCCTGTCCATGCTGTGCACCCTGGTCTCCCCGTCATATCCGGGGCCGTAGTAGACGGGCAAGGCGTTCTCGCGAAGCGGATAGTCAAGCGAGGCGTATTTGAAAGACCCCGCGTTGATCGACGTGAACGCGCCCTGCCAGATCGACCGCTCGTCAGTCAGCGCGTAGTGGCTGTGTCCGGAAATGGCGATCGCGTTGGGATATCCTGAAAGGGCGCGGGTCGTCTCGCCATCGTCCGCGCCCCACGACCAGGAACCGAAACAGGTGTCCTTGAGATGAGGATGCTGCACATAAAAAAACGGCCTGGAAGGGTCGACGGCATCCGGATTGGCGGCGAGGAAATCCTCGAGCACGTGCAGGTCGTTGTTCCAGTGGACGCCGATCACCGGGATGCCGCCGACCCGTTTCACCCAGACATCGCGGTACTCCTCGCGGAAATTCGTCCGCCAGGCCTCGGCGCGGGACCTGGCGTCAACGCCGATCGCGTCTCCCGGATGTTCGCTTGAAAAGCTTTCGGTGCGGCGGCGGCCGTCGCCGGTCCAGCACCACCCCCAGTAGTCGTGGTTGCCGTAGATGAACAGCTGCTCCACTGGTTTGCCGTCCTCGCCCCGCCCTTCCGGGAATACCGAAAACCATGCGTCCGAGACGATTTTCAGTTCGGAGAGCCGTCC
>JAFRAT010000020.1 GCA_017405305.1 Aeriscardovia sp. | reverse complement strand
GCAGGGTCGGCGGCTGGATCACCTGCATCGTGGGCTACATCTGCTGCGCCTTCGGCATCGTGCTGGCCATCTGGCCGCCGGCCCAGGTGGCCGAGGAAGTCGGCTCGCCGGTCACGTACGTGGTGACCATCATCGCCATCGTCATGTTCGTCGCGGTGCTCGCCGGCGTCATTTACATGCTGGCCAAGAACCGCCACGGCTGGATCGACCCGCACAACGAGTTCGCTCCGTTCACCTGGGAGGTCGAAGGCCTCAGGAAGCCGATGAAAGTCAGCTCCGACATCGACGCCGAAATCCTGTCCTACGACCAGGATCCGATGGGCACGCCGATCAAGCACCGCTTCCCTCCGGACGCGCGCAAGGCCGAACTCGATCCGCAGATTATCCAGGACGCGCTGGGCATCGAAAACTGAGAACGATTCTACGGCAATCCGGTCGGGCGATGGCGTTTCCCGCTGTCGCCCGACCGGATTTTTTGATAGACCATAACTGAGCATCGCCGGGGCGACCCGGCAGATACCACAACGAAAGGAATGCGATGAAAGAAATCAACGCTGAGGAACTGGCCAAGTTCCAGAAGGACTTCGAATCCGATCGCAGCAATCGCATCGCGCAGCGCGCGGCGAGCACCAATGGAATCTACAGCGCAGCAGAGGACATGAACGCCGTCGACCGCAACTCCGACGAGAACTTCACCTTCTCCGTGGACGACGTCAAGATCGCTGCCGCCAACCAGAACCACTCCGGCCGCTGCTGGATCTACTCCGCGCTCAACACCCTGCGCAACTTCGCCATCAAGAAGTACAACCTTCCTGAGGACTTCGAGTTCTCTCAGAACTACGCGAACTTCTACGACAAGTTCGAGAAGTCCAACTACTTCTACCAGAACGTCATCGACACCGCCGACAAGCCGTTGAGCGACCGCGGCGTCCGCTACCTCTTTGAGACCCCACAGCAGGACGGCGGCGACTGGTGCCTGGCCTGCGCGCTCGTCGACAAGTACGGCGTCGTGCCCAAGGACCAGATGAACGAGACCAGCTGCTCTATCAACTCCGACGAACTCAACACCATCCTCAACCGCAAGCTGCGCAAGGACGGCCTCAAGCTGCGCGACCTTCTCGCTGCCGGCGCGTCCGAGGACAAGGTCGAAGAGGCCCGCAAACAGATGCTCTCCGAGGACTACCGCATCCTCGCTATCGCCTTGGGCATGCCGCCGAAGACCATCACCTACGAGTACCGTGACACTACGGACGACAAGAAGTTCCACCAGACCGAACCGATGACACCGGTCGAGTTCTATAAGAAGTACATCGGCCTGGACCTCAATGACTATCTCGTCATCATGAACGTTCCGGACGTCGAGGACATGCCGTTCGGCAAGACCTACGCCATTCAGTATTCCGGCAACATGGTCGGCGGCCGTCCGAACATCTACTTCAACGCACCGATCGACCGCCTCGAGGAGCTGACCCTCCAGCAGCTCAAGGACGGCGAGAACGTCTGGTTCGGCTGCGACGTCATGCAGTCCTTCGACCGCAAGAAGGGCATTGCCGACCTCGACCTCTACGGTTTCAAGGATATGTTCGGCCTCGATCTTGACTTCAAGAAGGGCGACATGTTCACTACCCGCGAGTCTCTGCCGACTCACGCCATGGTCATCGCCGGCGTTGATCTGCGCGACGACAAGCCGGTCCGCTTCAAAGTCGAGAACTCCTGGGGCGACAAGATCGGCGACAAAGGCTACATGATCATGAGCGAACCCTGGTTCAGGCGTTACACCTTCGAGTGCGTCATCAACAAGAAGTACCTGACAGCCGAAGAACTCGCCGCCTTCGACAAGGAGCCGGTCATGCTTCCATTCTGGAATTCCATGCAGCCGACCGCCCGCTGACGCTGGCCCATGCCATCGTTCCGGCCTCTTGAAACGCCCGCGTTCCCTCCTGGAGAAAGGTGAGCGCGGGCATTCCGTTTTCAGTGCCGGTGAGCGCGTCGGACCGCCGTGTCTTTCGCTGCCGGATGGGAACGCCGACACCTTGGAGCCGAACAGAGAGAACGAACTCGGACGGTCAATCAAGAGGAGGCCCCATGGGCCGTGCTGTTGATGCCGGCGCTGCTGGTCCCGATCCTGGCAGCGAGGATTTCGACCGGAAACACGTTAGTTCCGACCGATCCGGCGGTGCGCGTCCGCGAAGCCGAGCTGACGGGTGGTTCCGGGGCCTGCATGACGCAGGGATCCGCGTGGCCACGGGCGTCGTCCACAGCCAACATGCACCGGTTGAACAACAATCCGCTGGCGTTGACCGTGCCGGGTACTACTTCCGCCGGAATGACGCGGATCGTCCGAGGCTATTCTGGTTGTGGCAACAACGCGGCGAGTGAACAGGTCCTGGCCCGCGTCCGTATTCTGCTATCCGTGAGTCACTGGCTTGACGAGTTCAAGCTGGACTGGTTTCACTTCAACATCATGGCCTGCTGGACGTCGATGTCCATGTGTGCCCAGTTCGGTGCCGCCGGATTCCTTGCTGCTGCTATACGGGGACGGCTGGAACGGGGGCTGCCTAGATCGATATGGCTGCGCGGCGCAACACCGCCCGTCTTGATAACCGCGCGGACCGCGGTGCGGACACGCGTTCCGGCTGTGGCTTAACCTGTGGCAAACGGGGCAGGAGAAGCTTGTCCTGCACGACAAGCTGATATGGCCATCTTGTTCCTGGACCCAACGGATTCCTTCGTCCGACACGGATAGCAAGGGCGACTTGTCCAGCGCGAACCAGGAAAGACCCCGATTGGGTGAAATAGTGCTGACGTCCGCCAGAGCCGGTTCGGCGGGCAGAGCCGGCAGACGCCGCCGCCCTGCTGGCGCAGGGCTTGCCGGAAACACAGATCAACCAGAACTCCTTCGCGCCAAAGGAGGCGATGGCGTTTCCAGAAGCTCGGACAACGGCACTGACG
Source organism: Aeriscardovia sp. (assembly GCA_017405305.1). Taxonomy (GTDB): domain Bacteria; phylum Actinomycetota; class Actinomycetes; order Actinomycetales; family Bifidobacteriaceae; genus RGIG7107. Next base: position 5,420 of record JAFRAT010000020.1, on the reverse strand, counting down.
GTGCCGTGGAATCCTGGTGCAGCGCCCTCAACGCTCGTACGACGGGCGCGGCCGTGCGCTCGTCTGGGACAACGATGCCGTTTTGCGTGGCTGCGACAACCATTCCGGAGGTTCCGTCGACGGACCCGCCGCCACGGTCTCGGCGTTGGACACCACGGTGCTGTGCTGTCCCAGCGGACGTCCGTCCGGCGTCCCCGCGGGAAAGCATGGTAAGACGGGATGGGAAGAAAAATGGCAGAAAGGCGGGGAGAATGAGCGGTGCCCGGCGGCAGGAGCGGCGAGATGGCGTGGACGGTGCTACCGAGGCAGACCGTCCACAGACAGAAGCTCAGGGCGGCGGCGCTCCAAGCCAGGGCAAGCGATCCCGCGGCCTGCGGGTTCTGGAAACGGACGCGCAGGGAGTCCAGAGCACACCGGACGATATGTTCACCGCTCTCCGCCAGGAAGCGGAACAGCGCCATCTGACGGCGGCGGCCGTGGTCTCGCTAGAGACGCTGCACCATAGCCTGTCGCTCGCCGAGGAACGCCGCCGTCGCACGCGCCCGTGGCGCATTGTCTGGGGCATCGTCGCAGTGCTCTTCGCCGCCATCGTGCCGTATTGGGTCGGCCGCCGCGTCGCCATCTGGCACACCGGCCAGGTGATGTTCATCCTGCGTTGCATGGATCCCTCGGGCTGGGCCCTGGTTGGATGGACCATCGTCACCGTGCTCTTCACCGTCCTGGGGCTGGCCCTGGTCGTGCGGCGGCGCGGGTGTCTGCTGGCCCTGGCCCTCGCGCTGTTCGCCCTCAGCCAGCTGGTATCAGGCGTGTCGCTGCTCAAATCCGACTTCTGGTACGGCACCTTTGCCGTTTACGGGAAAGGAAGCTTCTATGTGAACGCCGTGAACCTGGGGATGATCGCCTCCGCTTCCGGCCTGTTCGTTTTCTCCATCGTCTTCGTGACACTGATGGTGTTCGCAAGGAACGGTTCAAAAGCCAAGATGCTGCTGAGAGGATGGTCGGCCTTCGCGTTCTTCCTCATCTGCGAGCTCGCCGCCATTTGCATCGTTCTGTTCTGCGGCGTGATTCAGCTCATGGGGTAGCAAGCGTCTGTCGTCACGCGGCGCGTGCGGTTTGTCACGGAGGTTTGCGTATACTAGGAAGTCGGCGTGTTTCGCCCGCGGAATCAGAGAGCTCTGCCACCCGGCAGACGCACCGCGCAACAAGTCAAGGAGGAGCTGTGGCACTCAGCAGCGCAGAGAAGCAGTCTATCATCAAAGAGTACGCAACGCACGAGGGCGACACCGGTTCCCCGGAGGTCCAGGTTGCGCTCCTGTCCAAGAGAATTTCGGATTTGACCGAGCACATGAAAGCGAACGAGCACGACTATCACTCCCAGCGTGGCCTGCTGCTGATGATCGGCAAGCGTCGCCGCCTGCTCGACTATCTCAAGGGGGAAGATATCAGCCGTTACCGCTCTCTGATTCAGCGTCTCGGCCTGCGCCACTGACGCTTCCGCCCGGACACCCCGCCGTGCCCGGGCTTTTTTGAACCCGGTTCTCGCAAAAACGAAAATCACAGGAAGAGATCGAGACCGGGGCAGAGGTTAGAGGAAAAACACAGAAACAGAAGGAGGAACCCGTGGAGGGTCCCGATATCACGGCGGTTGAAGCCGTCATCAACAATGGAAAATACGGCAAGCGCACGCTGCGCTTCGAGACAGGCCGTCTCGCCCAGCAGGCGGACGGGGCCGTCGCCGCTTATCTCGACGGACAGTCCATGGTGCTGTCCACCACTACAGCGGGTTCCAGCCCAAAGGAGAACTACGACTTCTTCCCGCTGACCGTCGATGTCCAGGAAAAAATGTATTCCGCAGGCAAGATTCCTGGTTCGTTCTTCCGCCGCGAAGGCCGTCCGTCCGCCGACGCCATTCTGGCGTGCCGCATTATCGACCGCCCGCTGCGTCCGCTCTTCCCGCACACGCTGCGCAACGAGGTCCAGGTCGTCGAGACCGTCCTATCGATCGATCCGGACGACTCCTACGATCTCATTGCACTCAACGCCGCGTCCGCATCCACTGCCATCTCCGGCATCCCGTTCGAGGGTCCGGTCGCCGGCGTGCGCCTGGCGCTTGTCGATGGCCAGTGGATCGCTTTCCCGCACTGGTCCGAGCGCGAGAAGGCCGTGTTCGAACTGATCGTGGCCGGCCGTATCACCAAGGATGACGATGTGGCCATCGCCATGATCGAAGCGGGCGCAGGCAAGAACGCCTGGCATCTCATCTACGACGAAGGCGCTGTCAAACCGGACGAGGAAGTTGTCGCCGGCGGCATCGAAGCGGCCAAGCCGTTCATCCGCGCCATCTGCGAAGCCGAGCAGGAGCTCAAGGCCAAGGCCGCCAAGCCGGCCGCCGAGTTCCAACTCTTCCCGGAGTACACCGAGGAACTCTACGACCGCATCGCCGATATCGCCCACGAGGACCTCAATGATGCGTTGTCCATCGCGGCTAAGCTGCCGCGTCAGGAGCGCATCCACGAGATCAAGGAGCATGTCCGCGAGGAGCTCGCCGACGAGTTTGAGGACATGGATCCAATGGAGAAGGATAAGGAACTCGGCAACGCCTTCAAGGCGCTCCAGCGTTCCATTGTCCGCCGCCGCATCCTGACGCAGGACTATCGCATCGACGGCCGCGGCCTCAAGGACATCCGCACCTTGTCCGCCGAAGTTGACGTCGTGCCGCGGGTTCACGGCTCCGCACTCTTCCAGCGCGGCGAGACCCAAGTCCTGGGCGTCACCACCCTGGGCATGCTCAAGATGTCCCAGCAGACGGACGCCCTGTCCGGTCCAGACGTCAAGCGCTATATGCACCAGTACAACATGCCGCCGTTCTCCACCGGCGAGACCGGTCGCATCGGTTCGCCCAAGCGCCGCGAGATCGGCCATGGCAACCTCGCTGAGCGCGCCCTCGTTCCCGTCCTGCCGGACGAGGAGGAGTTCCCGTACGCCATCCGCCAAGTCTCCGAGGCCATCGGGTCCAATGGCTCCACGTCCATGGGTTCTGTGTGCGCGTCCACGCTGTCCCTGCTTGACGCCGGCGTCCCGCTGAAGGCTTCGGTCGTGGGAATCGCCATGGGTCTGGTCACCGGCGAGGTCGACGGCAAGCCGGTCTATAAGACCCTCACCGACATTCTCGGCGCCGAGGACGCTTTCGGCGACATGGACTTCAAGGTTGCTGGCACGTCCGAGTTCATCACGGCTCTTCAGCTCGACACCAAGCTCGACGGTATCCCGGCCGACATCCTCGCCGGTGCCCTCAAGCAGGCGCACGAAGCCCGCGCCACTATCCTCGAGGTCGTCGACGAGTGCATCGGCGAGCCGGCCGACATGGCCGAAACCGCGCCGCGTATCGTGTCTATGACCGTCCCGGTCGATAAGATCGGCGAGGTCATCGGGCCGAAGGGCAAGACCATCAACGAGATCCAGGAGAAGACCGGTGCCGAGGTGTCCATCGAGGACGACGGCACCGTGTACATCGCCTCCGAAGGCGGGGAGGCCGCTGCTAAGGCGCAGTCTCTTATCGACTCCATCGTCCACCCGCACATTCCGGTGACGGGCGAAAGCTACAAGGGCAAGGTCGTCAAGACCACGAGCTTCGGCGCTTTTGTCAACCTGACCCCGGGCGTCGACGGCCTGCTGCATATCTCTCAGATCCGCAACTTGCGCGACGGCGGGCGCATCGAGCGCGTCGAGGACGTGCTCGAGGAAGGCGATCAGGTCGAGGTCGTCGTCCAGAGCGTCGACGAGCACGGCAAGATCTCCCTGGCCATTCCAGGCTTCGAGAACGAGGATTCCTCCATGCGTTCCGAGTACTCCGATCGCCGTCGCGACGACCACCGTTCCAGCCGCTACGACCGTGATGTTCGCCATGAGTTCGGTTCCGGCCATGGCTACCGCGAGGGATACGACGACGAAGAGCGTTCCGATCGTCCCGGCTATGGTGAGCGCCGCGGACGCCGCTCCCGCTACGTCGAAGACGACGAGGACCGCGACTTCCGTTCCGAGCGCCGGACGCGGCACGCCAGCCGTTCCGACCGTCGCCGGGCGCACCGGGAGCGCTACGATGATGATCGTGATGCTCGTCGTGACTTCCGTCATAACGAACATCATCCCGACCGCGACGAGCATCGCGTCCGCCGTTCCAACCGCCATTTCGATCGCAATCGCGAGTTCGCAGCCGACGACGACAGCTACCGCGAGTATAGCGACGGCCGCGCTGAGCGTTCTATGCGTCCTCGCCGTCGCGTCGTGCGCCACGGCTACGACGAGGACTGACTCCGGTTCTCTGCAGTGTCGGGATGCCGTAAGCTGAGGCGTCCCGCCCAGCCGGTCGAGGCCCGTCCCCGGATGGGGCGGGCCTTTTTGCGTCCTTTTTGCGGCCGCATGTCGGCTTCGCTGGCGCGGCCGTGTATCTGTTCCGTAATCGTGTCGAATTTGAGCTGTCGGACCGGCGCTGTGGCGTTCCGTCACATGGCATCGTTTCCATTCCATGATGAAAAGCTTTATGAAGAAACCCCTTGCTTCGCCGTGGAAACGTTCTTATTCTGAAACCAGAAGGCAACGCAAAGCTGCGGAGAAGCACGCCTGAGAGCAGTCGTCTTCTCGTCTTCTCAGAGAGGAAGGGGGGAGCTATGTCTATGAACAACCATCAGGAGTTCTCGTCGGTCCCGCCCGCGGATTCCTATCCGACAGGACCATCGGGTGACGCGAAAAGAACGTATATGTCCATGACCGCTCTGGCCATGATGAACGTCTCGATGCTCGCCGGCCTGGCGAACGATCCGCAGCAGGCGTTCTACGGCCTGTCGTCGTTCACCTTCTTCGCCATCGGCGCTATCCTGTTCTTCCTGCCGACGGCGCTGGTGACCGCTGAACTGGCGACCGGATGGCCTCAGCGCGGCGGCATCTTCCGCTGGGTCGGCGAAGGCATCGGCAAAGGCTGGGCGTTCCTCTGCCTCGTCATCCTGTGGTTCCAGAGCTCCATCATGTTCGGGATTGGCATCCCGTCTTTCAGCGCCACGATCCTCTTCTACACGCCGCAGTTCAGCAAGGCCGTGAAATTCGCCGAGAATCCGGGCGTCTTCGTCGGCAAGGGCGGCCTGCTGCTCATCATGACCGGCTGGGTCCTCTTCTACTGGCTGCTCGCGTTCATGTCCACGCGCGGCGTCAAGGCGTTCTCCAACATCGCCAAGTTCGGCGTGTGGATCGGCACCATCATCCCGCTGGCCTTGATGTTCATCCTCGTCATTGTCTGGCTGTGCGAAGGCCACCGCTCCAACATCAGCTTCGCGCCGCGCCATCTGATCCCGGCTTGGAACGGCATGTCCACGTTGTCCCTGGCGGCCGGCGTGCTCTTCAGCTACGCGGGCATCGACATGAACGCG
>JAFRAT010000005.1 GCA_017405305.1 Aeriscardovia sp. | reverse complement strand
TCGGGATGAAGAACAGGATGGCGCCCAGGATGTAGTACGTCACGGAACTGAGCCCGTAGAACGCCATCTGGACGTCGTTGCCGACGCCGGCGAGCATGGCGATGTTCATCATGGCCAACGCCATCATGCTCATCGTGGCCGGCTTGCCGGTGCGCGTCAGCTTTTCGGTCGTGTAGGGAACGCCTCCTACGGGAACGCTGGAGGCCGCGGCCGTCGCGGCGGTGGGGACCCCGTTGCTTTCTTCGCTCATAGGACCACTTCGATTCAAGTCATGGCCGACACCACTGTCGGCTCCGTACATGGCCATTCTCTGTGGAAAAGCGGCGAATGCTAAGGAAGATTGCGGAGAAATCGTTACCAATTTCGCTGAGGCGCGTTTTCATGCGCGAAACATTAAGGAACGGTCAGCATTCCCTGTACGACCGATGCCAAAAGGCAATGGAAAACGGAACCGCCGCGGGCACGACTGGCCTTCGTCATGTGCGGGGCAGCAAAAAGCCCCTGGCGGACCAGAGGCTTCCAGAAGCGGAGGATGCGAGATTCGAACTCGCGAGGGCTTGCACCCAACACGCTTTCCAAGCGTGCGCCATAGACCACTAGGCGAATCCTCCAAACAGCAGCTCGACCACTATAGCACAGCTTCGGATATTCCGGAAAAGGCTGGAGTTCATGCGGTTTCGTCGGCGTGGTGTGCACGGTGCAGGTAGGCGAACTCGTTGCAGTGAAGGGTATAGCTCTTGCGGCCCTGCTCGGCGAGAATGTCGAGCACGATGCCAGTGATGAAGCTCAGCACGCCGCACAGGATGATGAAGCCGGCGCCGATAAGCGTGGGCAACTGGCGGACGGTGCCGGTGCTCCAGTAAGCCAGGAAGATCGGGGTCATCAGGCCAACGCCCAGGCACACCAAGATGACGGCCAACGTGGTGAAGAACGGCATCGGACGGTACTCGTACACCATGCGCCAGATGGTCGCCAGCACCTTGAAGCCGTCGGCGAAGGTGCTCAGCTTGCTGACGGAACCATCCGGGCGGTCGCGGAACTGGACCGGTATCTCGTAGACTTTCACATGCTTGTCGACGGCATGGATGGTCATCTCCGTCTCCAGCTCGAAGCCGCCGGAAATGGCCGGGTAGGTCTTGACGAAGGTGAAGCTCATAGCGCGGTAGCCGGTCATGATATCGCGGATACGGGAGTGGAACATGCGGCTGATCGTCCAGCGCACCAAGCGGTTTCCGGAGTTATGGAACGGGCGCTTGTTCTCCTGGAAATACGTGGAGGAGAGACGGTCACCCACGACCATGTCGTAGCCTTCGGCAATCTTGCGCACCATCTCCGGGGACGCCTCGGCCGGGTAGGTGTCGTCGCCGTCAACCATGAGGTACACGTCGGCGTCAATGTCCTGGAACATGGCCCGCACCACGTTGCCCTTGCCCTGGCGCGGCTCGCTGCGCACAATGGCCCCGGCTTCGCGGGCAATGCCGGCCGTGCCGTCGTCGGAGTTGTTGTCGTAGACGTAGACGGCCGCGCCGGGCAGCTCCCGGCGGAAGTCCGCGACGACTTTCCCGATGGTCGGAGCCTCGTTGTAGCAGGGGATGAGGACGGCAACGGACGGGCGGGAGGAATCCGGCATGGCGCACGCTTTCGTGGATCGGGTGACGGCGGCCAGTCACATGGCCACGCGATAAGTACCTTCTGCTATTTTATTCGTATATCCGTATCGCCCAGCTGCCGCTGTCGCGTCATGGGAAATTTCGTTGCGGGAGGTCGGAACCGATGCACAATGATCCTCGGGGGAAACAGAAACCGTCGTCGACGCCAGCCGCGCCACGCACACCGGGACACGCGCGGCGAGTCGCCCGCCTCGTCGTCGCCGTCATGGCCGCCGGGGGAATGCTCGTGGGCGTCTCCGGGTGCGGTCAGAAGAGCACGGCCGCGTCGACGTCGGCTGTCAGCACGCAGACGCTGAACAAGCAGGCGACGACAGCTCCGCAGACCAGCTCGTCCTCGTCCACGAGCAATTCGGCGGGGACGTCGTCGTCCGCGTCGTCCTCACCGGCAGGGGCTTCAACGGGTTCAACCGGATCCAGCACGACCGCTTCCTCCGGCTCTTCATCCTCCGCGTCGGGCAAGCAGGCCAGCGCGCTGGCCGCCGGCGCCAAGGGCACTTATTCGACGAACCCAACCGTGCCGCTGCCCTCGAAGGTGGCAGCTTCCATCCCCGATTCGGCGACCGTCATCAGTCCGAAGTACGCGCAGCTGCCCAACGGCGCCGTCGTCAACCTCAGCACGGGCGCGAAAGTGACGGACCCGTCCATCGTGGGCACCGCCAGCCATCCGGCCGACCCGTTGGCCAAAACCGACGGCAAGACCTTCATCCCCACGCAGGTGGGCACCGTCCGCTCCGACATCGCCAAGGCCAACGAGCAGGCCGCGGCCGGCTCCTCTGCGTCCGGTTCGGCGGACACCAGCTCGTACCACGTGCCATCCGCGGCCGCGCCGGTCCAGGCGTCGGCGTCCCGCTACGTCGAGACGACGTCCACCGCGGAATCCCCTGCGGGGAGCGCGTCCTCAAAGACCATCTCGTCGTCCGGCTCCCGGGCCGGATCGACCCTGCTGGCCGAGATGGCCTCGAGCGCTGACTCCCGCCAGACAGCCACGACCTCCCTGAGCGACGGCGACTACGGCGCCTACTGGCAGACCAGCAACGGCAATACCGCCTTCTACAACGCCAACGGCCAGGAGTTCGTTCAGCAGGCTAAAGGCGTCATCGACGTCTCCCAATGGCAGGGCACCATCAATTGGGCAGCGGCCAAAGCCAACGGCGTGCAGGGCGCGATCATCCGCCTGACCTACGGCTGGGGCAACGGCTACGACGCGCAGGCCGTGCGCAACATGCAGCAGTGCGAGCAGCTGGGCATCCCGTTCGGTGTGTACGTGTACAGCTATGCCTACAACAAAGCAACCGGCTACGACGAAGGCGCCTACGCGGCGCAGCTGCTCAAAGAGGCGGGCATCAGCGAGTCCGACCTGGCCTTCGGCGTCCAGTACGACCTGGAAGCCTATTCCTGGGCCGCGCATCCGCATCCGACCAGCCCGAGCGTCTACAACGGCGTGGTCAGCGGCTTCGTCTCGGGCCTGGCTGCCGGCGGCTACAACGACGCCAGCGTGTACTCGTACACGTACTACCTCGACACGGCTCTCGACGACTCCTACATCCACTCCAAGGTCGACTGGGTGGCATCCTACGGCTACGAGACCGGCTACAGCGACTTCGGCTCCAACTTCCGCGGCTGGCAGTACGCCGACGACGGCAGCGTGAACGGCATTTCCGGCAGCGTCGACCTAGACGCCTGGGGCTACGCCGCACCGGTGAGCGACCCGTGGTCCGCAGGCTCCACCGACACCGGTTCCTCGTCCAGCGCGGACCAGGGACTCGACCTGTCAAAGTACCCGTTGGCCGATTTGCCCGATGGCGACTACTACCTCGATTCCGGCACGGATGTCTACGACTCGCTCAACGTGCCCGGCGCTTCCACCGCCAATGGCGAAAACGTCAACGAATGGTCGAGCAATCGGACGAACGCGCAGGTGTGGCATCTCAAGCGAAACCCCAACGGCAGCTACGGCATCCAGAACGTGAACTCCGGTCTGTGGCTCAACGTCGTCGACGGCGGCGGCTCCGGCACGGCCGTCAACCAGTGGGTCGGCAACGGCGCGCCGGCGCAGCAGTGGTGGCTGCGCGAGATCAATGGCGGCCTCGTCCTAGAGCCGGAATCCGGCAACGTGGCCCTCGACGTGGCCGACGGCGGCACCGCCGACGGCACCGCGGTGCGCGTGTGGACGCCCAACGGCACCAATTCGCAGACCTGGCGTCTCACCGCTGTTGACGATGGATCGCTGCCGTTGAACTCGGACGTGCGCTTCCAGTCCGCCAATGCCCACGCCAGTGTGTTGTCCGTCGACGGCAACTCGACGCAGAACCTCTCCCGCCTCGAGTTGTGGCAGTACTCGCCGACGTCCGGCGGCCAGGACTTCGAAATCATCGAGAAAGGCAACGGCCTGTATTCCATCCAGAATGTCGAGAACGGCTACTGGCTGGACGACTACTATGGCGGCACAACCCCAGGCACCATCGCCGACACCTGCGCAGGCAACGGCCTGACGACCCAGCAGTGGCTGCTGCGCTACGAGAATGGCGGCTTCACCTTCGTCAACGCCAACTCCGGCCTCGCGCTCGACCAGGCTGACGGCGCCACCGCCAACGGCACCGAGGTGCGCCAGTGGACGCCGAACCAGACCAGCGGGCAGACCTGGCTCGTCACTCCGGCCTACCGCTACAGCCAGTGGCAGACCCTCGTCGATAGCAACAAGTACACGCTCGCCGAAGGCTGGTACCACGTCAGTCCGGCCGCCGCGTCCTCGCAGCAGCTCGACGACTGGCAAGGCAATAAGGCCAACGGCGCCGTCGTCGACGTCTACCAAACCAATGGCGATACGACGCAGAATTGGTATCTGCAGCAGAACAGCTGGAATGGCACCGTCAGCCTGAAGAACGAGAACACCGGCACCTGGCTAACGCTCGGCGGCGACGCCACCGCCGGCAACAACGTGTCCGTCGGCCTGTGGCAAGGCAACGGACAGCTCGACCAGGACTGGATCGCCACCTACAACTCCAGCGGCACCATCACCCTGCTGTCCGCCTACGACCCGGCATATGCGCTGAACCTGCCATACGGAGTCACCTCCAACGGCACGCTCGTCCAGGAGTTTCAGACCAACGGATCCCAAGCCCAGCAGTGGAAGTTCAACTTCTACGCCACGCAGCAGCAAATGGCCGAAGCGCAGCACAGCTCCGCCGTCCTGCAAGCCGAGCGCAGCAAGCTCGCCAATGCGAACATCAATACGCTCGCTGCCGGCTACTACTTTGTCAACGAGGGCAGCAACATCGCGCAGCGACTGACCAGCAACGGCGCGTCCGTGGGCACCGAATACAAGAACGAGACCCCGAACCAGTCGCCGCAGGTGTGGCGCGTGCAGCACAATTCCTGGAACAACACCATCTCCATCCAAAGCCTCACCAACAACGAGTGGCTGTCCGTCGTCGGCGGCGGCGACGCGGTGAGCAACGGGGAAGCAGTCGCCCTGCAGCCGGGCAACGGACAGCTCAACCAGGACTGGATCGCCACGCAGGGCTCTGACAGCGACATCGTGCTGCACAGCGCGGTCGACCCATCCTACACGCTGACCTTCGGTGGCGGCTCCGTCGACGTCCGGAACGGCTCGTCCGCCTCGCAGCAGTGGCTCCTGACGCCGACGGTGACGCCGACGCAGAAGGCCGCTTGGCTCTCGTCCGCCCAAAGCATGGAGACCGACGGCGTGCTGCGCACCGGCCAGACCATCACCCTCGGCAACGTCGGCAATAACAACTTCCTCATGGAGGACCAGTACGGCCGTACCACCGATGGCGCCATCGTCGACATCTACCAGGCCAACGGCACAGCCTCCCAGGAGTGGACCGTCCTCGATCATGCCGACGGCAGCATCTCCCTGCAGAACGCCCGCTCTGGCGAATGGCTCGACAACTCCGGCTACGTCGCCGACTGGAATACCGCCATCATCCAGTGGCCAGGCGAAGGCCGCGTCGACCAACAGTGGATTCCAGTGCGCAACCCTGACGGCAGCATCACGCTGCACAGCTGGTTGAACCCGTACTTCGTCGTCGATCTCCGTAACGGCGCCCTCAGCGATTTGAACATCGTGCGATCCTGGGGACAGAACGGTGCCACTGCGCAGGCCTGGGTCGTGTCCGTGCGATGACGAGCCTGCAGTCTCTGGTCCGACAGCGCCGCGCGGCCGCCCTTATCGGCCTCGCCTTCGCTGCCGTCCTGGAGCTGGTCGTCTTCAACCTGCCCTTCTGGCAGACAGTGGGATCGTCAAGCGTCACTGTCCCTGATTCCGCCGTCGCCGTGGGTTCCGGCCTGCGGCGCTCAAAGCAGGGCTTCGTGGTGACCAAGCCCGACCCGTCTTTGGATATCCGGTCCCCGCAGATCCTGCAGTACCTGCGTTTCAACGACGCGCCTTCCGCGCCCGCCTATCAGACCATCTGGTACTCCGTGGGCATCTATTACGGCAACAATCTGACGTTCCACCAGGGCGACAGCGTCCTGCCGCTGTCGACGGGCGCGCCACGCTCGCAATACGTCAACGTGGGTTCGTACGTGTCCCACGTGTCGATCTCGTTCCCGCGGGCCTCGGTCGGCACAGTGCTGCCCTTCGTCAGCGTGACCCTTAACCCGCACGTCCCGTTCCAACTCGACGCCGGGCGCATCGGGCTAATGCTCTTCTTCGTGTTGATGGCCGTGCTGCTCGGCCCTGGCTCACCCCTCTACCATGAGCGCCTCGACACGCGCTCACGCCCGCAGCTGGCCCTGCTGGCCCTGATGACGGCGCTGCTCATGGGCTTGTACCTGTTCGTATGGCTCATGCCCGACAACGCGCAGGAATGGGTGGGGCAGAACTACATCCCATCCATCCACGCCTGGGGGGATCAGGAGCAGTACGCCCGTCTGGCCGACGCGCTGATCCACCACCATCTGTGGCTCGACCTGCCTGTCTCGCCGCAGCTGGCAGCCCTGTCCGACCCATACGACTACGCGCGGCGGGCGGCCCTTGTCGCTGCCCATCCGAACGTACGCGTCTACCTCGACCACGCCTTCTACCACGGCAGATATTACTGCTATTTCGGCGTCGTGCCGGCTGTCCTGTTCTTTGTGCCCTACCAGCTGATGACGGGCCAGTGGCTGGGTTCGGCGCCCGTCGTGCTCATCTGCGCGTTAGCGTCGGCCGTGTTCACTGCGCTGCTCGTCGTGCGCCTGGCGAGCCTGAACTTCGCCGACGCCAGCCTGGGTATGACGATGCTAGCCATCTGGATGCTAGGCCTAGGTTCGGGCGTGCTGGCGAACGTGTTCGTCGCCGAGTTCTACGCGGTGCCGAAGACCGCCGCCTACCTCTTCACGTTGATCGGCCTATGGTGCTGGCTCATGGCGCTGCCGGGGCCGGACGGACGGCGCGCTCGCCCTCGCCGGCGCGGCTTTGTGAAGAGCGGCAAGGGCGTGGCCGAGGAGAACAGCTCGAAGGGCAAGAACATTTCGGCTGGCGCGTCTGACGGCGCCGCTGCCAGCCTCTGCTCCGTGTCACCGTGGTGGATTGGCGCGGGTAGCCTTTTCCTGGCCTTCGATTTGGGCACGCGCCCGCAGTTCGAGCTCGCCGCGCTGCTGGCCGTCCCGATTTTCTGGGACAGCGTGTTCCACGACCGCGCGCTCTTCTCCCGGCAAGGGTGGAAGCCGACCCTCGCGGCGCTCGCGCCCTTCATCCTCGTCTTCGTGCCACTGTTCGTCTACAACGCGGAGCGTTTCGGCGGCATCCTCGATTTTGGCAATGAATACCAGCTGACCTGCGACGATCCGCAGATCGCGCGCTTCTCCAAAATCGGCGTGCTGGACAGCGTCTTCCTGTATCTCTTCCAGCCGCCGACGCTGGCCACGACGTTCCCGTTTGTGGGTTCCGGCCTGACAGCCACGCCGTTCTGGCTATTCGTCGACGCGCTTCCGGGCAGCTTCTTCGTGTCCCTGGCGCCTTTCGCCGCTGTGCTGTTCGGCGCGCCTTGGCTGCTGTCGGCCCGTCACAAAGCGCGGATCTCGTCCCGTTTGCGGGACGCGGGCCACGGACTCGGCGCCTCGTGGCGCGCGTTCTCATCGCTGGTGTGGACGAACGTGATCCTGGGCATTGTCGTCCTGCTGGTGGACTGTCGGCTGGGAGGCGCAGCGCAGACGTATCTCGGTGATTTCGCGATCTTCCTTGTGCTGGCCGCGGTGCTCGTCGTTCTGGCGCTGTGCCCGGCTGGGGTCGTCGACAAACAAGACCGGGCCGGTTTCCTGGCGAAGCTCGCCGTGGACGTCCTACCGGTGCTAGTGATGGCGGCGATCCTGCTGCAGTTCTTCTGGACGTTCTCCTGCACGCGCGGCGGGGATGTCATCAGCGCTGATCCGGCGAACTACTTTGCCGTGCAGAACTGGTTCCTTTTCCTGCAGTAGAGCGAAGGAGCCTGGCCCGATGCGCTCAGGAAAACCGAGAGAAACACGAACCAGTCCTAGTTGAAGAAGAGGAACCAGCTCTGCACCGGATAGTAATGCCATGGAACGTCGGCGATGAGGTCGCCGTAGCGTGTGGTGAACATGGCGAGGAACTCGGTGACGATGGTGACGCATACGAGCGTCAAGATGATGCCCACGAACGCGTGCTTGGCGTGGTCCATGCCCAACGTCGAGGCGGATGCGGGAGCGAGCGTGAGGAACACGAGGACCGCCGCCAGAATAGTCAGCGCGCCGAAGTCGCTGATGTAGCGCTGCGAGAAACCGCCGAGCAGGGAGTCGGCGCAGAGCACTACGAACGCCGAGCCGCACAGCGTGGCCACGAGGGCGACGAGAGTGCGGTGCGCGGAGCGCAGGCCATAGCCGTGGTCAGCGAGCGCGTTGTCGAGCCATCCGGCGCGTTTGCGGGAGTAGATCCAGGGTGCCAGGAAGAGCACGAGCGCGAACGGCGCGACGAAGGCGAAGAAGCCGCCTTCGCTCGGTTCCAGCGGGAAGTACAGGTTCGCCGGCAGCCAAGTGGCGGTGACGAACGGGAACGAGCTGGTGATGTTCATCGGCTGGAAAAGATAGTACCAGGCTGTGCTCAGGATCGAGGATTTCGGAAACACGGCGACGTTTGCGTCGAACACGGTCAGCTGGTACTTGTTGCCGAAGTTGAGGATGCTGCCGAAGCGCGCCTTGTTATACATCATCAGCGGTGTGAAGACGAGGACGAACGGCGCGCAAGCGCAGACTGTAGCCAGGAATCCGCGACGGCTGAAGAGCGCGCGGTCGTGGAACACGCTGTCCCAGAAAATCGGGACGGCCGCCAGCGCGGCGAACTCGAACTGCGGGCGGCAGCCCAGCACCAAGGCCATGAAGAAGCTTCCGACGAACATCCACACCGGGTTGACGACGCGCCGGCCGGTGCGCTTGCTGCGGTGGATGGACATGAGCCAGCACCACAGAGCTGCCAGCACGAAGCAGTACGCGCTGGCTTCCGGCACCGAATAAAAGCTGGCGGTGAATACGTGGTAGAGGATGCCCGAACCCAGGTCGATCATCCAGATGGCGAGCAGGACCGCGCCAATGCTAGCGTCGCGGAAGTAGGCCTTAGCCAGGCGCACGACGAGCAGCGTGGCGAACATGGCGGCCGCCAGAGCGCACCACAGGATCGGGTAGGCGGACTCTAGCCAGTGGCCGCCGGTGAGGACTTCGTAAGGCATGAAAAAGAGAACAGCCGGCACGACGCCGAAATAGCAGTAGTACTTGCCATGATAGAAGGCATGATCCCAGAAGATCTTGCCGTCGGGCTGGGAACCAATCTTCCAGCTGATGGCATAGCGCAGGTCGGGGTCGTACGGGTTCTTCAGATGCGCGAGCTGCGGGTTGACAGGCAGGTCGAGCCACGTGTGCCCGTGCAGGAGCGAGTTGGCGAGGTCGGCGTACTGGTTGTAGTCATACCAGAAGCCGCCTTCGTTGTGCTCGCCTACCCAGATGTTCACGCTGTCGGAATAGTTCCACATAAAGAAATACAGCAGCATCATGAGGACTGTCGCGCCCACGAGCAGGCCGATTTGCAGCAGCGAGCGCGTGTCGAGGGCTGTGTCGTACAGCGGCGAGCCGGGGCCTAGTACGACTGCCAGCAGCAGCAGGAGCAGCATCAGGCAGATGCGCGTGAGGCTGAACTGGAACGGCACCCGCGGGTTGATCTTGAGGCTGGAGAACGGGATGATGTCCCCGGCGGCCCCGTTGAAGCGGATGGCGACGTGGGTGCAGGTGCCGCCCAGGTTGATGAAGCGCGAGCGGGCCGTGCCCGTCGACATGTTCAGCCAGTTGCCCAGGAAATGTGGCGTGACGTTGTCGGCGAAGTAGCTGACCACATAATATTGGACAGTCTGCTCCTTGGGCGCGCCGGGCGCGTTTTCGAACTCCAGGAACTGGATCTTCGTCGGTGATTTCACGGAGATCTGCGCGTCGGCCGAATTGGTGATGACCAGTCCGTCGGAGGCGCTCTGCAGGCCTGTGAGTGTGAAGTCGGAGAGCTGCTGGCTGGGCGCGGAATCGAACAGCGTGGTCCAGGACGGCAGATTGAAGACGATGATCTCCAGGAAAGCAATGAGCAGGATGCCGAACAGGGCGACTCTGCGCCGGCGGCGGAAGAAACCGGCAGCTGTCAGGGGCGCGCTCTGCTGGATCGGCCGCTGGACGCCGCTCCAGGGGCTGTTGGCGCCGCGCTGGCGGGACCAACGCCGGGCGTTCCGCCGCGCATTGGCCAGGAAATCCCTTAACCACGAACCGGACTGCTGACGGCGGTGAGGCCTAGCCGTGCGCGTGTTGTTCTGGCGCGGCACTGAAGCTGCGGCATCGCCGGCGCGCCGGCCAGGCTGCTGGGAGACACCGGGAATCAGCGTCGGGGACGACGCCGACCGCGGCGCCGGGGTTGGCCGCTGGGGAAGCTTCGAGGAGACCGCCGGAGCCGCTCCGCCCGGCGAGTCCGACGCCGAGGAACGGACGTTCGTTCCCGAAGCGCTGCGCCTGGAGGCGCTCCGTGCGGCGCGTACGCGTCCCGGGTTGACGTCAGTGTCTTTCTGCATACCGGACCTCGTTTCTCCCTGTGACTCAGTCAACTAGTAACGCGCCGAATTAATCGTCCACCGCGCCGCCGTTCGCTTCGCACGGCATCCGCTCAATTGGGCATCTCAATCGACAGCGAGGAACCAGGCGCGCACCGGGAAGTAGTGCCAGGGGGCATAGCGGAACAGGTCACCATAGCGGCCGATGTCGAACGTGGCGAAGAACTCCGCGAGCAGGGCGAAGACGAGCAGGAAGCACAGGGCGAAGGCCAGGCACCGGCGGACGTCGTCCAGTACAAGCCAGCCGCTGCTCTCGCCCGCGGCGAGGGCTGTGTCTGCGCTCGCGCCGCTATGCCTATCGTCGGCAGGGAGCAGGGCGAAGAGCGTGACGATGGCCGCGATGACGAGCAGCAGCCCGAAGTCGCCTATGTACCGCTCGGAGAAGCCGGCCAGATGCGCGTCCGCGCAAAGCATGGCCGTGGCAGTGCCAACGCAAGTCCAGACGATGCCGATCGCTGTCCGGCGGGCTGGCCTGCCGTCGATCATCCGGCGTTCCAGCCGGCGCGCGTGACGGCGCGAGAACACAGTCGGCGCCAGGAAGAGCACGAGCGCGAACGGCGCGACGAAGGCGAAGAACCCGCCTTCGCTCGGTTCCGCGGGCACGAAGACAGTGGTCGGTGTCGATGCCGTGCCGACGAACGGGAACAACGAGGTCAAGTTCATCGGCTGGAAAAGATAATCGTAAGCCATCGCCGGAATGGTCGTCAGCGAGAAGGCCGTGTTCTGGCAGTCGTAGCCGGTGAGCTGGTATTCGTTGCCGAAGTTGAGGATGCTGCCGAATCGCGCCTTGTTGTACACCAGCAGCGGGGCGAAGACGAGGACGAACGGCAGGATCGCGCAGATGGTGGCCGCCAGCCCGCGGCGGGAGAAGAGCGAACGGTCGCGGAACACGCTGTCCCAGAAAATCGGGACGGCCAGCAGTGCAGCAGCGAGATACTGCGGGCGGCAGCCCAGGTTGCAGGCCATCAGCAAGCTGCCGAGGAACACGCGCCACGAGGAAATGCGCTTGCCGCCGTCACGGGTCCGCAAGCTCGAGAGCCAAAGCCAGAGCGCGCCGAGCGTGGCGGCGTAGCTGGCCGACTCCGGAACAGAGTAGAAGCTGGCCGTGAACACCTGGTAGAGAATACCGCTGCCCAGGCCCAGCATCCACGAGGCGAAGAGGACCGCGCCGATGCTTGGATCACGGAAGTAGGTCTTCGCCAGACGCACGACGAACAGGGTGGCGAACACAGCGCCGACCAGCGCGCACAGGAGGATGGGGTAGGCGCTGGCCAGGGCCTTGCCCGTGATCGCGCGGTACGGCAGGAAGAAGAGGACGGCCGGGATGACGCCGAAGTAGCAGTAGTAGTGACCATGGTAGAAGGCATGGTCGAAGTACGTGGTCTGGCCGGCGGCCGACAGGGCCTCGCGCGCCTTCCAGTCGTAAGGGTTCGGCATCGTCAGCAGGCCGTGGGCCACGGGCAGGTTCAGCCACAGATGGCCGTGGAGGAGCGCGTCAGCGAGATCGGCGTACTGGTCGAAGGACTCTGTTTCGCCCATACCAGGCCGCTGTCCCCGCCAAACGACCGCGCTATTGGACTCCTTCCACATCCAGACATAGAAAGCCATGACAGCGATGGTCGAAAGCCACAACAACGCGGTCTGGAACGCCGAACGGGTGTCCAGGCGCATGGTCCACAACGGCGAGCCGGCGCCGAACAGCGCGACGAGGGCGACGACCGCCAGCAGAAGTGCGTCGCGCATCGCGCCGATGCGGAAAGGAATCCTCGGATTAACGGTGAGCGCGTCCAAAGGGATGATGGTGCCTGCGGGTTCGTGGAACGCCAGGCCTACGCGCCAGGCGGACGAGTGCACACCCACGTACAGCGATCGCGGCGAGCGAGTGTACGACGAACCCCAGGCCGTGCCCGTGTAGAAGCCGGTCTGCTCGGGGTAGCACTCGAAGAAGGTGTACCGCAGCGTCTGAGGCGCCGCGTCGGGGGAAACATCGAGGCGCAAGTAAGAGATCCCCTCCGAAGAAGGAAGCGTAGCCGCCACGCCCGCGTCCTGTGCGTCGACGACCTCGAGGCCTCCGGGCACGCGTTTGAGACCCGTCAGCGTCATCTGCGCTACAGGGATGGTCCGCGCCGTGCCGCGCAGCGTCTGCCAGAAGGGAAGATTGAAGAAGAACGTCTCGAGCAGCGCAGCGATCGCTATGCCCCAGGCGATGGCCCTCCACCGCCTTCGGAAGAACGACCGGGCCGTGCCGCCCGCAGTATCTCGCTGCTCGGTTTCCTGGGATCCGGTCCGGCGCCGCTGTTCTGCCTGTGCTGTCACTTCTGCATGATATCGCGCGGGCCTTTCCGTTCCGAGAGCCTTCGAGCCGCCTCGGAGGACGCTGGGAACGGGTCCGGCCGTGACGGCACTTATCATGGAGACAACTATTCCCTAACGCAGAGGTAGACGTATGTCTTTGGTTAAATTTGCCAATGTCCTGTTGGAAACAACGCCCCGCGCTTTGAACTACCCGGGCTTGTACTGCAAGTCGGACGCGCCGCTGCTCGAAGGCGACAACGACCAGTGGATCCTCACCGGTATGGGCCACTACGATTTCTCGACGTACTACAACGCTCTCTCTGTGGGCAAGCTGCGCGAATACACCTACGCGCGGGACTTCTTCCTGCACCTGGAACTCAAGGGCGCAGGCGCGGTCGTCCGCCAGACGCATGGCACCGCCTTCTCCCACGGCCCCGAGTATGTTGACGGCGTCGAGGCCTCCATCCCGCCCTCCCAGGACTGGCAGAGCGTCGATCTGCACCTGACCTGGAACAGCAAGGACGTCCTGCTCGGCTTCGTCATCGACGCTGAAGGACCCGTCTCTCTGCGCAACGGCTACTATTCCGTCGAGATCGACCACCGTTTGCGCCCGGTGAACCTGGCGCTCGCTTCCACAACCTTCAAGAAGGAGAGCTACATCACCGGCAACATCGAGCTCGTCAAGGAAAAGATCTTCGGCGACGTGCACGACGACTGCAACGGCATCAAGGACCATTTCCACATGTACGTCATCGACAACGGCCGCACGCTCAACGCGAAGGCCCTGTCGGACGAGCATGTCACCGTTGTGCCGAACCGCAATGTCGGCGGCGCTGGCGGGTTCACGCGCGGCATGATCCTGGCCATGGGGCAAGAACCGGCCGCCACGCACGTTCTCCTCATGGACGACGACGTCTCCGTGTCCCCAGAGTCCATCAAGCGCACGTACAACCTGCTGCGCATCGTCAACGCGCAGTACAAGGACGCCTTCATTTCCGGCGCCATGCTCAACTACAACATCGGCGACATCCAGACCGAGGATGTCGGTTTCATGAACAAGAGGGGCGAGTTCCAGCCGCAGAAGCCGCCTCTGCGCGTCACCCTCTTCGAGGACATCATTTTTAACGAGATGTTCCAGCCGATGAAGGACACTAAGCACCACTCCTACGCGGCATGGTGGTACTGCGTCATCCCGGTGTCCCAGATCCGCCGCCATGGCCTGCCGCTGCCGTTCTTTGTGCGCTGCGACGACGCCGAATTCGGCGTGCGCTGCGACCCGAAGTTCATCACCATGAACGGCATCGGTCTGTGGCACAGCCCGTTCGACGTGCGCTATAACGCAGCCGTCGAGCGTTACCAGACCGTTCGCAATACCCTCATCGCCCGCTTCGTCACCGGCTTCGCCCCGCAGTCCGACTTCGTGGGCCGTATGCACGAGCTGGTCCGTCTAGAGGCCAAGAAGTTCGGCTACGATAATGCCGAACTCGTGCTCGATGCCTTCGAAGATTTCCTCAAAGGCCCGGACTTTTTCGAGAAGAAAGACACGGCCGAGTCCACCTTCCTGGCGGCGAACAGGAACAAGGAGAAGATGGTCTCTTTCGACGAGCTGCAAAAGCAGGCTGGGCGTGTTCCGGAGCTGGCGTCCTTCAACGTCAATAGCCTGACACGCCAGATGATCGACGAGGACAAGCCGCGCATGATGTACCAGCGCGCCCACGACTTCATCACCGACAACAGCCAACGCGTCTTCCGCACGCAGGGCGAGGGCTACGCGATCGTCCCGGCCAACGGCTGGGTGTACCAGCCGGGCGTCATCCGCGGCAAGCGCGTCCTCGTGCTCATTGACTGGTATAACCGCAAGGGCTGCATCCGCGTCAAAGACAACGACCGCTACGCGCGCATCGAAAAACGCTATATGCGCGACATGCGTAAGTTCAAGGTCAACGAGAAGAAGCTCCATGCCGAGTATTCCGCCGCGCGCGCCCGCCTCACGTCCCTGGGCTACTGGAAGCAGTACCTCGATATGGACTAATCCTGGGCCAGTCCCTGCCGGTCTGGGGTGTCGCGCGATCGGCGCGCGCTTTTCAGTGCGGCGGCTTTCCTTAGCCGCCGCGATTTTTTAGTATGGTCTCGGGAATTCGTTGGCATGGCTTCGATAGTCCTGTCTTTCAGAGGCCTTCTTCCATAGAAAGCGAGATGAGCATATGGCAAATCCGGAATTCGAGAACATCGCCCGGTCCGACGGTCAGCGCGCCCTGAAGAACGTTCCGAACCTCGACAACCTGCACGACAAGCGCATCCTCGTCATTGGCGCGACCGGCCTCGTCGGCTCCGTCCTGACGTACGCGCTGGCGCAGATCGGCCATGGTGCCACTGTCGTCGCTGTGGCGCGCGACCGCGAGGAGCTGGCTAGGCGCTTCGACGGCGTGGAGAACGTCGAGAACAAGTGGCTGGACGTCACCAACTCCGTGGCGACGCTGCCAGCCCTTGACGATATCGACGTCATCGTCGACTGCGCTTCTATCACGGGCGCGGCGGTCGAGGACGACCCGACATCCGTCATGAAGACCGAGTTCAATGGCATCGACTCTGTGCTCTCCGACATCGCCCGCTTCCTCAAGAAAGAACCGGTCAAGCCGATGGTGCTTTACGTGTCCTCCGCCAGCGTGTACGGCTCCATGGAAGCCGGCCGCCGCCCCCAGGAAACCGAGACCGGCATGGCCTTGCTGGATGACTTGCAGGCCACGGCCAAGCGCGCGGCAGAGGCCTTGTGCCTCGCGTACGTGCGCCAGTATGGCCTCGATGTGCGCGTGGCGCGCTTGTCGCGCGTCTACGGCCCGGAGTTCCTCAGCGATGACCAGCGCGAGGCCGCCGGTATGCTCCAGTGCGCCGCCGGCGAAGGTGTCCTCGGCTCCTGGTCCATGAGCGGCGGCCGTCGCACGGCCCGCACGTACGTGTCCGACGCAGTCGCCGGCCTTCTGACCGTCCTGACTTCCGGTGCCGCTGGCGAGATCTACAACGTGTGCGACGCCGATGCCTGCGTGACGTCCTCCGAGTTCCTCTCTGCCATCTCCAGTCAGGCGGGCATCGACCTGCCGACAGTGGGCGAGTGTGAGGGTTCCGACGCCGAGCCGGACGCTTTGGATTCCTCCAAGCTCGAGGCCCTGGGCTGGAAGCCAGCCGTCGGCGTGGAGAAGGGCGTGGCGTTGAGCGTCGCGGCCCTGCGCAACCTGCACTGACACGGTCCCGGCTTGCCGGCGGAGCAACCCGTTTGGGCCCCGTCCCGGGAAACGGCCCCGAGGCGAGGCCCAGCCGTTGCGAAGGACCGCGAAGCTGGTCCTCTTTCAGCGGAATGACCTGTGGTTGTTACCATGTAACCCGTGAAGCAAGTTGAGTCGACTAAGCACGGATCACGGTACCAACACAATTGGTATATTCTCAAAGCGCTCGTCCATACGGACTTCAAGCTCCGTTACCAGGGTTCCTTTCTGGGCGTAATCTGGTCAGTGCTGGAACCGCTGATGATGTTCTGCGTCATGTACGTCGTGTTCGCGCGGTTCCTGCGCATGTCCGACGGCACCCGCACTTACCCGGTGGTCCTGCTGCTGGGCATCAGCTCCTGGCAGTTCGTCACCGACTCGACGAACGTCGGCCTGCGGTCCATCGTCGACCGCGGTGACATGCTGCGCAAAGTGCACTTCCCGAACTACATCGTGGTCGTGGCCGCCACCATGGGCGCGCTCATCACCTACGGCATCAACCTGGGCGTCGTGTTGCTTTTCGCTTTCGGCTACCGCGTCCACTTCACCTGGCGCGTGCTGCTGCTCATCCCGAACGTGGCCATGCTCTACTTCACGACGTTGGGCCTGACGCTCATCATGGCGACGATGTACGCCTACTACCGCGACATCGCCCACATCTGGGACGTCCTGCAGCAGGTTGTCATGTACGGTATGCCGATTGTGTACCCACTGACTTACGTCATCCACCGCGGCGGCATCATCTCCAAGCTCGCGCGCCTGGAGTTGCTCAACCCGTTCTGCGAAGCCATCCAGGAGATCCGCCACAACCTCATCGCGCCAGCCACGCAGCCCATCATCTGGACCTTCTTCGGCGGCCATGATGCTTGGGTCTGTCTCGTTCCGTACTTCATCATGGTCCTGCTGATGGTCATCGGCGTGACTACGTTCAACAAGAACAGCAAACGCTTCGCGGAGGTCATGTGATGAGCGCCGATAAGAACACCGATCAGACCGAGACGAAGGATACCGCCGGGAACGCCCTAGCGGGCTTCGAAGCCCGGAACGCTGAGACGCTCGTCGTCGCGGATGCCAACGGCACGGCTGCCGCTTCCGCGGATGTCGACGACGGGGATGTCACTTCCGGCGCGCAGAAGAAATTCCCTTTCATGGACGCGCCCGTCGTGCTCGAATGCAACGACGTCTACAAGGACTTCAAGCTGCCGACCGAGCAGGCTACCGGTCTCAAGCAAGCCTTCATCAACTGGACGAAAGGCATCCGCGGCTACCGCACCCAGCATGTGCTCAAGGGCGTCAGCTTCCAGGTGCACCAGGGCGAGTTCTTCGGCATCGTCGGCCGCAACGGCGGCGGCAAATCCACGCTGCTGAAGATCATCTCCCAGATCTACTACCCGAACAAAGGTTCTGTGTCCGCCAAAGGTAGGCTCGTGCCGTTCATCGAGCTGGGTGTCGGCTTCAACCCGGAGCTGACCGGCCGCGAGAACGTGTACCTCAACGGTGCCATGCTCGGTTTCTCCCACGCTCAGATGGACGCGATGTACGACGACATCGTCGAATTCGCCGAAATCGGAGACTTCATGGACCAGAAGCTGAAAAACTACTCGTCCGGCATGCAGGTGCGTCTGGCGTTCTCCGTAGCCGTCAAAGCCCGGGCGGATATCCTCGTGCTCGACGAGGTCCTTGCCGTCGGCGACGAGTCCTTCCAGCGCAAGTGCAACGACTTCTTCACCCAAATCAAGAGGGACCCGAAGAAGACCGTTATCCTCGTCACCCACGACATGGGCGCCGTCAAGCGCTACTGCACGCGCGCCATGCTCATCAAGGACGGCAAGATCGCCGCCATCGGTGACAAGAACAGCGTGGCAGAGGAGTATACCCTGCTCAACCTGGAGGCTGACCGCAAGGAAGCCGCCAAGCACAACCACGAGGCCGTCACCGACGCGCACTACCCGGAGGGTCTCAACGCCCGCTGCCCGATCCTGCGAACCTTCGCCATCTCGTCGCCGGTTTGTTCTAGCGACGAGCGTTTCGAGTTCGGCGTGGAGTACCAGTTCGACGAACCGGGCGACTTCTACCTGGCCATCTCCGTCAACGACACCCGTCGCGGCGGCATCACCTACGATTCCGGTTCGAAGACGTTCCGCATGCTCAAACATGGACATCACACCGTGAAGTTCAGCTTCCCGGTCAATCTTTTCAACAACGGCGAGTTCACGCTGTACACCTCGCTTCGCGTGCCCAGTCCCGATGATGACGGCTTCACCAACATGGTGGCTGTGGCCACAGGCAGCAACGCCTGCTCCTTCGTGGTCCGCGACGACCGCAACGCCGACTACGCGCTGCTAAGCGACCGCGTCATCGAGATCGCCTCCGAATCCGGCAAAGACGACGTCGAAACTCTGCAATGGAACGGCTGGCACCCGGGCGCCCCGCAGGTGACAGCCGAAGCGCGTCGCCTGCTCGCCGCCAGCGACGACCCGCTGGACCGCCAGCGCCTGGAGTTACTCGAGAAGCTCGAGAAGCGTGAGACCAAGCGCAAGGCCAAGCTCAACGCCGCGAAGCTCTCGAAGCTGCGCGTCAAGCAGGCCTCCGGCTCGGACCGCGTCGTGCCGGTTGCCGTGGGCGTGCTGCACCGGCTGCAGAACGTCGACCTAAGCAACGCGGATAAGGTCGCCCAAATCACGCTCGACGACGTCCGCCTGACCGACGATGAGGTCCGGGCCGTTCTCGGCGCCGATTTCGACCAGAAGGACATACTCGACAAGGCGTGGGAGAAACTGGAGGATGAGCGCCAGGCCCAGCGCGAGGCTAAAGAGATGGCCGAGTTCGAAGCCCGCAAGGCTGCCAAGGAAACGGCCAACGGCGCCAAGCCCGGCTCCAGGAACGGAACGACGAACAGCAAGGAATGAGGATGCGATGAACGGCGCACAGCAATGGGAAGACGTGGTCCGCGTGGTGTTTCCGGTTGGTGCGGATGGACGGCTTGATGACGAGGTTCTGCCACTCTACGCGCTGGATTGGACCGTTCCGCGTCAATCCGATGCCCTGCTCGACCCGCGCGTCGACCTGCGCCGCCTTGACTTCAGGGCGATGAACCAGTCCAGCTACCAGAAGCTGGTCCGCTCCGCGATGACCGGCGGCTCCGCCCAGGGCGCCACGACGGCGTCGTATTCGGTGCTCTCGCGCGACTCCGTGCGCGTGGCCTCCGGTGGGAAAGCCTCGTTCTGCAGCTATTTCAATGCGTTCCCCGGCGGGTACTGGACGCGGTGGACCGCCGTGAGGTCCGTGCGCCTGGTGGCCGACGTCGTCGGCTCCGGCGTCATCTCCGTGTCTCGCTCCGACGGACGTGGACTCTATTCCCAAGTTGCTTCCCTCAGCGTGGGGAACGCGGTCACTGGTGTCGTGGACGATGCTGCCGGCACCGAATCCATGACCAGCGAGGCCGTTCCATCGACCGCACGGCACGCGGCAGCATCCTCCGCACTCTCGAATGTGACGCGCGTGACGCTGACTGTGCCTTTGACGGGCATGATGGACGGCGGTTACGTGTGGTTCGACGCTCAAGCCTCCGGCGGCGGCGCTGACGGGCTGACCATCTCCCACGCGGCCTGGCAGGTGCCGACGGACGTCCGCGTGGCGGCTGATCCGGGAACCGTGTCCGTGGCCATCACCACGTTCAACCGTCCGACGTATTGCCTCGACCAGCTGGAAGCCATCGCGGCCGACAGGCCCCTGCTCGAGCGCCTCGATACCGTGTACTGCATCGATCAGGGCAGCGACTTCGTCAGCGACCAGCCTGGCTTCAACGCCGTAGAGGCCCGTCTGGGCCGCCAGCTGACGTATTTGCGCCAGCGTAACCTCGGCGGCTCCGGCGGCTTTTCCCGCGGCATGTACGAGACGTTGCAAGCGGGGAGGTCATCGTCTTGCATGCTGCTGGACGACGATGCCGTCTCCGAGCCGGAGGCTATCCTGCGCGCGGTCCAGTTCGCCGACTACACAGTGCGGCCCGTGATCGTGGGTGGCGCGATGTTCCATCTCGACAACCGTACGTCCCTTTTCAGCTCCGGCGAGTGCTTCGACTGGAAGCGCATGTGGTACTATCCGGCCCTCGGCCTACCGTACAACCACGACTTCGCCGCTGACCCGCTGCGCGACTGCCCGCGCCTGCATCAGCGCGTGGATGAGGACTACAACGGCTGGTGGATGTGCCTCATCCCCGTTTCCGTCATCCGCAGGATTGGCCTGTCTCTGCCGGTGTTCATCAAGTTCGACGATATCGAGTATGGCTTGCGCGCGAAGAAGGCTGGCATCCCGACCGTCCAGCTGCCGGGTGTGGCCGTGTGGCATCAGGCATGGCACGAGAAGGATCAGACACGCACTTGGGAGGAGTACTTCGCCGAGCGCAACCGGTTCCTCGCTATGCTTCTGCACGAGCCGGGCAGGCCCGTGACGCGCGTCCTGTTCGAATCCTTTTTCGACGAGGCCAACCTGGGCCTTCGTTTGCAGTACTCGTCCATGGCCTTGCGCCATCTGGCCTTCACCGACCTGCTCGCCGGTCCGCAGCACCTTGTCGACTGCTTGCCGACCAAGCTGAGTGAGGTGCGCGAGCTGCAGTCGCGGTTCACGGACGCGCGCTTCAAGCCAAGCCTCGAAGACTTCCCGCCGGCCTGTCGCCAGGCGATGCCGCCGAGCCTACGCCCGACGACCGGCGTAGAACGCCGTTTCGCGGCCGTCAAAGGCATCGCCCAGGGGTTGGCGAAAGGCGCGGTCAGCGCGCTGAAGTCGGCAGTGTCGAAAGGCGCCGATCCACGCGATCCTGGTAACCCGGGTTCGCAGCATACCAAGACCGGCCAGGACATCACCGACGAGCAGCATCAATTGGATCCCTGTCCATTGGATTCCCAGGAACGGCCCAACGTCGAAATTGCGGCCCACAACACGTCCTGGTTGAGCTTCGCGGGCGTGGACAGCGCGCTCGTCACCTCTCCGGACGGCAACTCCGTGGCCTGGCTCAAGCGCGACGACGCGCAGTTCCGCTCCCTCATGCGCGAGAACTATCGTTTGACACGCGAACTGCTCAAACGTTGGAAGAACTTGTCCCGCGAGTACCGCGAGTACGACCTGGCCAGCGTCGACGTGTGGGAGAAGATCTTCGGCGTGAAGGAGTGAACGCCGCACGGCCGTCTGAAGTCGGTTCCGTGCCTACTCCCGGTCCGTCACAAATCGAAGAGCTTTTGCATGATCTTGGTGAGGCGGGTGCCGTACTGTGAACGGAACTTCGCGATGTACTGGTGGAACTCCTGCGTCTCCTCCAGGGACGAGTCCTCGAAGAAGCGTTTGGGTTCCGTGGGGATGGCTTCGTCCACAGCCGAGACCGATGTGAACATGATGCGCAACAGCAGATACTCCAGGAAGCCGAAGTTGTTGCGCTTCATGGTCCGGTAAGTTTCGACGGTGATCTTGTCCTGTCGGGCGAGGGCCATGAGGATCGCCGTCACGTTGTCCGGGGTCAGCGAGGTACTCGCCAGCTTGCCAGCCAGGCGGGTGGCCAGGTCAGCCGGGTCGGCCGACCTGCTCTGGTTCACGATTTTGCCGTTGACGATATGGGCGGTGAAGGCCTTGTTGAAGAAGAGGAAGTTTGTGACGAGCGGGCGGCAGAAGGCGTCTCCGTCGATGTACTTGGAGCAGATTGCCAGCAGGTAAACGATTTGCGAGTTGAGCGTCAGCGCGCTAAACACGCTGCACAGCGCCACGTCGTTTTTGAGCTGTTCGTTCTCCAGGATTTCCAGGTAGGACGAGTCGAGACGGCTGGCGTTCTTGATGGCGGAATGGTTGTTGCGCGCGCGGGCGGCGAGCTCGGCGGGGAAGTCCTCGTAGTTGCCGCGGTTGACCTGCTTGAGGTACTCGTTGGAGTTGAGCGTGCGGATGAACAGGTGCAGGCCCAGTTCGTAGGTGTAGGTGTTCGTGTTGTTGACGACGGAGCGCACCGAGGTGCGTGTCTTGGTTCCCTTGGCGCGCTTGCCGGATTGAGCTGACTTCGCGCCGGAGGACTTGGGGGCAGCCGCTTTCGCGGCGACAGGTTCTGCCGGCTTGGTGAGTTCCGCGGCCGCGGAACTGGACTCCGTGCGGCCCACGGCGAGCACCTTGTAGTTGTTGCGCGTGGTCTCGATGGCGATGACCGTCAGGATGTCCTCGAGGTTGCCCCGGTTCAACACGGAGTTGTTGATGACGGTCTGCGCGTAGCAAAAGATGCGGTCCACCGATTTGGAGTAGGCGAAGTCACCGTAGTCAATGGGCTGGCCGGCGAAGAGGGACAAGTAACTGTCGGGCAGGTTCGTGGCCACCCAGCGCAGGCCGCGCGTCGTGCGGTCGAGCTGGTCCTGCAGGAAGGCAAAGTTATCGCTGTTGTGCTGGCAGTCGAAAGTAGCCAGGAAGCCCCATTTGTCCTTGAGATAATCGTAGTAGTGCTTCATCCGCCGGTCGCGGGTGCCGGAGCTGGTGAGGCTGCCGGCCAGCGCGGTCTGCAGGAGCGGGATGTTGGCATTGGCGTACTCGCCGTCGAAGAGGGCTGTGAGGTACTCGATGCGCTCGTTCCTGTTGTAGCTGCTGATGGTATAGGTGACGTAGTCGATTGGGCTGTCTTTGCCGTCAAGGAGGTATTTGCGCACGATGCGCTGATAGCTTGAGAAGATGTTCTTGCGCACGATGCTTTTGGCGTACTCGTCGTGGCCGGTGCTGTCGCGCCGGGCGTCGAGCAGGCCGAGCGAGGAGTAGAGGGTATCGAGCAGCACCAGTAGCGCGCCGACGAAGAACGCCACATAGGCGTCCACCAGCAGGTGCTCGCACTTCGTGTTGACGGTGCAGAGCATGAGGATCAGCGGGATGATGAAGATCAGGTACAGGAAGAGGCGGAACGACTTGGTGCCGAACTGGCGGAACGACGCCCGTTCGTTAAGGATTTCCGAATCCAGGTTGTGGTTGAGATAGCGTTTGTCGCCCACATCGACGAAATCCAGCACGAAAGCGATGAGGATTTCCACGATGAAGAGGAGGTCAATGGCGTCGTTGAGCATCTCGTCTGGCGTGAAGATGACGTACACCTTCGGCCCGGCGAACAAAGCGGCGGCGATGAACACCACAACGGTGAACGCCATGATGAGCAGGTCCTGGTTGGCCCATTTCTTCGCGGAAGCGACAAACATCGATGCCCTAGTTCTCTTGCCCCGTTGTCAACGGCGGGAAACGGCGATAATTAACAACCACTTCAAAAGTATGTCCCACCGACGGCGAAGGCCATCGGCAGGACATATTCCTAGCAGAATTTCCATAGCAGACCGGGTTCGCCCCGAGGCTTGCGCGCCATGGCGTCGCTGCGTCTGTCACTTCCGGAGCATCGGCTCGACTTCCTTCTCCCAGGTGACGAGAGCAGAGTTGATGGTCTGGTGCATGTCGTAATAGGCGTAGCCGCCCAGACGGCCGCCGAACACGGTCATCGGCTCGGCGCGCTCCATGGCCTTGTACTGGGCGAACATGGCCTTGTCCTGGTCGGTGTTGACCGGGTAGTATGGCTCGTCGCCTTTGCTGGCGAAGCGGGAGTACTCGTCCCAGACGATGGTCTTCTTCTGGACAGCGGTCTTCTCGCGCTCCGGGTTGAAATTCTTGAACTCGATGGAGCGAGTATAAGGCACGTCCGCGTCAGAGTAGTTCATGACCGGGCAGCCCAGGTGGTTGACCTCGTCGTAGCGATGCTCTTTGAAGTCGACCGTGCGCCATTGGAGTGCGCCCAGCTCATAGTCGAAGTAGCGGTCGATTGGACCCGTGTAGACGATAGGGACATTGCCGCGCACGCGGGATTTGCTAAGCGGCTGGGAGCTGTCGAAGAAGTCGAGGCCCAAGGTGACCTCGATCTTCGGGTCGTCGATCATGCGCTCGAACCAGGCAGTGTAGCCATCGGTCGGCAGGCCTTCGTACTTGTCCTTGAAATAGCGGTTATCGTAGGTGAAACGCACCGGCAGGCGGCGGATGATGCTGGCCGGCAGCTGGCTTGGGTCGGTCTGCCACTGCTTGGCTGTGTAGTTCTTGGTGAAAGCTTCATATAGCGGCTTGCCGACGAGCTTGATGCCCTGCTCGTTGAGGTTCTTCGGCTCGATGTTGGCGTACTCGCCTGCCTGCTTCTCGATGAGGGCCTTGGCCTCGTCTGGCGTGTAGTGCGCATGGAAGAACTGGTTGATGGTGCCGAGGTTGACCGGCAGCGGGTAGACCTCGCCATTGTGCGTGGTGTACACGTGGTGGACGTAGTTCGTGAAGCCGGTGAAGCGGTTGACGTATTCCCACACGCGCTCGTTGCTGGTGTGGAAGAGATGCGCGCCATACTGGTGGATCTCGATGCCCGTTTCCTTGTCGAAATAGGAATAGGCGTTGCCGCCGATGTGCGGGCGCTTGTCGATGATACGCACGCTGTAGCCATTTTCCGCGGCTTGCTGCGCGACGGTCAGGCCGAAGAGGCCCGCTCCGACGATGACGAGATCAGTCATTTCTTCTCCTCGTTTTGGCACGTGCTGCTCCCGGCCGGCGGCCGAGCGGCATCCTGCGCGAAGCAGAGTCGTTTCCGCACGCGATGGGTGTACGCCTCCATCGTACTTTCGGGAGGGCACAGGAGCCGCTGCGCGCTGCGGCGGCGCGGCGAGGAAACAGCCGTTTTGTTGGTTGAAGGAAGGCGCGCGAATGCCAGCGGTTTCCTGCGGGAGGTCCCGCTCCGCGTATTGGTCCCACGTCGTCTGCCCTGCGCTCTTCCGTTTCGCCAACAACACGGGCCGCGACCGCTTATTCGACCTGCGCGTAGCGACGCGCGATCCTCCGCTTCTGTCCGCCTTCGCCGCTTATATCCTGCTTTGGTTCGTGCGGATCAACCCGGCTGGACCGGCGCTTGTCCCGGCGGCGGGCAAAACCGCCGAACGCGAGGGTCCCGCCGATCATCGTTTGGCGCCTGCTGCTGACGGGCCTGTTGCGCCTGCTGTCTGATTGTTTAGACCATTTACAACTCCGCGCTGGCCACGACCATGGCGAGTGCCACTTTCCTTGCGCCGAACAAAGCCACATCGGGCGACTCCCTGTTCACTACTGTCTCGCGGCGCTCGGCCGCGCTGGGCATCATTCTGCCCAGCGGCCTGGTAGGACCGTTCGAACAGCAGGGGCCGGGGGTGGGTATTTTTCATCCGGCGCATTGAAACCGGCGGGCGTCTGAGCTTCCTGGTCAAGGCCGTCCGTCTGTCCAATCGTCGGCATCGTCCTGCTGCGGCGTGACTTGTCGAGCGCCAGGAGGAGACGATCGATACCGATGCGTGAGGTGGTTGCGGTCGTGGGTGTTTCAGGCGCTGCGCCGGCTTGTGACCAGATCTTTCGATTTGCCGACTGAGCCAAATCGTGTAGACTGGTAGAGCTCTCACGTGGCGTTATGTCACCCAATCCCCCCAGGGCAGGAATGCAGCAAGGGTAAGTGGCCTCTGGCGGGTGCGTGGGAGTTTTCTTTCCGTTTCGCCGTCGCGCCTGCCTGCGGTGCAGACGTTTTGCGCATATCCCTTTCCTCTCGCCGGCGAGTTCCCCGTGGTGCTCCTAAAGTCGATGGCATGAGCATCCGCGCCAATACCAATCCCGTTTCGCCGTCGGGGAACGGTTCCTTCCCGTCGTTCCCCTCACCTTTGACGCCGCCGGCGCCGCCCGTTGACGATGACTGGGAGCAGGATGCGGCCGAGCAGACGGGCGTAATGAATCCCGTCGAGGCGTCCATGGCTGTCTTTGAGGAGGATCAGGACGTTGACGTCCGCTTCGGAGACGGCCGAGCGCCGGCGCGCAGTGGTTCCTCCGTCGAAGGCCGGTCCCGTGCCGATCAGAAAATCCACGGCCGCGCGCCGGCGACGCTGCTGCAGTCGCTGCAGGATCCGCTGCTGGCGCGCCCGCGCCGCGCCGCCACGGTTTGGGCGGCCATCCTGGGCGTCATCATGCTGGCGGCGGCCGCCTGCCTGTGGTGCCTCGCCGTGCGCACGATGGAAGGCCAGGAGTTCGACAACCTGGTGTGGTCCAAGTTCCGTCCGGCTTTCGAGGCGCATGCCGGCTGGCTGTCGCCAGTTGCTACTTTCTGCACGACGCCGGTGTGCGTGGTGGGAACGATGTGCGTCGTTATCGTCATCGGCGTGCTGATCGCCCTCATCCGCCGCCGATGGGTCCTGGTGTTGCAACAGGCCATCCTGGGCATGGTCGCCGGCGTAAGCGCGTACCTGCTGAAGCATTTCCTGCCGCGTCCGGTGTACGGGCGCACCGTTTTCAACACGGCGAACACATCCCCCTCGGGGCACTCCACCGCGGTTTTCACCGCGTGCGTCATCCTGCTGCTGGCCGTGGGCCTGTCCTGGCGCTGGGTCGCGCTGCTCATCAGCTTCGCGCTGACAAGCACCGTCGGCGTTTCGTTGGTGATCGGCCGCTGGCACCGCCCATCCGACGTGGTCGTGGCGTTCTTCATGGTGACGGGCATGACGCTCATCGTCTTGGCTTTCACGCGCGGCTCCGGCATGGACAAGCCGGGCAAGCGCCGCAGCAGCGCGGGCATCCAAATCGTAGCTACGATCACGCTCGTCATGGGCGCGGCCGGCCTCTGCTATGCCGGATACCTCGTCAGTCAGGTCCTGCCGGGCCTGCAGTATATGGCGCAGTGGACCGTTCGTCCGGCGATCGAGGCATCCGTCATGGCTATCCTATCCTCCTCGGCGCTGGGCCTGTCCCTGGTGGCGGTTTTCCGCCAATTGACGGCCTCGCCACTGTCCGCCGTGGGCCTGGTCGGCCCGCCGCCGGCGCCGGAATCCGACCGTTGAGCCGGTTCATCCACCGAAGGTACCGTCGTGCCCGTATCCTCGGATGTTTGTATGTGTATTGCGCACGGAACATAGCTTGCCGCCGCAGGACTGCCCTCCCCGGCGCGCGAATGACGTGAAAGGAACAGACGCATGGCAACCGGAACCAAGCTCGTCATCGTGGAATCCCCGACGAAAGCCGAGAAAATCCAGGGCTACCTTGGCCCGGGGTACACGGTCGCAGCGTCCGTGGGGCATATCCGCGACCTTGCCCAGCCGTCCCAGGTGCCGACGTCCAAGAAAGCCAAGTTCGGCAAGTTCGGTGTCGACGTCGATGACGGATTCGCTCCGTACTACATCGTCAACGCCAACAAACGCGACACGGTCTCGAAACTGAGGAAGGCCTTGGCGAGCGCCAGCGAGCTATACCTGGCCACCGATGAGGACCGCGAAGGGGAGGCCATCGCCTGGCATCTGATACAGACGCTGAAACCGAAGGTTCCCGTCAAACGCATGGTGTTCCACGAGATCACCAAGCAAGCCATTCTCGCGTCGCTGGAGCAAACGCGCCAGGTGGACCGGAACATGGTGTCCGCTCAGGAGACGCGCCGTATCCTTGACCGCCTGTACGGCTACGAGCTGTCCCCGGTCCTGTGGCGCAAGGTAGCGCCGAAACTGTCGGCCGGACGCGTGCAATCCGTGGCCACCCGTCTCATCGTCGAGCGAGAACGCGAACGCATGGCCTTCGTGCCGGCGGAGTACCGTGACCTCGTTGTCATGCTGGTGCCTGGCGAATCCGGTGCCGACAACGGCTCCGATTCCGCTTTCGAGGCGCGGCTGACGTCCCTGGCAGGCCGCCGTCTCGCCGTTTCCAAGGATTTCGACGCCCGCGGGAACCTGACGGCGAAGGCCGCCGCCGACGAACCGATGCAGCTATCTGCCCAGGACGTCCGGCGCTTGGCGGACGAGCTTCTAGCCGCCGGTTTCGAGGTGCGCTCGCTGGAGCGCAAGCCGTACAGGCGTCGTCCGTCGCCGCCGTTCACGACCTCGACGCTGCAGCAGGCCGCCGGCAACCGCCTGGGTATGACGAGCCGCGCTACCATGCGCGCCGCCCAGGGGCTGTATGAGAACGGCTACATCACGTATATGCGAACTGATTCCGTCACGTTGTCGGGCGAGGCCATCCACGCTGCCCGCCAAAGCGTGGAGGAGCGGTTCGGTGCAGGCTATCTGTCTGACGAGCCGCGCCAGTTCGCCACCACGTCCGCTGGTGCCCAAGAAGCGCACGAAGCTATCCGGCCTGCCGGCTCGACGTTCCGTTCACCGGACGAGATCGCGTCGCGCGTTCCGCCGGAGCAGCTGCGTCTCTACACTCTCATCTGGCAGCGTACGCTGGCTACCCAGATGGCGGACGTCGTCGGCTTCACGGCCACGGCCAGGATTGCCGCGATCGCGCCATCGTTCGGCGAAGCGCTGTTCCAGGCCTCGGGCACCGTCGTCTCGTTTTCCGGCTTCTCCCGCGTGTACGCTCCCGGCAAGGTAACCGGCTCCGGCAAATCCGCGGGCAAGTCCGATGAGACGCGCCTGCCCGACCTCTCCGAAGGCCAGCGCTTGGCGCTCCAGTCCGTCGATGCGCAGACGCATCAGACGCAACCGCAGCCGCGGTACACCGAGGCTTCGCTCGTCAAGACGCTGGAGGCCAAGGAAATCGGCCGTCCGTCGACGTACGCCAGCATCATCTCCACGATTATCGACCGCGGTTACGTGTACGAGCGCGGTCGGGCGCTTATCCCGTCCTGGCTGGCCTTCTGCGTCGTCAAGCTCTTGGAAACGAAGTTCCCCAAGTTGGTGGACTACGAGTTCACAGCCCACATGGAAAACGGTCTCGACCGCATCGCGCGGGGCGAGGAATCCGAGCTTGATTGGCTCACGGAGTTCTACTTCGGCCACACGGCCGGCTCCGCGCAGGACGAACAGGAAGCCGCCGAAGGCCTCCAGGCTCAGGTGTCCCAACTAGGCAATATCGACGCGCGGGCCATCAACACCATCGACATCGGCGACGGTGTTCACGTGCGCGTGGGCCGCTACGGGCCGTACGTCGAGGACACGAAGAACCCGTCCGCCGACGGCACACCCCGCCGTGCCTCTGTGCCGGACGGCATCGCGCCCGACGAGCTGACTGCCGGCAAAGCGCGCGAGCTCATCGCCAGCAACTCTGGCGGGGTGCGCGTACTGGGCACGAGCGAAGACGGCTCCGTCGTCGAGGTCCGCTCCGGCCGGTTCGGTCCGTACGTGACCGCCGTTATGCCAGGATCGGCGGAACAGGCGGACAAGGGGGAGAGCATGCCCGCCGCGAAAAAGGCGAAGGCGTCCGCGAAAGCGCCGAAGCCGCGGGTGGCGTCCCTCTTTAAGACCATGGATCCGGCCACGATTAGCCTGGAGCAGGCTCTGGCGCTGCTCAGCCTGCCGCGCGTGGTGGGCCAGTACACGGAGAAGAATGAGCAAGGCGAGGACCAGGTTTGCGTCATCACGGCGAACAACGGCCGCTATGGCCCGTACCTGACCAAGACCGTCGAAGGCAGCGATGCGAAGCCGGAGACGCGCCCCCTCGATGCGCAGGACGCCATCTTCACTGTCACGCTGGAGGAAGCCACGGAGAGGTTCGCGCAGCCGAAGTACAGCCGCCGCTCCCGCGCTCCTAAGCCGCCGCTGCGCGAGCTGGGCGCGGATCCGGCCACCGGCAGGCCCGTCGTCATCAAAGACGGGTTCTACGGCACGTACATCACCGACGGCACGACGAACCGCACCATCCCGAAGTCGTATACGGTCGAGAGCATCGACCCGCAGACGGCGTTCGACCTGCTGGCGCAGAAACGTGCCCAGGGGCCGGCGAAGCGCCGCCCGCGCAGGACTTCCGCCTCGTCCGCCAAGAAGACGACGACCAAGAAGCCGACGACGAGAAAGACCGCGTCAACCAAGAAAACCGCAACGAAGAAAGCCGCGGCCACGGAGGCCATGGCAGCGAAGGCGGAAGCATGAGCGCGAATTGCCAGCGGGGCCTGTTCCTCACGTTCGAGGGCGTCGACGGTGTCGGCAAGACGACCCAAGCGCAGCGCTTGCGGGACTACCTGTCCGCACAAGGCCTGACCGTCCTGATGACCCGTGAGCCGGGCGGCACCCCGCTGGGCGGGGCCATCCGCCGCCTGCTGCTCGACCCGTCCGCCCCGCACATTGGCAAGCGCGCCGAGGCGCTGCTGTACTCCGCCGACCGCGCCGAACACGTCGCCGATGTCATCCGTCCAGCGTTGGAGCGCAGCGAATGCGTCATCTCCGACCGCTACACCGACTCTTCCGTCGGCTACCAGGGCGGCGGCCGTGAGCTGAGCAGGCGGGATATCGAGCGGCTGAATGAGTGGGCGACCGACGGCCTGCAGCCGGATCGCACCTATCTGCTGGACATGGATCCGGCGGCCGCGCGTCGCCGTTTCGCCGTTTCACGTGAAACCGATCGTTTGGAGTCGGAGCCGAACCCGTTCCAGAACCGCGCGCGCCAGGCGTTCCTCGACCTTGCCAAGCGTCATCGGGACCGCATCGCCGTCATTGACGCGTCCCGTGGGATAGACGAGGTGTGGAGCGCGATCCGGACCAATATCGACGCGCTGCTGGCCACGCGGAAGATCGGTTCCCGATGAGCGTCTGGGACGGCATCGTCGGCCAGCGCGCAGTGATCGAAACGCTGGAACAGGCCGCGTCCGATCCGTCGAAAACGGCGCAGTCCTGGCTGTTCGTCGGCCCTGAGGGCGCGGGGCGCGGCCGTCTCGCGCTGGCGTTCGCCGCGGCCCTGGAGTGCCCGGATCATGGCGACGGCACCTGCTCGTCCTGCCGGGAGGTGATCGCGGGCACCTCGCCGGACGTCACGGTCCTCGCGACCGACAAGGTCGCCATCCCCATCGAGGATGTGCGCGCCTTCGTCGATTCATCGGAGCAGATGCCGTCCACCGGTCCGTGGCGCGTCGTCATCGTCAGCGACATCGGTCGCATGGCCGAGCGCGCGACGAACGTGCTGCTCAAGGAGATTGAGGAGCCAGCCCCGCGCACCATTTGGGTCCTGTGCGCCCCGTCTCTCCAGAGCGTGCTGCCCACTATCCGTTCCCGCGTACGCACGGTTCGTTTGTCCTTGCCCAGCGACGAGGACGTGGCGCGCTACCTGGAGTCGCCCGCCGAAGGCCGGAAGCCGGTGCCGGAGGCTGCCGCCCGCCGTGCGGCGCGCCTGGCGCAAGGAAACGTGGACCTGGCGCGCCGGTACGCGTCCATCCCTGGGGCCATCGCCCGCCGTGACCGCCTGATCGAAGGGCTGCTGAGGACGTCGTCCGCGTTCGAGGCCGTGGTATTCGCCGACAAGCTCGTCGAAGAGGCGCAACGGCAGGCCCAGGACGCCGCCGACGAGCGTGTCTCGCGCGCCCAGCGCGAGTTCCTCGAGCAGCAGGGCTACGATCCCGACGATAGGCGTCTGCCCAAGATGGAACCTGCCATGCGCGCCCAGTACAACCGCCTCGGCAGCGGCGGCGAGAAGAAACGCTTGGCCACCCGTCTGACGCGCGACGTGCTCGACCGCATCCTGGACGACGCCGAATCCGTGTATCGCGACGTCGAAATCATTCACGCCCACGCGCAGGACGCCATCGGCCTTCTCAACCTTGAGCAGCGTGACGCCCTCGTCGCCCTGGCCGGCTCCATCACGCGCGCCGAGGCGCTGGATCGGGTGGAGGCCATTGGCGCCGCCCGCCGTCGGCTGCACGGCAACGGCATGCTGCCGCTCGTGTTCGAGGCCCTGGCCTGCCGCTTGGCGCGCGTCGCCGCCTAAGCGGGCACCGTTCGTCCTGGCCTGCCGCGCGTCTGCCGTCTGCGGTCTCGTCCGCTCGCCTCGCTGCTGTTCGCATCGTGGTATCGTTCCTATTCCCGTTCCCATCGTCCGCCCATGGCGTTGCCGGGCGGTTTTTCGGATTCGGAGG
This sequence comes from Aeriscardovia sp., assembly GCA_017405305.1. GTDB lineage: Bacteria > Actinomycetota > Actinomycetes > Actinomycetales > Bifidobacteriaceae > RGIG7107. The sequence goes on along the minus strand of JAFRAT010000005.1, from coordinate 3,058 downwards.
CATACTGGGGCCATGCAGATTATCACTGATTTCACGACGATTCCCGATGAATACGGCAAGCAGGCGCCGGAAGAGAACAAGGTCGACGGCTCCACGGTCGTGTCCTTCCCGTTCGGCGTCCGGGGCGTCGATCCCGCGATGCGGTACCTGCACTGGGCTTTCACCGACGACGGCTCCATCCCTGTCTGCGGCTTCCAGTGGATCCACTGGAGCTTGGCGAACCTGCCGATCGGCGCCGTGATGTTCGATCCGGACGCCCCGGACACATTGTCGATTCCGGCCGATTTCAGCCGCTCCGTTGTCTCGATGGTCCCCGAGGCCGTGCAAGGAAGGAATTCCCAGGACTCGCGCCTCGTGGGCGTCACCGATCCGCAGGTGGCCCAACGGTACACGGGTCCGAAGCCGCCGAACGAGGATCACGAGTACCTGCTGCGCGTGTGGGCCACGCGCGAGCCTGTCGCCGGCCTGGATCAGGGTTTCCGCCTCAATCGACTGTACGACGGCTTGCGCGCGCTGGGCGCCAGCGCGGACCTTTCCTCGGGCGACGGTATGCAGTGCGCGGCAGTTCTGCTGCGCGGCCGTTGCTGAGCAAAGCGCGGACCCGGCCGTCTCGCCGCGGCCGCGGCGAGACGGCCGATATCGAAACGCCCGGACATCTTCACGGAAATGCTTCATAATAGAAGACAGCTACGAACGCGGTGGCAATCGACCGGGTTTCTCGTCGATGCCGGCGCGGCGAGCTGTGGTATGACAACACCGAAGGAAAGAGGTTAGCTATGGCATGCACCACTCTCTTGGTTGGCAAGAAAGCCAGCTATGACGGTTCCACCATCATGGCCCGCAACGAGGATACGCCGAACGGCATGTTCAACGTCAAGAAGATGATTGTCGTCCAGCCAGAGGACCAGCCGCGCCACTACCGTTCCGTGTGCAGCCATGTCGAAGTCGAGTTGCCCGGTGATCCGATGCGCTACACCAACATCCCGGACGCCACCCGCGGCGCCGGCGTGTGGGGCGAGGCCGGCATCAACGAGAAGAACGTCGCGATGACCGCCACCGAGACCATCACCACCAATCCGCGTGTGCTGGGCGCCGACCCGTATGTCGAGCTGAAGAAGGCCGTCGGCAAGGAAGGCGACGCCGATTACCAGCCGGAAGTAGCCGGCGGCATCGGCGAGGAGGACCTCGTTACTATCGTTCTTCCGTACATCAAGACCGCCCGCGAGGGCGTGGAGCGCCTCGGCGCGCTGCTTGAGAAGTACGGCACTTACGAGCCGAACGCCATCGGTTTTTCCGACGCCGACGAAATCTGGTGGCTCGAGACCATCGGCGGCCACCACTGGATGGCCAAGCGCGTTCCGGACGACTGCTACGTCACCATGCCGAACCAGCTGGGCATCGACGACTTCGATCTCGAGGACGCCTTCGGCGAGCAGAAGGACCATATGTGCTCCGCTGATCTGCGCGAGTTCATCGTCGACAATCATCTGGCCGTGAGCGTTGACGGCGACTCCGACCACTTCAATCCGCGCGATGTATTCGGCTCCCGCACTGACACCGACCACGTGTACAACACCCCGCGCGCCTGGTTCATGCAGCGCTACCTCAATCCGTACGACGAGGACTGGGACTCCCCGGAGGCCCTGCACACGCCGGAATCCGACGACATTCCGTGGGCTCGCCAGCCTGAGCGCAAAGTGACCATCGAGGACGTCAAGTACTGCATGAACGGCCACTACAACCGCACTCCGTACGATTGCTACGGAGACAAGGGCAACGAGCAGTCCCGCCACCGCTACCGCACCATCGGCATCAACCGCACCAGCGAGCTGTCCGTCCTGCAGATCCGTCCGTATGCTCCGGAAGCGTATCGCGCCATCCAGTGGGTCGCCCTGGGTTCCAACCCGTTCAACACGCTGGTCCCGGTCTACACGAACATCGACGTCACCCCGGAGTACCTCTCCGGCGCCCGTGATCTCGTGACCACCGACTACCTGTACTGGTCCGACCGCCTTATCGCGGCCCTAGCCGACGCGCACTACAACGACAACCTCTCCACGATCGAGAACTACCAGCAGACGACCCTGGCTTTCGGCCATGAGAACATTCGCCTGACCGACGCCGAGCTTGCCGCCAAGGGCCGCGATTCCGCCGGCATGGACGACGCCGAGATCCACAAGGCCCTCGAAGCCGCGAACCAGAAGGAATGCGACTTCCTCAAGAAGCAGACCGACGCGCTGCTGCATTCCGTGCTGTATACCGCCGCAATGCATATGAAGAACGGCTTCTTCCTGTCCGACAACTGATCCAATCCGTTGGCTGGCCAAAAGGCGCCGGGGCGATCGCCCCGGCGCCTTTTTCGGCACTGGGGGCGTCCCCGCCATCCCGTAGGCTGGGAAGAACGGAGGTGTATCGCGTTCACATGACCCAATGCGGATTCTGTTCCGCCATCCGCGTCCGGACGATCTGTTTTCCGAACGCTTCTGATCGCCGTTTGTCGACTGCCCTTTGTTTTGTGTGAAAGGCCGAATCATGTCTTCTTCCGTTTTCGCTGATTCCATCAATTCCGTTTCCTCCGTATCCGAGCTGGCCGCGCGCTTCACGCGCGACTGCGGCGAAGCCCGCAAAATCGACGCTTTCGGGTTTCTCTCCGCGCTGGCGGAACGCCTGTCCCTGCCGCGCAAAAGGGGCGCGGTCATCCTCGTCACGGCCGACACGCCGCTGCTGGCCTCACGCGGGGAAGGCAAGACCACGGCAACCTTGGCCCTGGTCGACGCCCTGCGCGCCCGCGGCGTCGACGCGGCGGCGGTCCTGCGCCAGCCGAGCATGGGCATCACCGCGGCTGGGTCTAAAGGCGGCGCGTCCGGCGGCGGCAAGTCGTCGCTGAAGCAAGCGCAGCTGGCCGACTGGGGCCTGTTCGGCGAGATGGCGCGCATCGAAACCGCGCAGAACCTCATCGTGTCGCGCGCGGAGAAGGCCCTCGAGGAGGGGGAACTGGATGAGATCCTGCTGCCGAGGGTGTCGGAGATCCCATCGAAGGCGCTGCGGCACATCGCCG
>JAFRAT010000004.1 GCA_017405305.1 Aeriscardovia sp. | reverse complement strand
TGCCCAAGGATCGTGAGGACGAGACGGTGCAGCGCATCGTCGTTCGTCCGTCGATGAGCATGATGATCGCTGATGATTTCATTGCTGATTTCAAGCAGTGCCTCGTCGAGCTCGCGCATAAACACATCCTCAACTGAACGCATCGCGTTCCGGGGCTGCCGTCGGACGATTTTGATTCTCCCTGATCCGGCGGCGGCCCTACGCTCACGCGGGTCTGTCCCGGACTCGATTCCGATTGGTTCGTGTCCGCTGCCGCGAATACGGGGAAAGACGGTGGATTCCGTAGGATCGCGTCACCCGAGTTCAAGAAGAACGAACGGGTTCGAGACGGTTTCGTCGATTCGTGCTCGATGCGGGCGAGCTGCCTTGTTGGTCGAGGTGTTCCGTCGCGCGGGTCGTTGCTGGGCGACGGCGATGTCGCCGGCGTTCCGATCGCCGGGAACGGCCAAGGCGGATCCGTGGCCGGCTTCGCCCATGCCAGGAATCCGAGCGTCGGATACGGCGGAAAACCGTTTTGAGGATCGGCGATCCGCGTGCCGGCAAAGGGCAAGTGATCGGGATCGTCGTCGGGAATGGCGCCAGCATGCCCGCGTTCGTCAGGCGCTTGCTTGGGTATGCCCGTACAAGGGACCGTTGATCGTTCTTTTGCAGGACGTCGGCGTTCCGATACAGGACGATGGATGCGGCGGGTTGATGCGCGCCGGGCGGCTCGCCCCGTGGCGGCCGGAATTCGGGTTGGACGGGCCCGCCCGGCAGAAGAATGTTGGCTTTTCCCGCCGGCTGCCGCTCATCGCGCGCTCATTTGGATGCTTCCCGTCGGCGGATCCTGCGTCGACCATCGGATGTGCGCTCCTCGACACGCTCGTCCTTGAACGGGTTCGCGGCTATGCCGCGGCTTGGCGATTTGTGTGCAGACATGGGATTTAAAGCCGTTGGCCCGCGCGGCAGCGTCGGATGAGCCTGGTATTCTCAGCACCAGTATCGGGGCTGAGGCTTTCAAGGAGGACATATGGCTGACCAGAACAAGGTGACCGTGGGGTCGGAGAATGTCCATGTCAGCGCAACGGTGAAGCCGCTCGCGCCGAAGCAGTCCTCCGCCGCGCCGTCCCGTTCCGCCGCGCTTCCGGCCATGCAGGCCCCCATCCGCGACCAGCGCGCCCAGCGTCCGGCTATCCCAGGCGCTCAGCGCCGTCAGCCGGCTCCGGCCCCGCGCCGCAAGATTCGCGTGCCCAGGGCCCGCCGCATGAGGCTTTCTATCACGAAGATCGATCCGTGGAGCGTGGCGAAGGTCTCGTTCCTGCTTTCAATCGCGTGGGGCATCATCCAGGTCGTCTGCACGTCCGCCCTGTACGCCATCCTCGCGGCGGCCGGCGTGTTCACGTCCGTCGAGAAGCTCGTCACCTCCGGTAGCATCACCGCCGGATCGCTCAACGTGGCCAGCTTCTTCGACTTCGGCAAAATCATCAGCATCGTCGTGGTGTTCGCCATTCTCCAGGTGCTGCTCATCGTCATCATGTCCACGCTGGCAGCGTTCATCTACAACGTGGTCGCCATGCTCGTGGGCGGGGTCCATGTCACCCTGGGCGACGACTGAGGCGTTTGGGGAACAATCTCCCAAGGCCTGTCCGCTTGCCGCGGGCAGGCCTTTTCCATGTCTCGTCAGCCTTCGTCCGCGCCGCTCGCGGCGTCCGGCGCCGCGCCGTCCATCGCCGCCGCTTCGGCTTCCGCGGCCTCGAGCTTTTCCTCCTCCTCGAAGTCGGCGTCGCCGGGCACGTCCGCCCAGTCGATGGTTCCCAGCTCCTTGCCTGCTTTGCGCGCGGCCGCGTCGAGCTTCTTGACCTCCTTGGCCGCCGCTTTGCTGATGGCCTTGTCCGCCTTGCGCTCCTCGCGCAGCGTGCGTCGCGCCTCCCGCCGCTCGAGACGGCTGGTAGCCCGCCGCTCGGCGGAATCGGTGTCAAGCTTGAGGTCGAACAGCAGGTTCTGGCGCAGCGACTCATAATCGATGTTCGACGGTGAAAACCGCTGGATCCGCGCGTAGGCGCGCAGGTCCGGAAAGTTCTCGACCACGTACTGCTTGCGATCGGCGGTCGCCTTCTTCCAGTCGGCCAGCAGACCGGGCTTGCTCATCAGCGAGCCGCTGTGCAGCCGGTAGTGGTAGAGCACGGCGGGCAGCCGCACGATGCGCCGCGTCCCGCCGAAGATCTGGCAGATGCGCGCGGTGTCCTCGATGACGCGTCCCTCGGGAAACGAGATGTTCCCGTCGTGGTAGACGCTCGTGCGCGTGACGAACGACCATAGATAGCCGCCGATCTGCCCCTTGAGCTGCTTTTTGATGGCCTCGCGTGGGGTAAGCACCTGCATCGCCGAATACCTGTTGTGCGAGTAGTGCGAGACGATGGGCATGCCACTGGCGCTGATGGTGTCGAACTTGAACATGACCAGGTCAGCGTCCTGGCGGCGCATGACGGCCAAGCATGTCTCCACGAGGTTCGGGGTGATGAGATCGTCCGGGTCGAAGAAATACGTGTAGTCGCCCTGTGCAGCGGCCAATCCCGCGTTGCGTGCGGCGGACACGCCGTTGTTCGGCAGATGGAGCACGCGCAGCCGGCTGTCCATCCGCGCCCAGTCGTCGGCGATTTCGCCCGATCCATCGGTGGAACCGTCGTCGACGACGACGATTTCCAAGTTGCGATGCGTCTGCGTCACGGCGCAGCGCAGACTCCGGTCGAGCCATTGGCTGACGTTGTAAACAGGCATGATGATGCTGACGAGCGGCTCAGATGATGGCGGCAGAAGCAAAGCGGCGTCCTTCAAAACCAGAAACCTCCCTTGTTGCTCACCCCCATTTTAGAAGGCCAGCCGCGCGGCCGCGGAGCCGTCTTCCGATACGCGCGCGATCACGTCCGCCCGCCTGGCGGCGGCGCAGGCTGTAATAAGAGCGCGCTAGACTCGCTCTGGACGAAGAGAAACTCTTCCAAGAGAGGGATTTCCATGGACGAACAGGAACACGGGGGAACGGACTCCGTCACCAGCCCCGCCGCTGCCGACGAGAACGACTCCGCGGCCGCCCCCGCCATCGCCGACGGCGACGTCTCCATCGACGACGAGGTGAAGATCGCGCCGTCGCGATGCTGCGTCAAGCAGTTGCGCGAGGAGAAAGGCTGGACTCGCGAGAAGCTGGCCGAAGCCTGCAATATCGACGAGGACGCGCTCGCTGATCTCGAGGAACACGGCGCCATCGCTGACCTCAACGACATCGACGTCATCGCCCACGCCCTGAGCGTCACGGTCGACGACCTGTTCGCTGCCGGCGACCCTCGCAAAAGCGCGGAGGAACGCGATAAGGAAAGCCGTATGAGCGCTGCCGAGAAGAAGGAACGCGCGCAGCGGGAGACGGAGTCCCAGCTGTGGAGCCGTGGCCTGTACATGGCGTTCACCATCGTCATGCTTGTCCTGGCGATCGTGCTATCGGACAAGGTGCCAGTGGACGCGCGCTGGTTCTGGATCGGCGCCGCCATCGTTTGGGCGTTTGGCTATCTGCTCATCCGCGTGTTCCTGTTGCTGTGGCTCAAGAAGCATCTGGATAGGAAATACGGTCTGGCCAAGGATCCCAAGCCGCAGGGCGGCGCCAGGCGCCAGTCCGCCGTGCAGGCCTGAGCGGAAACGTTGGAAGGGGACGTCCCCGAGGATTCCGGGGCGTCCCCTTCCGTGTTGGTTTTCGCGTCGGTGCGCAGCGCCGCGCGTTGCGGCACTCAGATTTTGCCGATGAGGCTGGCCCCTGGGGTGATGACGTCATCGCCTGGCTGCCATTTGGCCGGGCAGACCTTGTCGCCGTGCTCGGCGACGAACTGGGCTGCGTCGAGGGTGCGCAGGATCTCGTCCGGGTTACGGCCGATGCCCATGTCATTGACCGTGTAGGAGCGGATGAAACCTTTCGGGTCGACGACGAAGACGCCGCGGTACGCCTGGCCCATGTCCTCGTTGAGAACGTCGAAGAAACGCGCGAGCTTGCCGGCCGGATCGGCGAGCATCGGGTACTTGATCTTGGCGATGGTCGGGGTCGCCTGCGCCCAGGCGTCATGTACGAACTCGGTGTCCTCGGACACGGAGTAGATCTCGCAATTGCGCTTGGCGAACTCGTCGTAGGAGTCGGCCAGGGCACCGAGTTCGGTCGGGCAGACGAAGGAGAAGTCCGCCGGGTAGAAGAAGTAGACGGCCCACCGGCCGAGGGTGTCCTGCTTGGAGACGGTGGTCAGGTCGCCGTCATGATAGGCGTTGACGGTGAAATCGGTGATTTCGGCGCCGATGAACGACATGATTGTTCCTTTCCATGGACGATGATCGATCTCGCCGGTTTCGTCCGGCTTCTGCTTAGATGATACGTCTCTGGTGGGCAGGAACCGCAGGAAACAAGCTTGCGTAAAAGAGGTGTACCCTCTATACGGCTGACCTCACTAGCGCAGTCAACCTGTGGCGCGTCGCCGTCGGACGGCGCCATTCCGCAGGTGCCGTCATTTTCTTATTCATGATTGCGCGCGTTTGAACCCAGAAGGAGGCAGAGATGAGCAAGTTCACAGAAACGAAGAAAAGCGCCGTGCCGACGAACAACGCCGGGGACGCCGATCTCCAGGTCGTGCAGGCGGGACGGAAACCCGTTGCCGATGTTCTGCGCGAGTACAACACCAGCGCGGCTGGTTTGACCAGCAAACAAGCGGCGGACCGATTGGAGACCTACGGGCCTAACGACCTGGCCGCCCACAAAGTCAGCATCTGGAAGCTGCTGTGGGAACAGGTCAAGGACCCGATGCTCATCCTGCTGTTCGTCACGGCCGTCCTGTCGTTCTTCTTCGACCAGGCCTCCAGCGGCATCGTCATCTGCATCATCCTTTTCTTCTCCGTCGCCATTGGGCTCTTCAACAACTGGCGCTCCGAGCGCACGGCTGACTCCCTGCGCGAGCGTATCTCCTACAACGCTGTCACGCTGCGCGACGGTGCTGCGAAAGACGTCACCACCGCCGAGCTGGTTCCGGGCGACGTCGTGCGCTTGCACATCGGCCAGATCGTGCCGGCCGACATCCGTCTGATCTCCGTCAACGACTTCTCCTGCGACGAGTCGATCCTGACCGGCGAGGTCAAGCCGGCCGAAAAGACCGTCGACGCCACGCCGGACGCCCAGAACGTGCTGAGCCTCGCCTCTTGCGCCCTCATGGGCACCATCGTCAAGGAAGGCTCCGCCGTGGGCGTCGTCGTCGCCACCGGCAAGCAGGCCGAGCTGGGCCACATCGCGTCCCGGCTGGCCGTCGACCGCGAGGAGACCGACTTCCAGAAGGGTCTGAAAAAGTACTCCAACTTCCTTATGCGCGTGGCCATCGTCCTGACGGTCAGCATCCTCATCGTCAACATCGCCATCGGCCGCAACTGGCTGACCGCCGCTTTGTTCGCCTTCTCCGTCGCCATCGGCATCACGCCGCAGCTGCTGCCGGCCCTGGTCAGCACCTCGCTGTCAGCCGGTTCCCGACTGCTGGCCAAGAAGAAGGTCCTCGTCAAGAAACTCATCACCATCGAGGATCTGGGCGACGTCGACGTGCTCGTCACCGACAAGACCGGCACTCTCACGCAGGGGCACATTAGCTTTGAGTCCTCGCTCGACGTGACGGGCCGCGACGACGCCGAGGTCCTGGCATTGGGCGCTCCGGACAGCGACTTCGAGGTCGCCGCCGACGGCTCCGTCACCGGTTCCAACGACCTGGACATCGCTTTGGGCGAGAAGGTCTACGCCAACGCGCAGGCCGCGGCCCGGGCGTCCGGTTCCGCGTGCCGCAAGGTCGGCCGCTCCGCCTACCGGATCCTGAGTTCCGATGATTTCGACCACGTCACTCAAATCGCCTGCGTCGTCGTCAAAGACCTCGACGCCACTCACCAGGGCACCTGGCTCGTCGTCAAGGGCGCGCCGGAGAAGGTCATTGCCCGCTGCGCGGACGTCGACGCCAGCCCGGATGGCGAGACCATGAAGATCCTCAACGGCCTGTTCAGCAAGGGCCTGCGCGTCATCGCCGTGGCCACCCGCCCAATCGACTGGACCGAGGGCGAGCTCGGCGCCGACGGCAAGCCGCGCGAGCTGACCGACGCCGACGAGCAGGGCCTGCATCTCGACGGCTACATTTCTTTCCTCGATCAGCCGAAGGACGACGCCCGCGAGTCCCTCGAGAAGCTCAAGCGCCTGGGCGTCGCCGTCAAGATCGCGACCGGCGACAACGCGCTCGTCGCGCAGACCGTCTGCTCCAAGCTGGGCATCGAGTCCGGCCCGGCGCTGACGTCCGCCGACTTCGAGCGCACGGGCGACGACGAGTTGTGGGAAGCCGTCCAGCACACGTCGATCTTCGCCCGCGTCACCCCGGAGGAGAAGGCCCGCGTGGTCGAGCTCCTCCACAAGCATGGCAAGTCTGTGGCCTTCCTCGGCGATGGCGTCAACGACGCGATCGCCCTGCATCAGGCCGACGTCGGCATCTCCGTCGACACCGCTACTGACGTGGCCAAGGACGCGGCCGGCGTCATCCTGCTCGACAAGGACCTCGGCGTCATCGCCGACGGCATTCAGACGGGCCGTCGCATCTTCAACAACACGATCAAGTACGTCATGATGGGCACGTCGTCGAACTTCGGCAACATGTTCTCCACCGTCGGCGCGTCCGTGCTGCTGCCGTTCCTGCCGATGACCGCCACGCAGATCCTGCTCAACAACCTCATCTACGATATCGCCCAGATGGTGATCCCGACCGACAACATCGACGAGGAGATGGCCGAGAGCCCGACCCATTGGGACATTGGCTTCATCCGCCGCTTCATGATCATCTTCGGACCGATCTCCTCCATCTTCGACTTCGTCACCTTCGGCCTCATGCTCTGGGTGTTCCACGCTGGTGTCGCCGAGTTCCAGACCGCTTGGTTCGTCGAGTCCATGTGCACGCAGACACTCATCGTCTTCATCATCCGCACCCGGCGCGTCCCGTTCTGGGAGTCCCGCCCGAGCGGCCTGCTCACCTGGTTTACCATCGGTGCCATCGTCGTGGCCGCCGTGATGCCGTACGTTCCCTTCTGCGACCAGTGGTTCGCCCTGGTCCCGCTGCCGTGGACCTTCTTCATCGCCCTGGCTGTCATATGCATCGTGTACATGGCCCTCTGCGAGTGGGCGAAAGCCTGGTTCTACCGCACGCAGGATGTCTCTAACCGCTACAACCGGGATCCGCATCATGACACCGTCGACGAGTTCGAGGAGTACGGCAAGATGGTGGACGAGGACGAGGCCCGCAAGGATCTCAAGGACATGAAGGAGCGCGAGGAGAAGGAAGCGCGGGACGCGAAAGAAGAGGACCGGGTCGCCGATTTCCAGGCCTGACCTCCTTTCGCGCCGTCCGTTCGGCAAGCCCGGAAAACAAGGCCCCGCTAGAGAGCGCGCGTCGCCGCGCCTGCCCGTCGGGGCCTTGTTTTGCTGGTTCTGCGGTTCAGCGGCGTCCTTTGACGCGCCCGCCACGTCGCCCAAGCTAGCGGTCCATCGTGCGGGAGCCGCTTCGCGCCGCCGGCCAGGACATGAGCCGGCAGAAGGCGTGCGCGGCGAGGAAGAACGGACGGCATCGCAGCCGGCCCATCCCGGGGATACGGCTCCCGGCCAAGCGGTGATTGCCGTCGGGATGTCAACGGCGATGAAACTGGCAGCGTTGCGCGCCAGGAGCGGCGGCCAGTCGATCCGCCAGACGACGGGGACTCCGGCGAATCCAACGGGGAAGGGCCGCGTGCTCCGGAAGTTCGCGATTCCCGAACGGGGGACGCGGACGAACCAATGAGGGTCCGGCAGCGCTTCCAGGATGTCAAGGCCACGATGGCGGGCGCCGCCGGCGAAAAGCGGTGCGCGCCATCCGGCCGGAAGGCCGATCCTGGCGATGGAGCGCCGTCCGGACAGGGTCCTCTCCCGTTTCCTCTTCCAGCGGAGACCATCGGCTGCCCTTCGGAAGCGCGATGAGGCGAACGGCTGTCTTCCGCGAAGGGCCGCTGTCGTGAGGCGCCTCGAAGATGGCGCGCGGTTTCCCAGGCGCGTTGTCGGCGCGCGGCGAACGGTCGCGCTGTCTTTCTCGCTGCAAAGTGATTTCCTTTCTAATCTTTCCAAATGGCGATAAAAACGATAGGTTAGAGAAAGAGGCGAGGGGTGGCATGCATAGAGCAAACAGCATCGTTCTGAGGGCGCTTCCTCTCTCCATGACCTTGTACGAGCTGATCTTCGGCATCGTCGTCATCTGCGTCCGCCGTTCAGGCGCCGTCCCCGGCCGCTTCCTCGTTTCCCTGGCGTCCATTACGTTCGCCATCTACTGCGTGGTCGCCGTGTCGATGCGCCAGCTGGAGGGCTTCCGCCAGTTGTGGCTCTGGCCTTTGATGGCGTACTGCGGCGCGGCCGCCGTGACCACATGGGGCATCGTCATCCTGACCACCGAGCCGGGATCTGTCGGAGTCGTCTCGGGGCATATGGTCCTAGGCGCCGGACTCATCGCGCTGTGCGTGTCGACGGTGTCCCTCACGTCTGTGCACTTCATCGAGATCGCCCGCAACCAGGCGCATCTCGACATCGGCCGGCGCAACCGCGTTGCCTGGAGCGCGGCCAGCGTCTGGCGTCTGACCCTCATCCCCTTCGTCATCTCGTCCATCGGCCTGGCGTACGCCGTCGTCTCGATGTGCGACGGCCGGGTGGACGAGCAAGTCGGCGGCCATGCGCTGTTCGCACAGTCGATGGTGTGCTTGTCCTTCGCGTCGATCGTGCACATCCTCGCCCGTCAGATGAACAACACGTTCCTGACGCGCTTCAAGTGGCGCTACAGCGTCTACATCGTGTGCAACGGCCTCGTCGACATCACGTGGGGCATCGTCACGCTGCTGACATGTCCGACGCCGTTTATCACCTGCGGCTTCGGCATGATCGCCCTCGGGCTGGTCTGCTTGTCGGTGTCGGGCAAGGCGCACCGCGTTATCGGCTCCTGGCACGACGTGTGCGAGCTTGCGTACGTGGCCGCGTACTTCCCGCTGTTCGCCGGCATCCTGGGCATGCTCATGTCCAGCATCCTCTTCTCCACCGGCGTTGACCAGAACCAGTACGTATGGGCCGCGTACACGGTCGCCGGTCTGTCCGCCGTCTGCATCAGCGCGTACGCGATGGTCGCCATCCCGAGCGTCGACCCCGACGGCGACCAGATCTGCGAGCGTGCGCGGCGCTGCTACGGCATCGACGCGGTCCGCGCCCGCAACGCGAAGCTCCTGGCGTTCGGCCAGGCTATGGACACGGCCGTGCGCCAGGAGCGCGCCGACATCACACGGGCGGAAGCCGCGGCCCGCCGTGCCGCCGCCGAGACGGCCGCCGTCGAGGAGAAGCTGCGCGCCAATCCGAGCGTCAAGCCCGAGGTCGCGCGTGTGCTGCGCGATGTGGAGCGCGAGCAACGCGTGGCGGAGGAATCCCGTCGGGCCGCGCTGCGCGAGGAGAACGAGATCGAGCTGTCGGAGAAGCAGGCGGAGAGCGTCGAGTCCGACGCCCTGCGCCCCGTCGGCGATGGTCCGGACGATGCTTCCGGCGTTATTCTGAACGGCGTTTCCGTCCCGGCGGACGCGGCCCGCAAGGATTCCACTGACGACTCCGGCAAGGAGTCCGACAAACAGTAGCAACACAGAAAGAGACATCATGAGCAAGTTCCTCAGTATCGTTCTGCGTGTCATCCCCTTGGCGATGGGCGCGTTCACGCTGGTCTTCGGCCTAGCGACACTTCCCTACCAGGCGGATTTGCTGCCGGCCCGTGTCCTCATCGCGCTGACGGCCATCTGCATCGCCCTGTACTGCACGGCGGCCACGATCATCCGCCAGCTGATAGGAAAGTACACGCCGTTCTTCAAGTGGTTCCTGCCGATCCTCGGCTATTGCTGCGCGGCGGCGGCCATCGTCTCCGGTATCGTCATCTTCAGCACGGGCCACGCCGCCGTGGACACGGTGTCCGGCAATGTGATGATGGGCGTGGGCATGATCGCAGCCTGCGTGTCCACCGTGGCCGCCACGTCGACGCGTTTCACGCAGATTTCCATCAACTACACGCACAAGATCGGCACGCCCAATCCGCAGGCTTGGACTCCAGGCCAGACGCGCGCGCTCGTGGCCGTCCCGACCGTCATGGCGGTCTGCGGCCTGGCTTGGGGCATCGTCATGCTCTGCTTGCCCCCGGTGCCCTACCAGATCGCCGGCCATGTTCTGACGGGCCTGTCCCTCATCTGCCTGTCCCTCGTCTGGCTCGTCGTCGTCATCGCCCAGCAGATCAACAACGTCTTCCGCACCAGGAACAAGTGGCGCTTCTCCCGCTGGGTCATCGCCAACGGCATTGTCTGCATCGTCTGGGGCATCCTCACCCCGCTGATCGACCATAACCCGAAGTTCATCACCCCGGGTTTCGTGCTTATCGGCCTGGGACTCATCTGCGTCTCCATTTCGTCCAAGGTCCTGCTGCTCACCTGGGTGTGGCATTTCCAGACCGACTCCGCGCACTACGTCGTGCTGCTGCCGATCGGCACGTGCCTGGTCTGCCTTTTCACATCGGTGGTGCTCTTCTCCGTGGGCGTCCGCGACCCGAGCTATCTCATGGCCGGCTACATCATGTCGGGTCTGGGCGCGGTCTGCTTCACGCTCTACTCCATCGTCTCCATCCTCGAGTCCGGCACCGAGAGCGCCTGATTCCCGGCTCCGCGCCGGTTTCCCGGCCAGTCCGCAACGCTTTTCGGCCGGCTTCCGACCTGGTTTTCGCCGCTGTTCCCGCTTCCGTTCCGGGGGCCGTTTCCGTCGGCGTCGCGCGGCTTCATGGCGTGGCGCCGCCGGCGGCGCGCCTTTCGCGGCGTTTATGCTTCAGCGCTTGAACCAGCTGCGAAAGTGGATGTTACAATGGCCTGGCTGGCTTTCCGGGGCTTCCGCATCGTCGATAGCGTCGGGGCTTGCAATGGATACAGATGATTTCTGGAAAGGAGCGGTCTCAATGACGAGTCCAATTCACGTCAATTCGGAGATCGGTAAGCTGAAAGCTGTCATTCTGAAGCGCCCGGGTCATGAGGTGGAGAACATCACCCCGGAGATCATGCCGCGTCTGCTGTTCGACGACATCCCCTATCTTCCGGTCGCTCAGAAGGAGCACGACCAGTTCGCTCAGGTCCTGCGCGACCACGGCGCCGAGGTCCTCTACCTGGAGAACCTGACCGCCGAGGCCCTTGACACCGACGAAGGCGTCAAGGACCGGTTCCTCGAGCAGATGCTGGCCGAGTCCGGCTACAAGAGCGGCGTCCTGCACGACGCGATCAAGGAATACTTCCTCGGCATGCCGACGCTCGACATGGTCAACAAGATCATGGCCGGCTTGCGCAAGGAAGACATCGACTTCAAACCGCTCACCCTCGAGGACATGGCCGAGAACGAGGACTACCCGTTCCTCATGGACCCGATGCCGAACCTGTATTTCACGCGCGATCCCGCGGCGTCCATCGGCGATGGCCTGACCATCAACCACATGACCTTCGCTGTCCGCCAGCGCGAGTCCATGTTCATGGAATACATCATCGGATTCCATCCGCGCTTCGCGGACAAGGGCCTGTCGGTCTGGCGCGACCGCTACCACGACACCCGCATCGAGGGCGGCGACGAGCAGGTCATCAACGACCACACCCTGGCCATCGGCATTTCCCAGCGCACCTCCGCTGACGCCATCCAGGACCTGGCCCACAGCCTGTTCGGCCACTCCAACTTCGACACCATCCTGGCCGTCCACATCCCGCATAGCCACGCGATGATGCACCTGGACACCGTCTTCACCATGGTCAACTACAACCAGTTCACCATGGATCCGGAGATCCTCGACAACGGCGGCAAGGTCGACATGTACGTCCTGCACCCGGGCAAGGACGGCGGGATCGAGATCACCCACAAGACCGATCTCGAGGAGACGCTCAAGCGGATCACCGGCCAGTCCGAAATCGACATCATCTACACCGGCGACGGCGATCCGATCGTCGCGGCGCGCGAGCAGTGGAACGACGGCTCCAACACCCTGTCCATCGCGCCGGGCGAGGTCGTCACCTACAATCGCAACTACGTCTCCAACGACATGCTCGCCAGCCATGGCATCAAGGTCAACCAGATCGAGTCCAGCGAGATCTCCCGCGGCCGTGGCGGCCCGCGCTGCATGTCCATGCCGATCGTCCGCGAAGACATCTGACCTCCGCGGACGATCCGTCCGGCGCCACACGGCGCCGGCGTCGTAAGGGCATGTTCATATAACCGAAGAGTTCCCTGCACCCCAGTTCCCGACCGGTCGAAAACGGCTTCCGAGCCGGGGTGCATTGCGGAACAGGGCAAACAACAACCAACGTTGAGAAAGGGATTTCCATGAAGGGTTTTGACAGCGTTTTCCAGGGTCGCTCCGTCCTCGCCTGCAAGGACTTCACCCCGGCCGAGCTTTCCTACATGATCAACTTCGGTCTGCACCTCAAGGACCTCAAGAAGAACCGCATCCCGCATGAGTACCTCAAGGGCCTCAACATCGCGCTCCTCTTCGAGAAGACCTCCACCCGCACCCGCTCCTCCTTCGTCGTGGCTTCCCACGATCTCGGCGCGCACCCGGAGTACATGGACTCCACCGGCACCCAGTTCGGCAAGAAAGAGTCCGTCGAGGACACCGCCAAGGTCCTTGGCTCCATGTTCGACGGCATCGAGTTCCGCGGCTTCAAGCAGAGCACCGCGGAAGGCCTCGCCAAGTTCTCCGGCGTCCCGGTCTGGAACGGCCTGACCGACGAATGGCACCCGACCCAAATGCTCGCCGACTTCATGACCATGAAGGAGAAGTTCGGCCACCTCAAGGGCCTGACCCTCGCCTTCGTCGGCGACGGCCGCAACAACATGGCGAATTCCCTCATCGTGGCCGGCTCCATGCTGGGCGTGAACGTCCACATCGTGGCCCCGGACGAGCTGCACACCAGCCAGGACGTCGTCGACATCGCCAAGGACTTCGCCAAGGTCTCCGGCGCGAAGCCGATGGTCACCTCCAACGTCGCCGAGGGCGTCAAGGGCGCCAACGTCATCTACACCGACGTGTGGGTCTCCATGGGCGAGTCCAACTGGGAGGAACGCGTCAAGCTCCTCACCCCGTACCGCGTCACCATGGACATGATGGAAATGACCGGCACTCCGGGAGACGAGCTCATCTTCATGCACTGCCTGCCGGCGTTCCATGACACCAACACCACCTACGGCCAGGAGATCCACGAGAAGTACGGCCTGACCGAGATGGAAGTCACCGACGAGGTGTTCCGCTCCAAGTACGCGTGGCAGTTCATCGAGGCCGAGAACCGCATGCACTCCATCAAGGCCATGATGGCCGTCACCCTGGGCAACCTCTACATCCCGGCCGGCGCTGTCGAGTCCGCTCTGGAGAAGTGATCGAGGACCGATGGCAAAGCGCATTGTAGTGGCTCTCGGCGGCAACGCCATCGTGACCAAAACGGGCACGGCGGAGTCGCAGGAAGAGTCGATTAAGAAGACGATGGAATCCCTCGTCGAGTTCATCAAGGCCGGCGACGAGATGGTCATCACCCACGGCAACGGCCCGCAGGTCGGCAACCTGCTGCTGCAGCAGGCGGCCGGCTCCACCGAGAAGAACCCGGCGATGCCCCTCGACACCGACGGCGCCATGACCCAGGGCGAGATCGGCTACTGGATGGAGAACGCCCTCGACGAGGTCCTCGCCGAGAACGGCATCGAGAAAACGGTCGCGACCATCGTGTCCCAGAACGAGGTTTCCGCGGACGATCCGCGCTTGAAGAACCCGTCCAAGCCGATCGGCCCGTTCTACAGCAAGGAAGAGGCCGACGCCGTCAAGGCAGCCCACCCGGAGTTCACCTTCATCGAGGACGCCGGCCGTGGTTACCGCCGCGTCGTCCCCTCCCCGAAGCCGATCCGCATGCTCGAGGCCCCGATCGTCGACGCCATGCTCGAAAAAGGCATGGTCCCGATCGCCGCCGGCGGCGGCGGCGTCCCGGTCGTCAAGCACGGCAAGGGCTACAAGGGCGTCGAAGCGGTCATCGACAAGGACTTCTCCGCGGCCAAGCTCGCCGAGTCCGTCAACGCCGACGAGCTGATCATCCTCACCGCCGTCGATAACGCCTGCATCAACTTCAACAAGCCCGACCAGAAGGCTCTGGGCGAGGTCACCGTCGACGAGATGCAGCGCTACATCGACGAGGGCCAGTTCGCCAAGGGTTCCATGCTGCCGAAAGTCCAGGCCTGCATGAGCTTCGTCGAGAACCGTCCGGAAGGCCGCGCCATCATCACGTCCCTCGACAGGGTCGCCGATCTGGTCGCCGGCAAGCCGGGCGTGGGCACCATCATCACCAAATGAGGCGATGATCGGGACCCGCTCCTGACTCCACGCGAACGCCGGTCGTCATGCCGAACAAGGCACGGCGGCCGGCGTTTTTCCGTCGTTTTGTAACGTTCCCATCATGGCAGTACCATAGAAGAGAACGAGTTTGCGCGAATCTCAAGGGTTGTTTGTGATTTTGTAGCGGATTCTCGGCCAGCGCTCCGCGGAAACCAATGGCGCTCCGCGGAAACGGCAGCACGGGGGCGTGCGCGCTGGCGTGGGGCGACCCTCTCTGCCATCACCATTGAAGGGAGACAAATGGAAGACACTCAGAAGAAGAGCGTCAGCGTACCAGGGCTGATCGCACTGATTGTCAGCGCGTCGATCGGCGCTGGCATTTTCAACTTGCAGGGCGAGATGGCCACCAACTCGGCCGTCGGCCCGGCGATCCTCGGCTGGATCGTCTGCCTCATCGGCGTGACCGCGCTGGTCCTCGCCATCAACAACCTGCTCGTCAAACGCCCGGAGCTCGACGCCGGCATCTTCAGCTACGCGAAGGAAGCCTGCGGCCCGCTCGGCGGGTTCATCTCCGGCTGGGGCTACTGGCTGTCCGCTTGGATCGGCAACATCGCCTTCGGTACCATGCTCATGGGCACCTTCGGATCCTTCATCCCGTTCTTCGGTTCCGGCAGCAACTGGCCGTCCGTCATCGTGGCCGCCTGCGTCGTGTGGATCCTGACGCTCATCGTCAACCACGGCTTCGAATCCGCGACCGTGCTCAACACGGTGGTCACCATCTGCAAGCTCATCCCGATCTTCGTCTTCATGGTCGTCGTGGTCGTCAGCTTCAAGGCCGGCGTCTTCACCTCCGACTTCTGGGGCAACCTCGCGGCCAACGTGTCCCACGGCGTCAAGCCGTCCGACGTGTGGACCCAGATGTCCGGCACCATCACCAACATCATGTGGGTCTTCGTCGGCATCGAGGGCGCGTCCATCATCTCCAAGCAAGCCAAGTCCACCAAGGACGCCGGCCGCGCCACCATTTGGGGCCTCGTCGTTCTCTCCATCATCTACATCTGGGCTTCCATCCTGCCGTATGGCGTCCTGCCGCAGGGCGTGATCGCCGACATGTCCGCCAAGGGCACCGACGGCACGACGATGGCCGCCATCATGGAAAGCGCCGTTGGCCCGTGGGCCTACTGGCTCGTCACCGTGGGCGTCATCATCTCCGTCCTCGGCTCCTGGCTGTCCTGGACCATCCTGCCGGCCGAGACCACCGCTCTGATGGCCAACTCGGAGCACACGCTGACCAAGGGCTGGGGCACCGTCAACAAGCACAACTCCCCGCAGAGCTCCCTGATCATCGCGGCCATCCTGCAGACCCTGTTCCTGCTCTGCCTGCCGTTCTTCTCCGAGGCGTACACGTTCACCTCGCAGCTCGCGACCGTGGCCGTCCTCGTCAGCTACATGTTCGTCGGCTTCGACGAAATCAAGGTCGGTGCCCAGGAGCACAGCGCCTGGAACATCATCGTGGGCATCGTCTGCTCCGCGTTCTTCATCTTCGCGCTGTACGAGTCCGGCTGGTCCGACATCCTGCTGCTGTGCATCGCGATGTTCGTCGGCTTCTTCTTCTACGTCCCGGCTGCCAGAAGGGATCACAAGATCGGCGCATGGGAGTGGATCGTCATGGGCATCCTGACGATTCTCGCCATCATCGCCGTCATCCTCCTGTGCATGGGCGTCATCGCCATCGGCTGATGAACCCCGGCCCGCCGGACGCGGGCCGAAACCGCTTGAAAGCCCGGTCGGGCGCGCTGGTTTGCTCCAGCGCCCGGCCGGGCTTTCCATATCCCGAAAGCCAGGGCACGCGCGCCGCGGGCTTCTCGGCCCATGGGTTTCGAGGGGATGCTCAAGCCCATGGGTCCTATAATTCCTTTTGTCGGCAAGGGGCTTGGCGGGGAGGTTTTCCATGGTCAGTTTCAACGACGTGCTCGACGCGATCGAAAACCGCGCGGGCATGCTCAGGGGGGGGGCAACGCTCTAGAGGAGCGGCGTTCGAACAGGCGACGAAATACTTCCTGTCGCATGACCCGGTGTGGGCCAGCGTCCTGTCCAACGTATGGCTGTGGAGCGAACCCAACCCGCTCAACCCGGACGGTTCCGCCAAGGACGACGGGATCGACCTCGTTGGCTGCGGCCGCGACGGCGAGCTGTGGGCCATCCAATGCAAGTACTACCAGCCCGACGAGGAGCTGGGCAAAAGGGAGCTGGACACGTTTTTCGCCGACGCGGCCAGCCGGGGTGTCGGCAATGGGCATCTGATCGTCGCGGCGACCACGCCCCACTTCACCCCCGACGTGGATCGCGAAATCAAACGCAACGGATGCGTGCTGCTTGGCCTGAACGATTTCGAGTCCGAGGGGACGGACTGGTCGGAGTTCCTGCCCGGAGCGCCCAAAGGGCAGAAGTATTCTCCGCACGACTACCAACAGCAGGCCATCGCCGCCTGCGTCGAAGGATTCAAGGAGCACGGCCGCGGCAAACTGGTCATGGCGTGCGGCACCGGCAAGACCCTCACCTCCCTGCGCCTGGCCGAGGAGCTCATGCGCCGGCGCGACCAGGAGGAGCCGTCCAAGGCCGGCAGCCCGTTCCGCGTCCTGTTCCTCGCCCCGTCGATCGCCTTGGTTTCCCAGACGCTCCGTTCGTGGATGAGGCAGGCCATGGAACCGATCCAAGGCCATGCCGTATGTTCCGACCCCTCCGCCGCCGCCGGCGGTGACACGGACGAAACCGTCTTGGACATGCACTTCCCGTCCACGACTGACCCCCAGCGGCTGGCGGAGGCTGTCGAAACGTCGGAAACGCTGCTGGCCGGCGGCGGCCTGGACGTCGTGTTCTCCACGTACCAGTCCATCCAAACGACCATTGACGCGCAGAAACAGAACGGCATGCCTGGCTTCGACCTGGCCGTGTGCGACGAAGCGCACCGCACCGCCGGCGCCGCCGACGGACCCGAATCCCCGTTCGTCAAGATCCATGACAGGAACCTCGTGAACGCCGAACGCCGCCTGTACATGACCGCCACGCCCAAAATCTACTCCCAGACCGCCAAGGGCAAGGCCGCCGACAGGGCCGCTGTCCTGTACTCCATGGACGACGAGAACACGTTCGGCCCTGAATTCCACCGCCTCGACTTCGGCAAGGCCGTGGAACTGGGCATCCTGACCGACTACAAGGTCCTCGTCCTGGGCGTCAGCGAGCAGGACAAGGGCGCGCTGCCCGCCGCCTGGACGGACTCGAAAGGCAAAACCCTCGACGAGCTGCGCCGCCGCGTGGGCAAGGCCCGCAGCGACGCTTCGCGCGCCAAACGCCAGGCCGACCTGGAGAAAGCCGAGAAAGAAGCCGCCGGCATGGCCGGCAAGCTTGTGGGCGTGTGGGACGCGCTGCGCACCCGCGGCGTCCACGAACCAATCGACACCGGTCTGGGCGGCAAGGTCGTCCTGGGCTTGGCCGGCCAGGAGCATGGCCGGCCGGAAAGCGGGGGAGGCAAGGACGTGGAGCCGATGCACACGGCCGTGGCGTTCGCTCGCTCCATCGCCGACTCGAAAGCCGTGGCCCAAGGGTTTCCCGAGGTCGTCGCCCGCTGGAAGAACGAGTTGGCCGCCTCCGGCCGGCCTGTGGCCGGCGATCTGAGGATCGCCGCGCAGCACGTGGACGGTTCCATGAGCGCCGGAACCCGCCAGGAGAAACTCGACTGGATCGCCGAGGGGAAGGATCCGGACGAATGCCGTGTCCTGACCAACGCCCGCTGCCTGACCGAGGGCATCGACCTGCCCAGCTTGGACGCGGTTGTGTTCCTCCAGCCGCGCAACAGCCAGATCGACATCGTCCAGGCCGTGGGCCGCGTCATGCGCAAAGCCCGGGGCAAAAAATACGGGTACGTGATCGTGCCCGTCGTCGTGCCTGAGGACGCTGATCCGGCCGCCGCCCTGGCATCCTCCGACTTCGACACCGTCTGGCAGATCCTGCAGTCCCTGCGCTCCATCGACGGGCATTTCGACGCGATGGTCAACGCCCTCGCCCTGCGCAACAGGGAACGCAAGGCCCAGGACAAGCGCAAAGGCAGCAAAAAGAACCGCGACGGGATCAAAGCTTCCGAGCGTCGGGACGCCGAATCCATGGCTTTGCGCGCCCAGGACGCCTACCAGGGCGACCTTGATTTGGACGAAAGGGTCTCGACCCTCTTCCAAGCCAGGCTCGTGGCCAAATGCGGCACCACCGGCTACTGGGACGACTGGTCCGGCACCGTCGCCCGCATCTACGAAAAGACCCGCCAAGCCGTCGAACAAGCTGTCGGCCGCGAAGGGAAGGCCCGGGACCTGTTCAACGGCTTCCTCGAATCCCTGCGCGGCACGCTCGACCCGAAGATAAGCGAGAAGGAAGCCGTGGGCATGGTTTCCTCGCACCTGGTCACCGGACCGGTCTTCGACGCCCTGTTCGGCCAAACGGTTGACGCCCAGGGCCGCTGTTTCGCCGACCTGAACCCCGTGTCCCGCGCCATGGCTCCCATCGCCACGGCACTCCGCCCCCTGGTCGAGGAAACCGACTCCGAAAACCAGCTGGAACGTTTGTACTCCCAGGTACGCGTCGCCGCTTCCGCCGTGCGCGGCGACCCCGCCGCCCGGCAAGCCCTGGTGCGCGACCTGTACGAGAAGTTCTTCAAAACCGCGTTCGAGGCCGACGCGAAGAAACTCGGCGTCGTCTACACGCCCACCGGGATTGTCGACTGGATCGAGCACGCCGCCGACAGCCTCCTAAACCAGCATTTCGGCCTGCGCTTGCGCGACGAGCGGGTCAACATCCTCGACCCGTTCACCGGCACCGGCACGTTCATCGCCCGCCTCCTGAGCAACGGCCTTATCCCCGCGCAGGACCTGGAACGCAAGTACAAGCGGGAACTGTGGGCCAACGAAATCATGCCCCTGGCTTACTACATCGCCATGGTCAACATCGAATCCGAGTACGCGGCCGCCCGCCATGCCGCTGGCCTGGAATCCGGGTACGAGCCGTTCCCAGGCGGATGCCTGACCGACACGTTCCGCTCCACCGAAGATGCCCGCACCCTGGACTCCCGCCTGTTCGGTGAGAACAACGAGCGCGTCGAACAGGAGAACCGGACGCCGATTACCGTGATCGTCGCCAACCCGCCCTACTCCGCCCATCAGAAGGACGCCAACGACGGCAACGCCAACGAACACTACCCGGCCCTCGACCAGCGCATCGCCGACACCTACGCCGCCGGAACGAAAGCCCAGAACAAGAACGGCGTGTACGACTCGTACATCCGCGCGTTCCGCTGGGCGTCGGACAGGATCGCCGGCAAGGACGGCACAGGCCGCGGCATCATCGGTTTCGTCTCCGGCGGGGGTTGGCTGAAAACCTGTCGTTCAACGGTTTCCGCTGCAGTCTGTGCGACGAGTTCTCCGACATCTGGGTCCTGGATCTGCGCGGCAACAGCGATAGGTTCGACCAGACGAAGGAACAGCTCCGGCGCGAAGGCGAGAACGTGTTCCGCAACCAATCGCAATCCCCGATCGCCGTCACCCTGCTCGTGCGCGACCCCGGCTCCGGCCATCACGGCAGGATCCACTACCATGACATCGGCAAGACTCTGAGCGCCGACGAGAAACTCGGCATCCTCGCCCGCACCGTCGAGAACCCGATCGGCGGAACCGAATGGGAAAACCTCCAGCCGGACAAGCACGGCGACTGGCTCGACCAGCGCGATGACAGCTTTGATGAGCTTATGCCGCTTGCCCTGGGCAAAGCCGACGAAAAGAGGAGCGCTCTGGGCGCTTTCGCCATGTACTCCCTCGGCATTAAAACCGGACGCGACGCGTACTCGTACTCTTATTCGCATCCGGCGCTCGCCGCCAACATGGAGCGCTTGTGCGACTCGTACCGGCTGTCGGTCGAATCAGGGGAACGCATCGAGGACATGACGCGCATCAATTGGACCCGGAGCCTGATCCATGAATGGGAGAAACGGAAACGGATCGCGTTCGACCCCCAGGCGATCACGGAGGCCCTGTACCGGCCGTTCTGCAAAAAATGGCTGTACTACGACCCCGCTCTGGTCGAGATGATGTACCGCAACGCGCGGCTTTTTCCGAAAGAACTGGTGAGCGAAGCGAACTCCGATTCCCGAGAGGATGTACCGCAACGCGAGATGATGTACCGCAACGCGCGAACATCCACCCCTCCGCTGGTCAACATGGTCATCGATGCGGGCGGCGTGGGAAGCGCCGAATTCTCCGTCTTCGCCAGCATGACGCCAGTCGATTTGGATGCGATAAAGCACGGGCAGTGTCTCCCATTGCACTGGTACGAGAAAATCCAGGACGGCGGCGGCCTGTTCGACGAACCTGCGTCCCGGCCTGGCGACCAGGTTGTAACCGCGCCCGACAGGACCCGGTTCGTCCGCCACGACGCGATCACCGACGAGACCCTCTCCGTCTTCCGCGAAGCCTACCCGGGCGAGGCAAGCCTGCAAGGCGATCCGTCGAAAGCGAAAACCATCGTGTTCGCCTATATCTACGGGATCCTGAACACGCCCGAATACCGCAAGCGTTACGCCGCGAACCTGACGAAGGAACTGCCGCGAATCCCATTAGCCAAAAACTTCAAAGCCTTCCATCAGGCCGGCGCACGGCTCCTCG
Source organism: Aeriscardovia sp. (assembly GCA_017405305.1). Classification (GTDB taxonomy): domain Bacteria; phylum Actinomycetota; class Actinomycetes; order Actinomycetales; family Bifidobacteriaceae; genus RGIG7107. Next base: position 21,401 of record JAFRAT010000004.1, on the reverse strand, counting down.
AACTGCACGCCGGATACGAGTCGGCCGCCCCGTGGACGTCGAAAGGCGGTGTCGCCAACGGTGTCAAGGAGATATGGAAGACAGTCGACCATGACGGTTTCCGGATCCTGGACAAGCTGCGCTTCGCCAAAAACGGGAAGGACGAGGACAGGACCCGTATCGTCGTCAACCAGGCTCTGACATTGGAGAACATCCCCCTCGAAGCCTACGAGTGGACCATCAAAGGTCTTTCCCCGGTCGAATGGGTTATGAACCAGTATCAGGTCAAAACCGACAAGAAAAGCGGCAACCCCAGCGACCCGAACCAGTGGGGCATCGAGCATGATAATCCGCGTTACATCGTCGACCTGCTGGAGAAAGCCGTGACCGTGTCCATGAGGACCCAGGAGATCCTTGCTGGCCTGCCGCCCCTGGACCCGCTGCCGCAAACGGCGAACTGGCCGACGTACTGGGCTACGGCCGAATCGTGAAAACCAGCGAGCGCCAACCCGGCGAACCGGCGACCGGCCGTCGATGATCCGCGGCCTTGGCTTGCCGGCTGATGCAATGCCTTCGGTCCGTTTCCTCCGGGCCGGGCGCGGACGCCAGCGCTGTTTCTTTTTCATGGTTCCTGCGCGGGGAAGCCACGGGATCCTGATGCGAGAACGTCCGTACCAGCGCCGCCGGTTCCATGGCCGCCTGCACACCGGCATCGCCGGACCGCAACAGATCATGCGATTCCCCAAGAGGCGGCCGGCCGGCCCCGGCGATGATGCCTCGCCATCCACCGCACGCAACCATGCGATCCGGCGTTCTCCGCCGTGGAACTCGGAAAATCAGGAAACGCCGAGAGTTCTTCCGACGTCGGCTTGGACTACGTTGACAGAAAGCGGTTATTTCTCGTTTTGCAAAGGAGCAAAATGGCAAGCAAGGAAAAACTCAAAAACAAAGTCGGCGCCGGCGCTTTGACGGCGCTGGTCGTCGGCGGCACCATCGGCTCGGGCATCTTCGGCCTGCCGTCCACCATGACGAAAAACGGCAATCCGAAAGCCATCATCATCGGCTGGATCATCGTCGGCATCGGCATGTTCGCCCTGGCGGGCGTCTACCGCGACCTGACGATGCAGCAACCGGAGATCGACGACGGCATCTACGGCTGGGCCAAGGGCATCTTCGGCGACCTCGGCGGCTTCTTCGCCAACTACGGCCACGGCGTCGGCGACGCGGTGGGGGACACCAGCTACCTGGTCGTCATCTTCTCCGCGCTCGGCGCGTTCGGCGTCTTCGGCTTCTTCGGCGACGGCACCACCTGGTGGTCCGTGCTCGTCGCCTCGATCCTGCTATGGCTGCTGACCTGGCTCGTGCTGCGCGGCGTCAAATCGTCCACGCTCATGAACGACATCACCACCATCGCCAAGATTATCCCGATCGTCGTCTTCATCGTGCTGGCCATCCTCAACTTCAACCCGCATATCTTCATGGCGCACTGGGCATCGACATCGGTCTACGTGCCGGCGTCCCACACCACGGCGGCGCACTGGACGCACGAATCCGTCTTCGCCCAGTCCAAGGCGGTCCTGCTGTCGGCCATGTGGTGCCTGGTGGGAATCGAGTCCGGCACCATCTACGCCACGCGCGCCCGCAAGACCTCCGACGTCGCCAAGGCGACGACCATCGGTTCGATCATCGTCATCATCGTCCTCGTGGGCACCGCGGTGCTGTCCCTCGGCCTCATGGCCCCGTCGCGGATCTCCCAGCTGCATGACCCGTCCATGGCCGGCCTGATGGCGCACATGACAGGGCCATGGGGTTCCTGGCTCATCGACATCTGCCTCATCGTGTCGGTGGTCGGCGCGCTGCTGGCGTGGATCTCCCTCTGCTCCGAGGAACTGCGTCTGCCGTCCCGCGGCGGCTCCGCCACCAAGTGGCTCAACCAGCTCAACGGCGAAGAGATCCCGAAGAACGCCGTCCTGACCACATCCTGCATCACCGAAGCGCTGCTGCTCGTCGCCGGCTTCTCGTCCGCCGGCTACGAGACCATGCTCGAGTTCGCCACCTCGCTGGACTGCGTGCCGTACCTCATGGTCTCGCTGTACGCCTGCAAGTCCGTCATCAAGGGCATCGGCTTCCGGAACCGTTCCCGCGGCGAACGCGTTCGCACCGGCGTTCTCGCCGCGCTCTCGACGCTGTTCACCGCCTTCATGGTCTACGGCGCTGGCCTGCAGTACCTGCTGCTGACCGCCGTGGTCTGGCTCACCGGCTTCTGGTTCTACTGGAAGGGACGCCAGGAGCAAGGTAAGAGGATGGGAGCCGGCGAATGGAGCGCGTGGATCGTCGTGGCCGTTCTCGCCGTGCTCGGCATCATCGGCCTGTGCACGCGCACGATGGGCTTCTGAGAGCGGGCGCGCATCGGCGCCGGCGGCTTCGCGAGAAGAAGACCCCCGCGGCCGCGGCAACGGGCCTGGATGGCCGGCGGCGCCGGACGCCCGCTTTCCGGCTTATGGCGTCGAAAGCCTGATTATCCGCGGGGAATACTAAGGTTTTCAGTAAAACAACAGCTCATGAGTGGGTGATTGTGCAAGGAGGCATGATGTCCAGAGCGAATTGGAAGTGGTCCCGTCTGTCGAAAATCGCCATCGGCGCGATCGTGGCCGGAGCGACGGCGTTCGCGGCTCCAGCGTCGGCGATGGCGTGCACGCAGATCTACGTCGGCGATCAGTTCACCGCCAACGGCGACACGTACGTCGGCCGCAACGAGGACAACGCCCCGCGCTGGGAGAAGGTCTTCGGCGTCCAACAGCCGGAGAACGACATGGTGTTCTCGTCCGAGGTGTCGAGCTTCAGGTACACCGTTCCGGGCAGGTCCCTGCGGTACACGTACGTGCGCGACAACAAATCCTATTACAGTCCGGAAGCGATCAACGCCTTCCCGGAGGCAGGCGAGAACCAGGACGGCGTGAGCGTGTCCGCCACGGAATCCACGTCCTACAACAATAAGATCGCGGCCGTCGACCCGGTCGGCTCCGCCTCCTCCCAACCCTGGGGGATCCCGGAGTACAACCTCGCCGGACTGATCCTGTCCCAAGCGACAAGCGCCCGCGAAGGCGTCGAACTGCTCGGCAAACTGGACGACCAGTACGGTTCTCTGAACTGCAACCAGCTCGTCATCGCCGACAAAACCGCGGTCTGGCTCTTTACGCTGCTGTCCGGCCACCAGTGGATCGCCATCAAGATGCCGGACAACGTGGTGTCCGTCAACCCGAACATGGGCCGTCTCGAAGACGAAGTGAACATCGACGACAGCTCCACGTGCCTGCACTCCGCCGGACTCGTCTCGACCGCGCGGAAGGCCGGCTCGCTGGTCACGTACGCCAACGGCTGGATCAACGTCGGCGCCAGCTACGGCGAAACCGACTCCGGCTCCGGCCAGTACGACCGGCTCGCGCAGGGCCGCGCCTACTTCGGCGCCCCGCTCGCGTCCAGCAGCTACACCACCAACAAGCTCGGCCAAATCACCAACATCGCCGCGCCGCAGCTCACCTTCACGCCCGGCGGCAAAGACTACACCACGGACTTCATCCTCCGCGCCTTCGCCACTCGCGGCGAGGGAACCCCGTTCAACGCGAACACGAACAAGAACCTCTATTCCATCGGCAACCCGAACACCGTGGAAACCAACGATTTCCAGATCGACCACAAACTGCCCAACGACATCGCCACCGTGCAGTGGGAATCCCTGTCCCGCCCGGAGTTCGGCATCTTCATCCCGCATTACTCCGCGCTGCTCACGCAGGTCAGCCCGCTGTACGGCAACATCAACACCTGGCAGGGCAACGGCGTCAACGCCGGCAGCGTCGACAGCGTGGACGCGGCCATGACCGGCCCGACCGACAACCTCGACGAAGTCATGATGGACATCAACACGCTGTGCTACAACAACCGGTCCACGACCGCCGCCAACGTCAAGAAATACTTCGCCGTCATCCAGAACCAGATCATCGCCCAGCAAAAAGCCGTCGCCGCCCTCATGGACAGCACCCCGCAGACCGACCGCTCCGCGCTGGCCGACAAAGCCGACGCCGCCGTAACCGACAGCGTCTACAACAAAGCGCTCGCCATGCTCACCGAACTGCGCGCGTACCTCAAGTCCGGCTCCCCGACGCCGTTCACGCCATCCGACTACGACGCGGCGACCAACACCGAGAAAACCCCGTTCGTCTACGCGGCGGCCGTCATCAACCCGACCATCACCGTCCAGCCGGCATCCGCTTCGTACGCGAAGAATACGGCCGCCCCCGTCCTGCACACGTCCGCGGCCGAAAACGACGGCGTCAACGGAACATCGACGACCCTGACCTACACCTGGTACAAGACCACCGACAAGGCCGCAGCCGCCGCGCTCGCCAACGCGAAGAACAGCGCGTACGCGTCCGGTTCCTCGAACGCCGCGGTGCTGGCCAGCGCCGGTTCCTCCCCATCCGCCGTCCCGGCAGGCATGACGCTCGCCGGAACCGGTTCCAGCATCACCCCGTCCACGACCTCGGCAGGCACCGAGTACTACGTGGCGCGCGTGGCCAATGCGCAGGGCCTGTACACGGATTCCGCTGTCGCCGCGGTGACCGTCAGCGACAAGGCCGCCGCCGCGGCGAACGGTTCCAGCGCGGCGGGCGCGTCCGCCAAGACCGTGACACCGGCGTCCTCGTCCACGGCGCGGCAGTCCGGCGTCACGCGGAACGCCGCCCATCCGGCCACGGCGTCCCAGACGTCCGGCTCCGCGGCCTCCAGCAACCCGCTGGCGAACACCGGTTCCATGGTGTCCATTGCCGTCGCGGCGGCGCTGGTCCTGTGCGCGGCCGCAGGCGGCGGCGCCATCTGGTACCGCAAGCGTTCCACGGCGCGCGACGCCGTCGGATCCTCCAAGTGAGGCTGCGGCGGCACGGCCGGGACGCGGCAGCGCCGTGATCCCGGCCGTGCTCCCATGAACGCCTGACGACGATATATAGGGGGAGGGCGGCGGATCCCGGCCTGCCGCCCCCGCCATAGCCGGGTTTGTCATACGAGGTGGGATAGCCTGGCCGTGTCCGATAACGATGTCGGACGAAAACGATGGCTGTTTTCGAACAGCCTCTTCGAAGGAGAAGGAATGTCTTTCCTCAGTCTGTCGAAGCCATCGGCGCGCCGCGTTCCCGCTGAACGGGTCCATAGTGAATATTTCAAGCGTCAGACCGGCGTGCTGATCGCCACGTGCTTTTCGTACATCGGCTATTACATCATCCGTTTGATCTTCACGACCGAGCAGGTGCCAATCCGGAAAGCCTATGGCTTCAGTATCGCTCAAATCGGTCTCATTCTATCGACCTTCGGCATCGGCTACGGAATCGCCAAACTGGTGATGGGTTCCATCGCCGATCGCGTCAATTCCAAAAGTTTCCTCGCCTTGGGCCTGTACGTGTCTGCCCTGCTGAACGCCATACTGGCTTTCAGCCGCAATTTTTGGGTCATTCTCGTGCTCATGCTGCTGATCTCCGTGACCCAGGCCATCGGCGCGCCAGCGTGCCATCGGGAAATCAACCTGTGGTTCTCCAAAAAACGGCGCGGCACGGTGTTCGCGGTGTGGTCGAGCGCGCACAACGCCGGCGCGTTCTTCTGCGTCGCTTGCGTCGAAATCGCGACGGCATGGTTCTCCGGTTCGCTCGTCGCCGTCTTCCTGACGGCATCCGTCATCTCCGCCGTGATCGCCACGGTGATGCTGCTCATCAACTCAGACCGCCCGGAAGCATGCGGTCTGCCGAATATCGACGCATACTCGCGCACCGTCGAACTGGACGCGAAAGGCGAGTCCCGAACCGTGGCGACCACCGATAAAACCGTGTGGCAGGTGTTCGTGCAGGACATTCTCAAGAACAAGGTCGTGTGGGCCATTTCGCTGGCGTCCATGAGCTTCTACATCGTCCGCTACGGCGTGCTGAGCTGGATTCCGAGCTACCTGCCAACCAAAGGCTTCACCGTCGGCCAAGCCAAATGGCTGGTCGGAATCTTCGAGCTGGCGGCGGTGCCGGCAGTCATCCTGCTCGGCTTCATTTCCGACGCGGTGAAATCACGACGCGCGCTCGTATGCTTCTGCTGCACCATCCTCATGATCGTCGCGCTGGCCATCTACTTCACCAGTTCGTCCAAAACCATCATTTGGATCGTTCTTTTCGTTCTCGGCGGAACAATCTACGCGCCATTGGCGTTGGTGGATTTGATGGTCAACGAGGCGGCCCCCAAATACGCGTGCGGGCTGTCGACGGGATTCATGGGCTTCTTCCAGTACGTGTTCGGCGAGACGCTCGCCACCGCGCTGATCGGCGAACTCGTCAGCAGTTTCGGATGGAGCGCCTGCGACAAGGTCCTGTACACCGCCGCTGGTTTGTGCCTCGTCCTGACAGCGTATCTGATCTACCACGAGCGTTCGGTCGTGGCGATGGAGCATCGACTCAACGAGGAGAAGAAAAACGCCTGAACGGCGTCCCCGCCAGGCGACGCGTGGAGGACAGCTGGCACCCCCACGCGTCGCCTGGCGCGGCCTTCGTCACGAAAACCAGGTAGGTTGAGCGGCATGGAACAATACGTGTTGGCGATCGACGAAGGCACCACGTCGGCGCGCGCCATTGTATTCGACCACTCAGGTTCCATCATCAGCGTCGGACAACGCGAGTTCACACAGATTTTCCCGCATCCGGGATGGGCGGAACACGACCCCGTCGAAGTATGGGGCGCGGTGCGCGCGGTTGTCGCCGAAGCCCTGCAGCAGGCTGACATCAACCGCCATGCGCTTGCGGCCGTCGGCATCACCAACCAGCGCGAGACGACCGTCGTGTGGGACAGGAACACTGGCGAGCCGGTGTGCAACGCCATCGTCTGGCAGGACACGCGCACGGCCCCGTTCATTCACGAGCTCGAAGCCGCCGGAGGCCCCGACCGCTTCCGCGACGTTTGCGGCTTGCGCCTGTCCCCGTATTTCTCCGCCTCGAAGATCCGTTGGATCCTCGACAACGTGCCTGGCGCCCGCGAGCGCGCCGAAGCCGGCGACCTCTGCTTCGGCAACATGGACTCCTGGGTGTTGTGGAACTTGACGGGCGGCGTCCATGGCGGCGTGCATATCACCGATGTCACGAACGCCTCGCGTACCATGCTTATGGACATCCGTACCCTGGCCTGGCGGTCGGGTCTGTGCGAAGCGTTCGGCGTGCCGATGTTGATGCTGCCGGAGATCCGCTCGTCATCCGAAATCTACGGCTATGGACGCAAGAACGGCCTGCTCATCGACACCCCGGTCGCGGGCATCCTGGGTGACCAGCAGGCGGCGGCCTTCGGGCAGGCGTGCTTCCGGCCAGGGATGGCTAAGAACACGTACGGCACCGGTTGTTTCATGCTGCTGAACACGGGGGAGGAGCCGGTGTTCAGCCGGCACGGTCTGCTGACGACGGTGGCGTACCGGTTGGGCGGCGCGAAGCCGGCGTATGCGCTCGAGGGTTCCGTCGCTGTCGCCGGATCGGTGGTGCAATGGCTGCGCGACAACCTGGGCATCATCAAGAGTTCCTCCGATATCGCCGTGCTGGCGTCGAGCGTCGAGGACAACGGTGGCGTGTACTTCGTGCCGGCGTTCTCCGGCCTGTTCGCCCCGTACTGGCAGGACAGCGCGCGCGGCGCCATCGTCGGCCTGACCCGCTACGCGACGGCGGGGCACATCGCCCGCGCGGCCGAGGAGTCCATCGCGTTCCAGGTCAACGACGTGCTTGACGCCATGGACGCCGACATTATGGACGCCGCCATCCGTGGATTCGGTTCGCGTTCGCCTTTGGCGCGTTTGACCGTTGATGGGGGCGCCGCCCGCGACGATATGCTCATGCAGTTTCAGGCGGACGTGTCCGGCGTCGACGTCGTGCGGCCGAAAGTGGTGGAGACCACGGCCCTGGGCGCCGCGTACGCCGCGGGTCTGGCGGCTGGCTTCTGGTCGTCCACGGACGAGCTCGCCGCCAACTGGCAGGAGGACAAACGGTGGACGCCGTGCATGGATGTCGGCTCCCGTCGGCAGGCGCTGCGCCGGTGGAAGAAGGCGGTGGCGCGCGCCTTCGATTGGGCGGAGTGAAAGCGCGGACGGCGTGCTGGCGCGCCCGTGCCGGTCTTCGCATGTCGAATCCGCCCGCGCTTAGAATAGGGCCGCGGGAGCGCCGCGCGCCAGAAGGACGCGCGGCCGTGAGCCGCGCAAGGAGGCGTCGACGATGACGGATGCGGAGATGATATCAATGGACGCAAAGCCAGGGGATACGGTTAATATATCGGACGCGGAAAGCTCATTTCGTTCGATAAGAAGGACAGCTCAGGTCCTGACGGATGGTGAGGCAAGGGAAATTCTCGTTAAGGGCGACTACGGTTGCCTGGCTGTGGAGGGTGACAACGGATATCCCTATGCGGTGCCGATGACGTACGCGTACGATCCAGTGGAGAACCGCATCTACCTGCACGGGGCGGTCTCGGGCGCCCGGTTCGACGCAGTGAAACGGAACAATAAGGCGTGCTTCACCGTCGTAGGCCGACACCAGATTATGCCAGAAGAGTACACGTGCCGGTACCGCAGCGCGATTGCGTTCGGTCGAGTGCATGAGGTGGGGGACCGTGAGGCGAAAATCGGCGCGCTCATGCGTTTGGTAGATAAGTATTCGCCAGACTTCATCGCCGGTGGCCAGCGATACGCGGACGATGCTGTCGACCATATTCGCGTGTACTACATCGACGTGGAGTACCTGAGCGGCAAACGCTCCTCAAAAGACCCGTCCGGCGCCGGAACCGGATGCTGAAAGCGGCCGGCGCGCGCCGCGGCGGCTCGAGGACGGCGGAAGGGGCCGTGACGCCCCTCGAGAGGGAACCACGGCCCCTTCCTCATGCCGTGACGCTGTCCGGCGCCGCTGTCCGTCACCCGGTGGCTGCGCTCACTCCTTCATGCCGCAGACCTGGTACATGTGCGCGGTGTCGACGACCTTGTAGACGGTGAGGTCGTGGTCGAACATCGCGGCCAGGTCGCTCGCCGGGACGAGCCTGCTGGAGACGCTCGCGGCCCCGCGGCCGTGCACGCCGTTGAGAGTCTCGCGGCCCATGCCGTGCGCTACCGACAGCACGCCGCCGGTCTTCAGCAGGCCGGATAGCTTGTCGATGAGCACCTGCGGGTGCGGGAAGTGCGGCCAGGCGTTGTAGACCATGATGACGTCGTAGCCGGAACCCAGGTCGTCCGTCTCCGCGTCGGCCTGCAGGAAGCTGACATTGTCGTTCCCGGCGAACTTGCGGCGCGCCACGTCGAGCATACCCGCGCTAAGATCAGCGCCGACTACGCTGGCCGCGCCGCGGCGCAGGTAGTAAGGGATCATGATGCCGGTGCCGCACGCCAGATCGAGGACGCGCGAGCCTCCGCCGACTTCGGCGTCGTCGAGGATCCGCTCGATGACGGCGTCCTGCGGATGCTGGTGCTTGTCCCAGTCCACGGCGCGGGCGTCGAAGTACTCGGCGGTCTTGCGCTTGTCGTCGGCGCCGGACAGGTTGCCGCCGTCGAGGCGGACGCCGGGCAGGTTCGGAACGGTGTAGGAATGCTTCTCAACGCTCATGGCGTATTCTCCCTTTCGCGTGTCTGACTTCTCATCCTCAGCGTAGGCCGTTTCCCGCGCCGATGGCCCGTCCCGTCACTCGCCGGCTTCGACGGAGGTCGCCTTCACGCGGGACGGGTAGCGCTCCGGGACCAGATGCGCCTTCATGAGCGCCACGATGATGGACGGCACGAGCACCAGCTGGATGATGAGGCCCGGCAGGCACTTGACGAAGTAGCCCATGGCCCACATGCGGATGGAGTATTTGCCGGCGGCGAAGATGAGCGCCTTGACCGCGCCAGCAGCCACGCTGCCCACGACGATGGCCACGATGATGGCGATGTAGAGATCCGCGTAAGTGTGGCGCGTGTGCACCCAGAGCATCATGAGGCCGCAGAGCAGGCCGCAGAACGCGCCCTGGACGACCATGGTCGGCAGATCGGCGACCGGCGGCATGCCGGTGAACAGCGTCGAGAGGATCGGCCCCGCGATGCCGCAGAGCAGGCCGAATCCCCAGTCGCAGCTGAGGCCGCAGACCATGATCGGGAAGAACATCGGGTCGTAGATCTCGCCGCCGCGCGGAATGGCGTGGAACGCCATCGGCAGCACGACGCACAGCGCGAGGCAGACGGCGGTGACGATGGATTGCTTGACGACGCTCATGCGTCGTCCTGAACGGCTAGCAGCCATGGTTCCCTCTTTCGGTTGGTTGATGGTTGGTGGTTTCGGTCCGTTGGGTCATCTCCAGCAGCGGACGGCGATCTGCAGGGCGCAGACGGCCGCCGCCGCCGCAAGTATGGTCCAGTCGCGGGCGGACGGTTTCGCGGACTTGCGGATGCGGCGCGTCCGGTCGGCGCGGTAGCCGCGGGCTTCCATCGCCGTGCTCAACTCGTCGGCGCGGCGGAAGGCGTTGAGGAAGATCGGCAGCATCAGCGGCAGATAGGCCTTCGCCCGCTCCCAGAGGTTGGGGCTTTCGAACTGCGCTCCGCGTGCCGTCTGGGCTTCCCGGATGGTGGCCGTCTCCTCCGAGAGAGTCGGGATGAACTGGATGGCCACCGACAGGATCAGCGCGATCCGCGCGACCGGCAGGCCCAGCCGCTCGAACGGCGAGATGAGCGATTCCAGCGCATAGGTCATTTCGACGGGCGCGGTCGTCACGAGGATGACGGCCGAGGCGAGCATGACGAGCACGACGTGCGCCACGACCTGAACGCCTTGGACGAGTCCGCCCAGGGACGGGGAGAAAATCCACCAGCGCGCCCAGGGGCTGCGCGAATCGAAGAAAAGGAAGTTCATCAGGAAGATGACGACGAAGAAGGGCGTCAGCCACAGGAGAGGGGAGAAGGATTCCGCGGCGCGCAGCCGTCCCAGGGCCAGCAGCGCGGCGGTGGACGCGATGGCGATGGCGTAGGTCAGCGGACCGCGCGCCAGCAGCGCCACGACGATGGCGAGCACGAGCACCGCCAGCTTGACGCGCCCGTCGAGGCGGTGGAAGAACGAGATGCCGGGATGGAAGGTGGGCATGGAATGGTGCTTGCTCATCGTGCCTCCTTGCTGCCCGCGCCGCCGGCCGCGGGCGTGAGCCGGCCGGCGCGGATGTCTTTCAGGACGTCGAAAATCGCGCCGCGCGTCACCGTTTCACGTGGAACGTCATAGCCGCGCGCCCGCAGCAGCGCCGCGATCCGCCCGGCCTGGCTGGGCCGGATGCCGTGCCGGGCCAGGGTCCCTTCGTCGGCGAACACCTCGGCCGTCGGCCCGTCGCAGCACACGCGCCCGCCGTCCAGCACGAGCGTCCGGCGCGCGGCGTCGCAGACGGCGTCGGAGTTGTGGGACACCATGAGGATGGTCGTCCCCGCGTCGTTCAGCCGGCCGAGCAGCTCCAGGAACTTCTCGCGCCCGGCGGGGTCGAGGCCGGCGATCGGCTCGTCCAGCAGCAGGGTCTTCGGCTTCGAGGCCAGCGCGGCCGCGATGGCCACGCGCCTCTTCTGCCCGCCGGAGAGGCCCAGCGGCGACACGTTTTTGACGGCGTCGAAATCGAATCCCATCAGCTCGATGGCCCGCCGAGCGTTGGCGCCGATCTCGTCGCGTGGGAAGCCCAGATGCCGCATGCCGAACGCGACTTCCTTGAACACGGTCGTCTCGAACAGCTGGTTCTCGGGGAACTGGAACACGAAGCCCATCTCGCGCCGCAGCCACCGCCGGCCGCGGCCTGCGCGCGCGTTGATGTCCCGGCCGTCCACGAGTACGCGTCCCTCGTCGGGCGCCAACAGGCCGGCCGCCAGCCTCAGCAGCGTGGACTTGCCGCTGCCGGTGCGGCCCATGATCCCCAGGAAACCGCCGTCGTCGGCGCGGAAGTTGACGTGCTCCAGCCCGTTGCCCGCCGCCGTCGCCGGCGCTCCCGTTCCCGCGTCCGGCGCGCTCCGATGCCTTAGCCCGCGGCCGGCCGCCGCGGATCGGTAGGACAGGCTGACGTCGACGAACTCTACCGACATACCCAGTCCACCAACCCCTCGTCCGTCAGCGGCAGGGGCGCGGCCAGGCGTTCCGCCGGCAGGCCGGCGCCCGTTTCCGCCGCCGCGCGGCCTCCGGATGTTTCCCGTGGAACGCGTTCCATGGCGCCGCCGCGCTCCGCGGCCTCGTCCCGCTCCTCTCCGCCGCCGTCCCCCGCGTGCTGTTTCACGGGAAACATGTCCTCCAGTTCCCAGCACAGCCGCGTCGCCAGCGGCGGCTCAAGCCGCGCTTGTTCCATCAGGCCGCGGTCCGTCAGCACCGCCTGCGGTGCGCCGCAGGCGAGCAGCCGTCCCGCGTCCATGACCGCCACGCGGTCGGCGCCCACCGCTTCCTCGATGTAATGCGTGATCATGACGACGGTCGTGCCGCGCTGGTGCAGCTCGCCGACGAGCTGCAGCACCTGCTGGCGCCCCTCGGGGTCCAGCATCGCCGTCGCCTCGTCGAACACGACGATGTCCGGTTCGACGGCCAGCACGCCCGCGATGGCCAGCCGCTGCTTCTGCCCGCCGGACCGCGTGTGCGGGTCGCGTTCCTCGAAACCGGGCAGATGGACCAGGTCAAGAGCGGCGGCGACGCGCGCGGGGATCTCGCCGTCGGGGAAATCGAAGTTCTGCAGGCCGAACGCCACGTCTTCGCCGGCCACGGACGAGACGAACTGGTTGTCGGGGTTCTGGAACACCATGCCGCAGGCCTTGCGCACGGCCCACAGGTTCGCGCCGTCCGCGGCGTCCAGGCCGGCGACGCGCAGAGAGCCGCTGTCGCAGGGCAGAAGAGCGTTGAAATGGCGGGCAAGCGTGGATTTGCCGCTGCCGTTGTTGCCGACGATGGCGAGGAATTCGCCTTCGCGGATCGTCAGGGACACGCCGTCGAGCGCAGGAACCCCTCCGTCGTAGGAGAAGCCGATCGCCTCAGCGTCGATGATGCCCATGCCGACCCCCGGAACGTGGCGGACGGGGAAGCCGGCGATCCGTCGCCCCGGCGCGGGGACAGGAAACCCCGCAGCGGAACGGCACAAGGCGAAACGTCCTCGTTCGTAGTGGTGTTTACAGCATCGCCCGCAGAAAACAGGCTGCACCAAAAGGAGGAACGTGGTGGAGCTAGCCGGATTCGAACCGGCGACCCTCTGCTTGCAAAGCAGATGCGCTACCAACTGCGCTATAGCCCCTCGCGATTCGTCGAAAAGATGCGAAGTGGGCTCACCAGGATTTGAACCTGGGACCTCATCCTTATCAGGGATGCGCTCTAACCAACTGAGCTATGAGCCCAACACCTGCGTTTCAAACGCACGCACTTGAAAAGTCTACAGCGCGTTCCCGATCCCGTCAACACGGCGCGGCATCAAGAACGGATCGGCGCCGCCGTCTTCGCCGCGGCCGCGGGACAATGGAAAAATGAACACGCCCTCGAACCCCCGGCGTCCCGCCGCTTCCCTTCTGCTGGTCAGAGAGGACAGCGTGCGCGTGACGCGCAAACCGATCCGGAACCTGTACCTGCGCGTCAAACCGCCGGACGGCCATCTCGAGGTGAGCGCCCCGTCCCGCGCGCGCAGCCGGGACATCGCCGCTTTCGTGCGTTCGCGCCAGGAATGGATCGCCAGGATGCGCGCCCGGATCGCGGAGTCGGCGGACGTCCACGCCGCTCCGGGCGCCGCGCCGTGGACGCCCGAACGCCTCGCCCGCGCCGAACGGACGCTGCGGACCCGTCTGGCGGTCCTGTTGCCGCGCTGGACGGCGGCCGTGGGCCGCGCTCCGACGCGCATCGCCATCCGTCCCATGACGTCCCGCTGGGGATCGTGCACCCCGGCCACGGGCCGCATACGGCTCAACGCCGAGCTGGCCGGCATGCCGGAACGGCTGCTGGAGTACGTGCTCGTCCACGAGTTGGCGCATCTGCTGGTCCCCGGCCACGGGCCGCGCTTCCAGGCGCTGATGACGCGTTTCCTGCCGGACTGGAAGGACCGTCGCCGCGAGATCAATCGCCGCGTGCTGTGACGTCCCGTCTCGCGCCCGCGCCCGCCTCCTCCGCCGTCTTCGCGGCCTTGGCTTCCTCCGCCGTCTTCGCCGCGGCCGTGCGCACCTCGATGGTCTGGATGCGCCGCCCGTCGACCTTCGTGACCACCATGTCGTAGCCGTCGTCGGAATGCCAGACGTCGCCCTCGGACGCCATCTTCCCCGTGTGCGCCAGGAAGTACCCGGCCACGGTCTCGTACGGGCCGTCCTCCAGCTCGATGCCGGTCAGGTCGGCGAAATCCTCGATGGTCATGCCGCCGTCGACCGCTGCCACGCCGTTGACGAACGCGGTCTTGCCCTCGCTCGCGCCCGCCTCCGCGCCGTCGCCCGTGTCCTCGATGAGCTCCTCGACCATATCCATGAGAGTGACGATGCCGTCCGTGCCGCCGTACTCGTCGATGACCACGGCCAGATGGATGTTCCGCGAGAGCATGAGACTCAGCGTCGGCAGCAGCTTCGAGGTGCCCGGGATGGACAGCACCGGGCGCATGACGTCCCGCACGCTCTTGCCTTCGCGATCCGCCGCGTCGAACAGGTCGCGCACATGCACGTAGCCGAGCACGTCGTCGAAATCCTCGCCGATGACCGGGTAGCGGTCATAGGGCTGGGAGTGCACGGCCGCGGACGCGGCGGCCAGGGACTCGTCCCCCTGCAGGAAAACGGTGTCGGCGCGCGGGCGCATGACTTCGGCCACGGTCGTCTCGGAGGCGTCGAACACGTCGTCGAGGATGGACCGCTCCTCGTTGTCGAGCTGCGTGTTCGTCGACACCAGCACGCGCAGCTCGTCGTCGCTCACCTGCGACCCCGTCTCGTTGGGGTCGAGGCCAAGCACGCGCACGATGAGGTTCGTCAAAGTGCTGATGAGCCAGATGAACGGCGTGCAGACAGTGGCGAACATGTCGATGGACGGCACCACCGCGCGGGCGATCTGCTCCGTGCGCTGCATGGCGATGCGCTTGGGCACGAGCTCCGAAATGACGATGGCGAAATACGAGATGACGAGCGTCAGCAGCACGGTTGTCAAGCCCGAGGCGAAAGCGCGGCCCACGCCCCAGCGCATCAGACAGGGCACCACCGCCGGCGAGATGGATGCGGCGCCGAAGGACGCGGAAAGGAAGCCGGTGAACGTCGTGCCGATCTGCACGGCCGAAAGAAACCGGTTGGGGTTGTGAGCCACCTTGGCGATGCGCGCGCCGCGCGCGTCGCCGTCCTCCTCCATCTGCTCGATCTGCGAATCCCTCAGCGAAACGAGAGTCATCTCCGTGCAGGAGAAAACCCCTCCGATGAGCTGGAAAACAAGGATCAGCAGGATGTTGAGCCAAATGGACATGCCTCCACGATAAGCCACGGCGCGCCACGCGCGGCGGAAAGCCTTCCGCCCCTTAGAATCGAGGAAAGCCTATCGGAAAGGACAACGCCATGTCTTCCATCTTCGTCGCGTATTTCTCCCAGCCGGATCCGGCCCGCCCCCAGGGCGACGCCGACACCGGCCAACCAGCCACCGGCCTCCTCATGGACCGTAATCTCGTGGGCAACGTGCAGTACATGGCCCAAGCCATCGCCTACGAAACGGGCGCGGACCTGTTCCGCATCAAAGCGAAGAAACTGTACCCGGCCAGCTACGCCATGACAGTGGCCATCGCGCAAGGCCAGAAGCAGGCCAACGAACGCCCCGAGCTGGACGAGACCATCGAGGACTTCGACAAATACGACACCGTGTTCCTAGGCTACCCCATCTGGTGGATGGACCTGCCGATGCCGGTCTACTCGTTCCTGGAAAGCTACGACTTCTCCGGCAAGACCATCATCCCGTTCCTGTCGCACGGCGGCTACGGCCCGGCAGACACCCTGGCATCGATCGAAAAAGCCGCCCCGGGCGCGGTCGTCGAGAAAGACGTCCTGGCGCTCGCCGGCGGCCGCGAGATGAACAGCGCGCGCCAAGCGGTGTCGAACTGGCTGCGCGAGCTGCGGCAGATCCGCCAGGCGCGCTCGGCGCAGGCGTGAGGGCGTCGCGCCGCCTGGCGGCTGATCCGTTGCCGGAGCCTCACTCGGCGATGCTGCGCGGGCTTGGCGGGCGCATGCCCAGGCCTTCGCATTCCTCGTCCAGCAGCACCTTGAGATACATGCGTGGCGTGTACCGCTTCTGGTCCGCGTCGGACTTCCTGATGTCGAGGCCCACGTGGACCGCGCCGTCCGCGTAGTTTTCGACGAGTCCGCGGATCGCCTTCAGCGACGTCTGCGCCAGCAGGTGCTGCTCCGGCGTGCGCAGGTAGCCCTCGGCCGTGCGATGCCGTTCCATGACGGGCATGGTCAGGCCGTAGCAGGTCATCATGTGCAGCAGGCGCAGGAAGAATATGGGCGAGTAGTGGTGCTCGACCGGATCGGGCTGGTCGTAGTCCGGCGAGACGACGATGGCGCCCTGGTCCCATGCGGCGACGAAGCTGCGGATCCGGTCGAGGGATTCGAGCGCGATCCGCTCGTCGGTGGCGTTGACGGCGGGCCTCAGAGTGGTGTTTGGCTTCATGGCTAAATCTCCTTCCTGGTGACATTATGCCGACGAAAAAGGAGAGAGGAAAGGGCGGAGTCCGAAAGAACGGCCTTGCGCGGCGCTGAGACAGCAGCCTGGCCCCGCCGGATCGGCTCAGAGGCAAAAACGGGGCGGCGGGACAGAAAAAGGAAGGCCGGGGCCTTTCGGTCCCGGCCTTCCGCCCTGTGCGCGCGGGGGGAGTTGAACCCCCACGGCCTTGCGGCCACTAGCACCTGAAGCTAGCGCGTCTACCATTCCGCCACGCGCGCGTGGAGCTAGGGGGAGTCGAACCCCCGACCTCTTCCATGCGAAGGAAGCGCGCTACCAACTGCGCTATAGCCCCAAACCTCGCAACGAGACCACAGTCTAACGGTTTTTGCCGCTCTGCGCAATTCTGGCTGTCGCGGCGGCCGTGTTCCGCCGCCTTCGCCCGCGCTTTCGCGGTGCCGGTCTCGGCTGGGCCGGCCGCGGACGCCAGGGAGCCGACGAGGATCGGCGCGGCGGGCGCTCCGGCCGCGGCAGCGAGCCGCTTGGCAGGAGCGGCGGGAACACCGCGCCCGTCTCCGCGAAGAGGACGAGGAAGACGAGCGCGCGGGACCCGGCCCCATCGGGTATCCGCTGAGAACAGCGCGCGGATCCCGGAGGACTTCGAAGAAGCATGGAAAAGAACCCAGAAGTTCTCCTTGCCGTCGCCGCAATGGTCCCACCCCCGGCGATTAGCGCTTCTCCGCGGTTTGTGATGCAATGAAGACATGCACGAGGCTGTGCGGACTCGACAAAGGCGATGCGACGCAGATGTACGTTGAACCGACGGCGGAACTCCACAAGAAGAGCAACGCGGCATGGATCTGGAGGTATTGCAGGCCGGACGCCGGCCGCGTCTGGCTGTCCCTGTCCCTTTTCGCGTGCAACAAGGCCTTCACGCTCATCCCGCCGATCATGGCCGGACTCATCGTCAACCAGGTCATCACACGCGGGCTGCACGCCGAACTGATCCCGTACCTGCTCGCCATGATGGGCGCCACTCTCGGCAACGTCGCCACCCGCTACAGCTACCAGATCATCATGCAGCGATTCGGACAGAACGCCATCTACCGCCTCGTCTCCGACGAATACGAGAAACTCCACCTCCTCGACTTCGTCTTCTTCGACCACGCCGCCACCGGCGACCTCATGGACTGCCTCACCGCCGACACCAGCGGCATCCGCTTCTTCCTGGCCTGGGTCAGCTACAACCTGCTCAACTGCGCCGTCACGTTCGCCGCCGCCATCATCGCGCTCTTCTCCGTGGACTGGAGGCTCGCCCTCGCACTGGCCTGCGTCACCCCGTTCCTGGCGGTCATCGGCCGCTCGCTGGCCAAGAACGCGCACAGCATCTACTTCGGCATCCGCAACTCGCTGGCGCGCCTCAACTCGATGACAGAGGAGAACATCGAGGCCAACCGAGTCGTCAAAGCCTTCGCACGCGAAAAGCACGAGACCGACAAGTTCGACCGGCACAACGAGGACTACTACGAACGCAACATGGAACTGGCCTACAACAACGCCGCCTACATGCCCTGGCTCGACGGCCTGTCCTACTCCCTCACGGCCATCACCCTCGTCTTCGGCGGTTGGCTCGCCATCAAAGGATACCTGAGCCTCGGCGGGCTCGTCACCTTCCAAAGCTTCCTATGGATGATCCGCATGCCCACGCGCATGTTCGGCTGGCTGCTCAACGACGTCGAACGGTTCAACGCTTCATGCATCAAAATCCGGCGTCTGCTCGACAGCGAGCCCTCCATCCGCAGCCCGCGCGCGGCCTCGACAGGCAAACCCCCCGCTTCCGGCCCCGTGCGCGGCGACATCCGCTTCGACCACGTCTCCTTCGCCTACCCGGAAACCCCCAACGTCCCCGTCCTCGACGACGTCAGCTTCCACATCCGCCCCGGCGAACGCGTGGGCATCCTCGGCGGAACCGGTTCCGGCAAATCCACGCTCGTGGCCCTGATCGCGCGTTTCTACGACCCGACCGCCGGACACGTGTACGTCGACGGCGTCGACACACACGACTGGGACCTGACCGCGCTGCGCACCGGCGTCACGCTCGCTTTCCAGGACACCTTCCTCTTCTCCGACACCATCGCCGACAACATAGCCTTCGGCGCCAGCCGCGGGAACAAACCCGCGGACCGCGACGACCTGCGCGCGATGGCACTCATCGCCGACGCCGACGGCTTCATCTCGGAAATGCCCGACGGATACGACACCATCGTCGGCGAGCGCGGCGTCGGCCTATCGGGCGGACAGAAGCAACGCATCAGCCTGGCCAGAGCGCTCGCGAACCATCCGGCCGTCCTCCTGCTGGACGACGCGACGTCCGCGGTGGACATGGAGACGGAGGCGCGCATCCAGAAAAACCTGGCTGGCCTGGGCAGCGGAATGACCATTTTCACCATCGCCTACCGCATCTCCTCGGTGCGCGGCGCCGACGTCATCTTCGTGCTCGACCACGGCCGCATCATAGAGCAGGGCACCCACGAGCAGCTGCTCGCACTGCACGGGGAATACTGGCGGACCTACCGCCAACAGCTCGGCGTCGAGCTAGGCCGAGCCGCCAATGGATTGGATGCCGAACCCGCCCCTCCATCCGGAGAAGGGAAGCGCTGATGGCCTCCCGCAACACGTTCAAACAGGACGAAGAGCTGACGCGCAGCATCAACATCCATGATTTCGCGCGCATCTGGTCCTACCTGCGCCCCTACACGCGCCTCCTCGCGCGCGTGCTCGCCGTCGTCCTGACGATGACCCTGATCCAAGCGGTCATCCCATACATGAACAAAGTGGTCATCGACCAGATCATCCCCCATCGCCTGACAACAGGCCTGGTCTGGCTGGGCGCGGGCTTCGCCGCCGGCATCGCCATCTACGAGCTATGCCTGCGCTACCGCACCATCGGCATCACCCGCGCAGGCCAACTGATGCTCAAAGACATGCGCCGCGACCTCTTCACACACGTACAGTCGCTGCCATTCTCCTACTTCGACTCACACCCGCACGGCAAGATCCTCATCCGCATCGTCAACTACGTCAACACGCTGTCGAACACCCTCAGCTCCGGCCTCATCAACATCATCAGCGACGTGTTCTCCTTCACAGTGACGCTCGGAGCCATGTTCCTCGTCAACTGGCGGCTGGCGCTCTGGTCCCTGGCGCTGTTCCCGGTGATGGCCGGCGCGGTGCTGATCATCCAGCGTTTCCAGCACGCCGCATACCGCGCCGTCTCCGCCAAACAATCGAACCTCAACGCCTTCATCCACGAGTCCATCACCGGCGTGCGAACCACGCAAGGCTTCGCCCGCGAGCGCTCGCAGTACCGCGTTTTCCAAACTCAGCAGGACGCCGTCCGCAGCTCATGGATGATCGCCCAGTACTACGAGTTCGCCATCTGGCCGGTCGTCGAACTCGTCTCCACAGCCGCAATGGCCTGGGTCTACTATATCGGCGTTTCGCACTGCACCGGCCTGTACATCAGCACCGGCACGCTCATCGCGTTCATCGCCTACCTCAACAACTTCTGGGATCCAATCGTCGACATCGGCAACTTCTACAACCAGCTGGTCACCTGCTCCGCGTACCTGGAGCGCATCTTCGAGACGCTCGACATCCCGCCGGCCATCGCCGACGCGCCCAACGCCGTCCCGCTGGGCCGCATCCGCGGCGACGTCGACTTCGACCACGTCGTTTTCCGTTACGACGCGGAAGGCCCGACGATTCTCCAGGACATCGACCTCCACGTCAAGCAGGGGCAATCCGTCGCCCTGGTCGGCCCGACCGGCGCCGGCAAGTCGACCATTGTGAGCCTGCTGTCGCGCTTCTACGACGTCGTTTCCGGCTCTGTGCGCGTCGACGGCCATGACGTCCGTTCCGTCACCGTCCAATCGTTGCGTTCGCAGATGGGCGTCATGCTCCAGGACACCTTCCTTTTCAGCGGAACGGTCAAGGACAACATCCGGTATGGCCGCCTCGATGCCACCGACGAGGAGATCGTGGCCGCCGCGAAGGCCGTCGACGCCGACGGTTTCATCCGCCGCCTGCCGCAAGGCTACGACACCATGGTGGAAGAGAAGGGTTCCACGCTGTCGGCCGGGCAGCGCCAGCTTATCGCTTTCGCCCGCGTCATGCTGGCCGATCCGCGCCTGCTGGTCTTGGACGAGGCCACGTCCGACATCGACACCCGCACGGAGCTGGAACTACAGAACGGAATCCGCCGCCTGGTGCGCGGCCGCACCAGCTTCGTCATCGCCCACCGCCTGTCGACCATCAGCGACTGCGACCGCATCTACTACATCGACCACGGCCGCATCGTCGAGCAGGGCACGCACAAGGAGCTGCTGGCCAAGCACGGCGCGTACTGGCGTCTATTCATGTCCCAGTTCCGCGTTCTATCGGGGAAGTGAGTCCGTCGGACCGGTTTTCGGTTCTCTTCTTCGATGGTTGTTGTTTTTGTGTTTTGCGACACGCCGGTGGATTCCAGTGTTCTCAATGTGTTTAATGGGAGGGGTTGCGTGATGGGCGGGATGGGGGTTACAGTCTTGTCTTGCTGCTCACGGGGCGGCCGGCGCGGCCGGCGGGCTCCGGGGACCGGCATGGTGGTTTGAGAACTCGAGAGCGTTGATCGTGCTATTGATATAGCCTTTTTTGAATGCCAGATCGCCTCGTTCCATGCGAGGCGGTTCTTCTGTGCGGTTCGCGCGAGGGATCGCGCGACTGTCA
>JAFRAT010000019.1 GCA_017405305.1 Aeriscardovia sp. | reverse complement strand
GCTGCACGCGAGCGCGGCAGCCAAAGGCGGGCGCATGAGTTGGATCCAGGCGGTGCTCATCTGCGCCGTCACCGGCATCGTCATGACGCTCTTCTACTGGGGCGCTCTCCATGCCTTGCACGTGGAGGAAATCGACGCCGTCGTCAACCTGTTTGTCGCCAAGGTCCTGCACCGTCGTCCGAACGCCGCGTCCGGGCTCATGGACGCCGCCGCCGACCGGTCCGCGCGGTCCATCGGCCGCGTCGCATCGTCTCGTCCCGCGTGGCAGGGCCGCCACGCCCCGCGCACGGCCCGCGGCGCCGCGTCCTACGCCATCCTGGCGAACATGTCGAGCAGCGCCGACGCCAGCAACGCCAACGCCCAGGCTTTGACGAACGAGCCTTTCGCGCTCATGAGCTTCGCGCCCCGCCAGCAAGCGGTCCGGTATGGCCAGACCGCTCCGTTCACGTCCTCCCAGACAGCTGGAGCCGCCTCCTTTCGCGGTCCGAACACCGCTTCCTCTTCCTTTCGATCCGGCTTCCGATCCGGCTCTGCCCCGCAGCGCGCGGGCCAGCCAGAGCACCGCCCCGCCCAGCCAGGATCCCCTCGCTCCGGAGCCTTGTCTTCCGGAGCCTTCCGGCCGACGCCGCCGCGTCGTCAGTTCGGCGAACGCATCCAGACTCCAGCACAACCAAACGGGGGACCAATGATTCCTGCCATCGGCGACACCATCGACAACCGCTATACGCTCATCACCCAGTACCGCTCCGAACCAGGCCTGAGCGCCTGGCTGGCCAACGATCATACCCTCATGCGCGACTGCCAGCTGTTCATCATCTCGAACAGGGCGAAGCTCGCGGAAGTCGACGCGCTGGCTTCTTCCCTCGTGCTCTCCCGCGACCCTCATGTCACGCGCGTGCTGCACTTGCAGAAGACCGGCGATGTGTCCGTCATCGTCACCGACACCGATCCGGGCGTCTCGCTCCACGAATTCCTCGCCTCGCGCGCCGGTAAGCCGCTGAGTCCCAAAGCCCTGCGCGGCATCTGCTTCCAGATCATCGACGCCGTGCGCAGCCTGCGCGACCAGTCCCTTTCGTCCGACGCCCTCGATTCGCGCGTCGTGCGCCTGACCCCCGAGGGCGTCACCATCGCCGACACATCCGTCTCCCCGCTGCTGACCACGAAGATCCGCCCGGAGGACTTCACCGTCGTCAACCGCGAGGCGCTGGCCATCAAGCAGATTGCCGGCATGCTCTACGAGATGGCCACCGGCTCCGAGTTCGACCCCGCCAGCGACGTGTCCGCCGCAGCGCGCCTGCTGCAGGACAAGGGCAAGAACCTGCCGGAGGAGTTCCTCAACATCTGCCGGCGCGCGCTGAACATCCCCGTGCGCTC
This sequence comes from Aeriscardovia sp., assembly GCA_017405305.1. Classification (GTDB taxonomy): domain Bacteria; phylum Actinomycetota; class Actinomycetes; order Actinomycetales; family Bifidobacteriaceae; genus RGIG7107. Next base: position 521 of record JAFRAT010000019.1, on the reverse strand, counting down.
CGAATTCGAATCCGACAAACCGCTGCCGATCCTCACCCTGCTGGAGCTGGAGATGCTCCTGGGCGAGCGCGTCGACCTGTCGAAACTGCCACGCAGCGAGTACAGCCTGCCGAGCGCCCCGGGCGAAGCCTCCATCGCCATAGCCCTGTTCGCCCCGGCCGCCGCGCGCGACATCGCCGATATCCCGGACTCCCTCATCTCCTCCGCCATGGTCAAGCCGGTGGGCGCCGGCCACGAAGCCGACGCGCCTGGCAAGCGCCGCGGCATGCCCCAATGGGACTCCAACCAGCTGCTGCGTGGAGGCAACGCCGTCGAAGAGCTGGACCCGGAAGACTCCAACCTCTTCTCCGCGTTCGACACCGACCATCCAGTCCGCCGCGCGCCGACCCGCGGCCGCACGACCGCCAGCGCCGCTCAGCCGCGCGCCATCGCGCCGAGCGGCAAGGCCCAAAGGCCGATCGCCCCGGGCCAGACGCCGAACAAAACCGGCGCGCTCACGCCGGCGCAGCTGGCCGCCGCGC
>JAFRAT010000018.1 GCA_017405305.1 Aeriscardovia sp. | reverse complement strand
GTCCCCGTCGACGTGCTCAGCTACGACCAGGCCCCGATGGGCATGCCGATCCGCCATCCGTTCGCCCCTGACGCCAAGCTGACGGACATTCCGCAGCTCGTCCAGGAGAACGCGGAGATATGGTCTCTCAACGAGGCATCCGGAAACGATTGACGTGAACATGCGCTGATCTGGCAGGCCAAGCCAGCTGACCGCGCGCCGATTGATCAACGCCGGGGAGGGGAGGTTTTCTTTCCGAACGATGTCGTTCGGAAAGAAAACCTCCCCTCCCGTTTTGTCTACCGCTGCCGCGTCGCGTCAGGCCGGAGCCCGGCGCAAGGGCCGGCATCCTCTTGGCCGGTCCAGTCCGCAGCACGCAATCGCTGCTTCAAAGGATCGACTCGATGTACTCCTCTACCGGTTTCACACCGACGGTCGGCTCGAAGCGGCGCAGCACCTCGCCGTCGCGCCCGACGACGAACTTGGTGAAATTCCATTTGATGTCCGAATCGGTCTTCCAGTTCGGGTCGATGGTCGGCAACAGCGCGTTCATCTCATCGGCGTCCGGGCCTTCCCCGAAACCCTCGAAGCCTTTGCAGGACTTGAGATACGCGTACAGCGGCAGCTCGTCCGGACCGTTGACGTCGGACTTGTGCATCTGCGGGAAGGTCGTGTGGTAGTGCAGCGTGCAGAACGCATGGATGTCAGCATCGGAACCCGGCGCCTGTCCGGCAAACTGGTTGCATGGGATGTCCAGAATCTCCAGGCCCTTGGCGTGGTCCTTCTCGTACAGCGCTTCCAGCTGCTCGTACTGCGGCGTGAACCCGCAGCCGGTGGCCGTGTTGACAATGAGCAGTACCTTCCCTTTGAACAATTCCAACGGCACGTCATGCCCGTCGGCGTCCGGCACCGAATACCCATAGACTCCCATGTCAGCTCCTTTCCATGAAACCGTCACCCCTTATTTTGGCAGCTTCCGCGCATGAACACGCAACTGACGGAGCCGTCCACGCGGTGGGCGAAACGCGCAGGCGCGTCTGGCCTCCATCCGCTCGGAAACGACGGCAGCGGCGCCGCGCGCGACGTCATCCGACCTGCGCCGACGTGGCCGGAACACATAAATCTCAGTTTCCGTTCCGAGGAGATCATGAGAGAATGAAAGTCCGGTTCGCGCGCCGGTTTCGTGTCGTTGGCGGCGCACATTATAAGGAAAGAAATGAGAAAAAAAGTCAATGGACCCAGGATTCTGTTCTACGAACACGAATACCACCGCACCGGCATCATCTATTCCTGTGCCAGGGACGAGCAGGGCGAGCTCCATCCGAAACTGACCATGCGTCGCATCTCCTTCGACGGGCTCAAGGACGTCGATAAGTTCGCGGATTCCATGGCGACTTTCCCGCGCTGGCTCAAGCTGCAGGCTTACGTGTCCGGGTCCATGCTCAGCATGGAAAGTAAGCAGGAAGTTCACCGATCGACGAAGGAATCCGAGGGAGATGACATCGACGATGCTGACTGACGACTTGTCTGACGCTGGCGAAGGCGTTCCGGAATTCGACTACGAGGCTGTCTACAAGCACACCGGCCTCAGTTTCACCTGCCGCCGCAAAACCACGGATGGCACGCTCGTGGGCACTCTGCGGAACAACGTGCCGCGCGTGCGTGTGGACACGCCTTCGCAGCTGAGTATCCTCGGCGACGTCATGCAGGACTTCCCCGAGTGGCTCGACGCCCAGGCGCAGGCCATGAGACGGCTGCAATCGCACGAGGGCAAGCGCAACCATCCATCCATGCAAAACATCTTCCGTCCGCCCCTGCGCCTGCACCACACGCCCGGCTGGAAGCCGCAGCGCCGTTCCGACGAGAACGGTTCGCCTTACACCACCGTCTTTGAAAGTGAATGCCCGGTCGCCCCGTTCCTCTTCCACGTCGACGTGTACGACGACAACGACGATCTCGACAAGGTCCGCGGGTTCTTCGAACCGTTGGGCTTCGGCGCTTCGCACGCGCGCGTCACGGAGATGCGACGCCTGGCCGGCCGTGCGCTCGACTACCGTGCCTGGCTCCTCGACTGCGCCGACACGTTTGACAGCGTCAGGAAGGAGTACCTCTCCTCCGGTTTCGATGACATGGACAGCAGCGACGACGACTGACCGCGGAAAGGCCGGCCGGATCTAGTTTTTCTTCGATTCGGCGCGCACAATCCGCTCGTACAGTCCCTCCAGCGTCTCCTGCCGGCGGGCGGGAGCCAACTCGCACGCCCAGACGACGAGCACCGTCCATCCCTGCGCGCGCAATTGCTCCTGCTGCTGCGTGTCGCGCTTCTTGTTGCGCGTCAGCTTCGCCGTCCAATAGTCCACGTTCGATTGGGGCAGACGCGCTTGGGGGCAGCCTTCGTGCAGATGCCAAAAACAGCCGTTGACGAAGATGATGGCGCGGTACTTGGGCAGCACCACGTCCGGGTGCCCGGGATACCGCTTGTCGTTCTTGCGGAAGCGCAGACCGCGGGAGAAGAGGTAGCTGCGGACAATCCGCTCGGGGCCGGTGTCCTTGCCGCGGATCTGGGACATAGTGTAGCTGCGCGTCCCGCGTTCGAAATCCGTGGCGTGCCGCGGCTTGCTCGCCAGCATCCCCACCTCCTGAAATCGCCGTCATACCGTCCTTTTGAAATACTAGAAACAATGGAACACGAATTCGACGATGATCAGGAACCGGACATCCTCGCTGGCGCTCTCGCCAGCCTCGGCAGCGACATCGAAAACGCCGGGGACGCCTCGGCGCAGGCCGACGGCGACACGGAGAGCGGCGAAGAGGATGACGCGGACGGGGACAAGAACGCCTGCGGCGTGCCGGACGGATCCGGTTCCCAAGGCAGCGGATCCAGGGACGGCGGCTTCGGCGCGCCCGTCGCAGACAAGACGCCCTCGCGGTTCCACCGGTGGGTTTCCGGGCTTTCGACCGCTAAGACCGCCAAGCGCGTCGCCGCTGCGGCGGCCGTGATCGCTGCGATCGTCGGGTTGAGCTGGCTCGTCTCCTACGAGGTGACAATCCACCGCCTCATCGCCGAACAGCAAGCGACGTACCAGGAATACGGCTTCAACCCGGGCCGGATCATCACCGACGCGAAGTTCTTCGATTCGACAACGATGACGGAGCCGCAGATCCAGAGTTTCCTCAACGAGAAGGGCGCGGCCTGCACGCAGCAGGCCTGCCTGCGCTCCGAGACCTTCGACACCCACGACTGGCCAGCAAGCGAAGGCTGCGCGCGCTATGTTTCACGTGGAAAACAGACGGCCGCGCAGATTGTCGCCGCGGCGGCGGAAGCCTGCGGCATCAATCCGCAGGTCTTTCTCGTCATGCTGCAGAAGGAGCAAGGGCTCGTCACGGCAACGCAACCGGAGGAAGCGGCCTACCCGATGGCGATGGGCCTGTCCTGCCCCGACAACGCGGCCTGCGACACGCGGTACTCCGGCTTCTTCAACCAGGTTTTCGGCGCGGCAGAGCGGTTCCAGTACTACGAACACCATCCCTCCCGCTACCCGTACCAGGCGAACAGCGTCGATTCGGTGCGCTACAACCCTTCGGAGGCCTGCGGCGCCAAGGACGTCTACATCCAGAACACGGCGACCGCGCTGCTCTACACGTACACGCCCTACCAACCCGACGAAGCCGCACTGAAAAACATCGGCGACTCCTGCTCGAGCTGGGGAAACCTCAACTTCGCGCGGCTCTACCGGCAGTGGTTCGGCGACACGCAATGAACACAATTCATGTAAAAGGTGTACAGTGACGCTTCGACTGTTGGCAACGGATCGCTTGCATGAGGCAACGGATCCAAACGGCGGGCTCTGAGAGGCGCGCAGCGAGAAAGTCACGGCGCGTCTTGCCAGCGCCGTTGCCAGCCAGTCCTTTTCATATCTCTACTTACCATCCAATTGTCGGGAAGCGCAGTCCAGCGGACTGCGTCATCGGACTCGAAACGCTCGCGGAGACCGTGGTAGCAGCGCCGCGGAGTCTCCGTTGGCGGTCCCTGAAACCCCATCCGCCGTGCCGGATAGCCAGAAAGGTACGTCGTCATGTCTCAACGTATTTCTTCTACCCAGCAATCGTCGAAAAACGCCGCGGAACCGTCGGCCTGGGCCGCGACGCTCCGCTTCTTCAGCGGATCCCCGATGCTCGTCGTGTCGGCCGCCGTGGGCATTCTCTGCGGAATCCTCTGGCCGCACGCGCGCCTCGTCGCCGTCTGGATCTTCCTCGCCCTGTCGCTGTACACGCTGGTCGACGAAATCATCAGCATCGTCAACGACTTCCGCCACGGACACGCCGGAGCCGACATCCTCGCCGTCGTCGCCATCGTGGCTACGGCCGGCGTCCAGGCCTTCTGGGCGCTGTGGATCATCGATCTCATGGTCTTCACCGGCGACGCCATCGAGACCTTCGCGCAGAACCGCGCTAAGCAGAACCTCACCGCGCTCGTGGACGCCGCCCCGGACATCGCCCACGTGCTGAACGACGACGCGGGCACCGCGCTCGCCTCCGGCGCCGCGTGGAGCACCGTGCCCGTCGGCCAGGTGAAGATCGGCGACCGTCTCGTCGTCAAGCCCGGAGAAACCATCCCGATCGACGGCGTGCTGCTCAGCGACCAGGCCACCATCGACCTGTCCATGATCAACGGCGAACCCGTCCCCGTCGACGTGTACGCGGGCACCGCGCTCGCCTCCGGCGCCATCAACGGCTCCGCCGCGCTGACCATGCGCGCCACCGCCCTCGCCAACGACTCCCAATACCAGAAGATCCTCCACCTCGTGCGCAGCGCCGAGGAGTCCCGCGCCACCGTGGTGCGAGCCGCAGACATCCTCGCCGTGCCGTTCACCGTCGTCTCGCTCGCCATCGCCCTCGTCGCCTGGATCGTCTCCAAAGACCCGATGCGCTTCGCGCAGGTGCTCGTCCTGGCCACGCCGTGCCCGCTGCTCATCGCTGCCCCGGTGGCGTACATGGGCGGAACCGGGCGCCTAGCCAAGCACGGCATCATCGTCAAGACGCAGGATGTCATCGAGAACCTCGGCAACGTCACCCACATCTTCTTCGACAAGACCGGCACGCTGACATACAAGCGCCCGGCCGTCGAGCGCATCGACCTCGCGGCCACCGCGAACGGCCTGACCGGCGACGACGTGCTGCGCCTGGCCGGCCCAATCGAGTCCTACTCCGTCCACATCCTGGCCAAGGGCATCGTGCGCGCCTCCCGCAAGCTCGCGCATGACACCGGCGTGACGACCCTGACCGCCGACCAGCCGCAGGAAGACGCCGGCCAAGGCATCCACGGCACCGTCGACGGACATGACGTGGCCATCGGCCGCCTAGGCTACCTGGCCCGCTTCGCGAGCGACCCCCGGCAGGCGCAGGCCTTGGCTGCCAAGTCGCCCGGCCTCTTCCCGACCGCGCTCGCCGCCAACGAGATGGCCACCTACATGGCCGTCGACGGCGCGCTCGCCGCGCGCATCGTGCTCAAGGATTTCGCCCGCGAGAACGCCGCCGGCACCATCGCCTGGCTCAAGCGCCTTGGCGTCGAACGCCTGTCCATGGTGACCGGCGACACACTGGCTTCGGCGCAGGCTATCGCCAGCGAGGTCGGCATCGACGACGTGCGCGCCGCGCTGCTGCCGGAACAGAAGGTGGAAGCCGTCGCCGAAAGCAAGAAGGAGACCGCCGGCAGGGCGCCGACGGCGTCCCAGCGCATCATCGATGCCTTGGGCGGGCGCCGCCAGCCGCAGAGCACCACCATGATGGTCGGCGACGGCGTCAACGACGCCCCGACCCTTGCCTCCGCCGATATCGGCGTGGCCATGACGGACGGCTCCAGCACCGCCGCCTCCGAATCGGCGCAGGCCGTCATCATGAACGACGACATCTCCATGGTGCCGATGGCCATCGCCGTCGCGCGCCAAACGAAGAGCACCATGTTCCAGGCGTGCACGCTCGGCATCGGTCTGGCCGTCATCCTCATGGCCATGGCCGCGTTCAACCTCATCCCGGTCGTCGTGGGCGCGCTGCTGCAGGAAGCCATCGACTCCTGCTCCATCTTCTGGGCGCTCACCGCCATCATCGACAAGAAGACCGGCGAGGCGACTGCGCAGGGCTGAGCGAACGAGCTTCAGCGACGGATTTCCATGCCGCAGGCGGCCGCGAGCTCTTCCAGATCCGGTTCGCCGAACTTCTCCGCGAAGCGGTCAAGCCGCCGGGCTTTGGCCTCGCCGAAGCGGCGCGCCGATCGGCGCGCCGCCGCCGGGCTGACGAAGGTCGGCGGGGTCGACTTGGTGTGGAACTTGTCGGCGTACATCACCAGCTCTTCCTCGAGAGTGCGCGGCGAATAATCGTCTGCCGGCAGGCGCAGGCCTTCGTCGAGCACGTCCCGGCGCGTCATGCCCACGCCCGTGTGATCGCGGGCGAAGCCGGCGATCCGTTCGCCGAAACCGTTCTCGTGCAGGATCAGCCAGCCTTCCAGCCCATGGAACAGATAGCGGTCGTGGTCGAAGGTGGTGCCGTCGGCGGCGAACACGCGATAGACGCCGATGTCGTGCAGCAGGCCGCCGACGACAACGAGCTGCTCGTTAGGCCCGGACAGGCCCTGGCGCTTGGCACGGAACGCGTACCGTCGCGCGAAATCCCGCGCCAGCAGGGCCACGATGCGGCAGTGCGTCCAGAGCAGGCCGAACGCGGCCGGGTTCGGCGCGCAGGAGCGGTGCAGTTCGCGGATGCGGTCCCACGTGACGGGCGCGCCGTCAAAGTCAGGGACGCAATCGAAGACGGCCGGAACGGCGCTGGCTGGGTCCGTTGAACCCAACAGCTCGTCCGTCAGGAACGGGCAGGGTTCGTCGGCCCCGATCAGGCTTGTGGCCGCTCCAGCATCCGCGCCGGCGCTGGCGTTTGTCCCCGGACCTGCGCCAACGCCGGATTGTTTCACGTAAAACACCGCGCCGTCATTGGACGCCGCGTTCCCGGCCTCATCGCTTCTCGTTGCCATGCCTCCATTCTAAAAACGCTCCGCCGCCCCTCTTGCCACGCCGGTCTTCTTCTCCGGATCTGTCCCCGCTCGCGCTCTTCCTCCCGCTCACGCCATCAGCGAAGCCCGGAAACACGCTCCCGCTCTCACAGACCGAAAAGGTAATCTGAAAAACACCTAGAACGAAGGACTTTCCATGAGCACTCTTGAACCGGAAACCGGCGGACCGGCTTCCGCCGGGCAGGCCGCGGACGGCTGGTCCAACCCCCTGCGCGACCCGCGCGACCTGCGGATACCGCGCATCGCCGGCCCATGCACGCTCGTCATCTTCGGCGTCACCGGCGACCTCGCCCGCAAGAAGCTGCTGCCGGCCATCTACGACCTCGCCAACCGCGGCCTGCTGCCGACCAGCTTCGGGCTCATCGGCTTCGGCCGGCGCAGCTGGTCCGACGACCAGTTCCGCGACTGGGTCAAGGAGCACGTGCGAACCCGCTGCCGCACCGTCTTCCGCGAATCGACCTGGAACCAGCTGACCGAAGGCATCCGCTTCGCCCGCGGCACTTTCGACGACCCAGCCGCCTTCGCGCATCTGGGCGAGATCGTCCTCCAGGTGGACGCCGACCGCAACACCCACGGCAACCACGCCTTCTACATGTCAGTGCCGCCAAGCGCGTTCCCCGTCGTCGCCCGCCAGCTAGCCGCCTCGGGCCTGTCGGAATCGGCCGGAGACGCCTGGAGGCGCGTCATCATCGAAAAGCCTTTCGGCCATGACCTGGCGAGCGCCCGCCGGCTGGATGAGACCATTTCCTCGGTGTTCGAGTCGGATTCGATTTTCCGCATCGACCACTACCTGGGCAAGGAGACCGTGCAGAACCTGTTGGCCATGCGTTTCGCCAATATGCTTTTCGAGCCGATCTGGAACGCCAACTACGTGGATCATGTGCAGATCACCATGGCCGAGGACATCGGGATCGGTTCGCGCGCCGGTTATTACGACGGCATCGGCGCCGCGCGCGACGTCATCCAGAACCACCTGCTGCAGCTGCTGGCCTTGACGGCCATGGAGGAGCCGGTTTCCTTCTCGTCGCACGATCTGGCGATGGAGAAGGCGAAGGTGCTTTCGGCTGTCAGGCTCCCTGAGGACCTGGCCGTCCACACGGCTCGCGGCCAGTACGCCGCCGGCTGGCAGGGCGAGGAAAAGGTGTGCGGCTACTTGCAGGAGCAGGGCGTCGATCCTGCCTCGACCACGGAGACGTACGCTGCTGTCCGTCTTGATATCGACACGCGCCGCTGGGCGGGCGTCCCTTTCTACCTGCGTACCGGCAAGAGGCTGGGCAAGCGCGTAACGGAGATCGCCGTCGTTTTCAGAAAGGCGCCGCATTTGCCGTTCGAATCGACGGCCACACGCGAGATGGGCCAGAACGCCATCGTCTTCCGTATCCAGCCGGATGAGGGCATCACCCTGCGTTTCGGATCCAAGGTGCCGGGGTCGCGCATGGAGGTCCGCGACGTCAACATGGACTTCGACTACGGCCGGTCTTTCACCGGGGCGTCGCCGGAGGCCTACGAGCGTCTCATCCTCGACGTTCTGCTGGGAGACGCGCCGCTTTTCCCGACCACGCAGGAGGTCGATCTGTCCTGGCGCATTCTGGATCCCATCGAGGAGTTCTGGGGCACGCAGGGCGCGCCGGAGCAATATCGTTCGGGCGCGTGGGGTCCTGCCGGCGCGGACGCTCTCATGCACGCCGACGGACGAGCTTGGAGGCTGCCATGATTATCACTCTCAACGACGCGACCACGCGCGCCATCGCCGGCAAGCTCAGCAAGATGCGCGAGGAGCGCGGGGAAGCGGCCACGGATCGCGTTCTCACGCTGCTCATTTCCTGTTCGGAAGACGAGCTGGAAGCGGCGCTGCGGGCCGCCAACGAAGCGAGCCGCGAGCATCCGTGCCGCGTTATCGCCCTTGTGCCGCGCGATCCGGACGACGAGCGGGCGGGTCTTGACGCGCAGATCCGCTTCGGCGCGGACGGCGGGGCGGGCGAGGTCATCGTGCTGCGCCCCTCCGGCGAGCTGACGAAGCATCTGGACACGCTGGCCATCCCTCTGATGGTCTCCGACATTCCGGCTGTCGCCTGGTGGCCGGGCACGCCGCCACAGGACCCGTCGCGGGACGCGATCGGCGCCATGGCTTCCTCGCGCATCACCGACGCCGGCCGGTCGGCGGAGCCGCTGCGCGCGTTCGACGCCCTGCGCCGCCACGCCGACGCGAACGACGTCGATCTCGCCTGGACCCGCCTGACGCTGTGGCGCGGCGAGCTGGCGTCCATCCTCGACCAGCCGCCGCATCTGCCGGTGCTGCGCTGCCGTGTCTCCGGCCAGAAGGACGACCTGTCCACGCTGCTGATGGCGGCCTGGCTGCGCTACGAGCTGCGCGCGCCCGTCGGCATCTCTTGGAACGACACCGGCTGTCGACTCACGTCGGTGGCTTTGACGCGCGCCGACGGCGACATCCTGCTGACGCGCGAGGCCGGCGGGACCGGCAGCGCGGCGATCCTGCCCGACCAGGCGCGTCTGCTGCTGCCCGGCGAAAAGCCGCAAATGATGTCCTTGCCTTGCCGCAGCACCGCCGACTGTCTCATGGAGGAGCTAGCCCAGCTCGACCCTGACAACCTGTACGCCTCCGTCATCCACTCCGATTTTGATTTCAGCGAGGATCGCGTATGAACGGCGGGACGGATGGAACACTGCCCGCGGCGGCCCCGCGCCTCATCGCGCGCTACGCCGATCCGCTGACGCTGGCCACGGCCGCGGCCGATCGCATCCTGCTGGCCACGGGCGATCTGCTCGGCCAACCGGGCCGGCAGCGCGTGGACTGCGCCGTCACCGGCGGCGGCGACGGCACGCGCGTGCTGGAGGCCATCGCCCGCAATCCTCTGCGCGCGGCCATCGACTGGTCCCGCGTGCACGTCTGGTGGGGCGACGAACGTTTCGTGCCCGCCGACGACCCTGACCGCAACGCCCTGCAGGCACGCCAGGCCCTGCTCGACGAGCTGGTGGCCGACGGCAGCCTGCCGGAAGCGAACATCCACGAGATGCCAGCCGATCCGCGCAGCGCCGAGGAGCGCGCTCGCGCCACCGACGCCGACGATCTGGCGTCCCTGGAAGAGGCGGCCCGTCAGCACGAGGCCGAACTCGTCCGCGAGCTGAAGCCAGAACCCGGCGAGCTCCCCCATCTGGACATCGCCTGGTTCGGCGTGGGTCCGGAGGGACACTTCGCGTCCCTTTTCCCATACGACCCGCTGCTGGAGGCGGCCGCGGCAAACCTTTCCTCCGCGTCTCGCCTGGTGGCGCCGGTGACGCGCTCGCCGAAACCGCCGGCCCTGCGCCTGACGATGACGCCGGCCCTCATCCGTTCGGCCCGGAATGTGTGGATCACGGCTTCCTCCGATCGCAAGCGGACGGCCCTGACCACGGCGGCGGGTTTGCACGACGATCCGCGCTGGCCCGTCAGTTTCGCCGGCGGCACCGATTCGACCATCTGGATGGTCGACGAGGCCGCGATGCCGTCAGCCGCGGAGCCGGGTGGACGATAGCGGCGACCCGGGAGTCCGGCGCCGCGGCCTTTCCTGCCGCCGGCCGCTCCTCACCGCGCCTTTTGCCCGATGAAGTCGGCGATCTGCTCGGCCGAACCGTAGGACGCTTGAGCGCCGTAGCCCGTGGCCGCGTAGGCCGAGACGCAGGACGCCAGGCTCGCGCTGTCCTCAAGGCTCAGGCCGGCGGCCAGGCCCGCGAGGATGGTGCCCATGAAAGCGTCGCCGCAGCCGGTGGCGTCGACAGCGTCCACGCGGATAGCCGAGACCGGGGCCACGCGGTCGCCGTCGATGACCATGGACCCGCGCGCCCCCAGCGTGACAACGGCCTTGCCGTAGCCAAAGCGGTGCAGCCGGCCGGCGATGGCGTTCCAATCGGCCGATGCCCAGTCGCCGTCCTCCGGCTCCGCGATCCTTAGCAGCTGGGCGGTCTCGTGCTCGTTGACGAGCAGGATGTCGGTGTTGGCCACGAGGTCGGTCGGCAAAGAGGGAACGAACGGGGAATCGTTGAGCAGCACCGGGATGCCGTGCTCGTGGCAGATGCGCGCGGCTTCGCGCACGGCGCCCATCGGGCTTTCCAGGCACAGGCCCAGCACGGCGGAGCGCAGCAGGTCGTCGGACACGGAACGGATGTATCCGGCGTCGACGGCCGCGTTGGAACCCGGCGAATAGACGATGGTGTTCTCGCCGTGGGAGTCGACCGTGATCATGGTGGTGCCGCTGGGGCCGGCCACGCGGCGGATGGAGCCGGTGCCCACGCCCGCGTCGGCGAGCTTGCCGAGCAGGAACTCCGCGTTGGCGTCGCTGCCCAGGGCGCCGAACAGGCGGACGGTCGCGCCCAAACGCGCGGCGGACGCGGCCTGGTTGCCGGACTTTCCGCCAGGCAGAACGCTCATCGGACCGCCCTGGATCGTTTCCCCTGGCTGCGGGAACCGCTCGGCCGTGACCGTGTAGTCGGCGTTCATCGAGCCGACCACGCTCACCTGGCCGCCGTCGCGGATCTGCGTGAGATGTGCCTCCAGTAGCGTTTTCGGACCCATCGTCCTGGCCTTTCCCTCGATTCGCCGGACGCCGTCTGCCGCCCGGACGCGGCCCGTCACCGATGACAGGCGCGCTGACCCTTCCATTATGGCAAACGGCTCTGGCAAAGAGAGCGACCCTTCTCACGCCCCCGGCGCCGCCCCCACGGACTCGCGGTGGATGTAGCGCGTCGGGATGCGCACGGACGACACCGGGATGTGGTCGATGCGCTCGAGCATGAGCCCGGCCGCCTGCACGCCCATCTGCACGTCCGGCTGGGCGATAGCCGCGATGCGCGGGTTCATGAGATCGAACATCTCCAGGTTGTCGAACGACACCAGCGAGAGGTCCTTGCCCAGACGGATGCCCTGCGCGTTGATCCACGAGAGGGCCGCCACCGTGTCGGTGGAATTGGCGAACATCACGGCCGTCACGCCGCGGTCCATCATCGCCTGGAGGGCCAGGCCCATGCGCTCGCTGTACTGGCCGAAGCTGTCCCGCGTCTTTTCCGCCAGGGAGTCGGCAAGCAGCACGTTGTGGGACAGCAGAGCGGTGGCCCGATCGTTCGACACGATTTCGTCCGGATAGAAGCTGCTGCTGCTGTCGGCTGCGCCGAGCACGCCGTGGAACGAGGCAGCGTCGCTGCTGTCCGCGTCGACGACCACGTTCTCCTCGCCGAACATCGGGACGGCGAGACGTTCGAAGTCCTGCCGGCGCAGCTCCAACGCCGGCGCGTGCCGGACCGGTCCGGCCAGGTAGCCGATCGTCGCGTGGCCGCGCTTGCGGAAGTCCTTCAGGGCCCCGCTCATGCCGGACGCCGGGTCGGAGTCGACCAGCGGGATGGCGGCCTTGCGGTCCAGCGGACGGTCCACGAGCACGATCGGGATGCCGCTGTCGAAGAGGCGGCGCATGGCCGGCGACTGGCTGCCCTGCGGGATGACGATGGCTCCGTCGACGTGCTGGCTGAGCATGCTCGTGGCGTAGAGGTCCTGGACGGCGCTCTCCTCCATGGTGGTGCCCAGCAACGCCAGGTACCCGGAACGCAGCAGCGCGCTTTTGATGACCTGCGCCAGCAGCGCGAAGTGCTTGTTGGTGATGTCCGGGATTATCAGGCCGATGGTGTGGGTGCGCCGCCAGCGCATCGACCGGGCCCGCGAATCCGGAATGTAGCGGAGTCTTTTGACGGCTTCCTCGACGACCTGCCTCGTCTCCGGCGCGACGTGGGCGCCGCCGTTGAGCACGCGGGACACCGTCGAAACCGACGTGTGGGTTTCCCGGGCAATATCATGAATCGTCACTCTGCCCATTTCATCCCTCTTTCGGTCAGGCGCCTGCGATGGAACAACGACCGCGCCGCCGGCAGCGCCTTTCGCTGCTGGAAGAAACAACCCCGTGACTTCCTTTGTTCCTTGGAATCATAGGGCAGAAACGCCGGCCGGTCAAAACCGGGCATTGCCGGGATGACTATAACGAAACAAGAAAACGGCGGCTGAAAACTGGCTCGAAAACCGCCTTCAGCCGCCGAAACGCTCGATGGAAAAACGCTCAGAACTTCTCCTCCGGTTTGCCTTCCTGCTCCCAGAGAGTATGGAACACGCCCGGCTCGTCGACGCGACCGTAGGTGTGCGCGCCGAACAGATCGCGCTGGCACTGGATGAGCGCGGCCGGCAGACGGTCGGAGCGCAGCCCGTCGTAGTACGCCAGCGAGCTGGAGAACGCCGGGGCCGGGACGCCGCCCATCGCGGCGCGGGCCACCACGCGGCGCCAGGGGTTCTGGGTCGAGGCCAGCGCGCTCTTGAAGTACGGGTCGAACAGCAGCGAGACGTCCGCCGTGCCGGCGGCGTAGGCATCGGAGATGCGGTTGAGGAACTGGGCGCGGATGATGCACCCGTTGCGCCAGATGCGCGCCACCGCTCCGAGATCGATGTTCCAGCCGTAGCGCTTGGCGCCGGCGGCGATTTCGTCGAAGCCCTGCGCGTAGGCGACGATCTTCGAGGCGTACAACGCCTGACGGATGTCCTCGATAGCTGCGGCCACGGCCGGCTCGCCGTCCGCGGCGACGTCCAGGCGGGGCTTCGGACCGGGCAGGCCCTGCTTCTGCGCGGCCGCGCGCTGCTCCGTCCTTTCGGACAGGCCGCGGGCGAACACCGCTTCGGCGATGGACGGCACCGGCACCGGCAGGGACAGCGCCGTCTGCACGGTCCACGTGCCCGTGCCCTTCATGCCGGCCTCGTCGGCGACGACGTCGATGAACGGCTTGCCGGTCTTCGCGTCCGCATGGTGCAGCACCTCGGCCGTGATCTCGATGAGATAGGAGTTCAGCTCAGTCTTGTTCCACTCGTCGAAGACGCCGGCGATGCGCTCGGCGCTCAGGCCCAGGCCGCGGCGCAGCAGGTCGTAGCTCTCGGCGATGAGCTGCATGTCGGCGTACTCGATGCCGTTGTGGACCATCTTGACGAAGTGGCCGGAGCCGTTCCCGCCGATGTGCGTCACGCATGGGGAGCCGTCCGGGGCCTTGGCGGAGATCCTCTCCAGTATCGGGCCGAGCGTGGCCCAGGACTCGTCGGAGCCGCCAGGCATCATCGACGGGCCATGCAGCGCTCCTTCCTCGCCGCCGGAGATGCCGCAGCCCACAAAGTGCAGGCCGCGGGCGCGCAGCTCCTTCTCGCGGCGCATGGTGTCCTCGAAGTAGGTGTTGCCGCCGTCGATGATGATGTCGCCCGGCTCCATGGCGTCGGCCAGCTGATCGATCATGGACTGCGTCGGATCGCCGGCCTTGACCATGACGATGGCTGTGCGCGGCTTCTTGAGACTGGCCACGAACTCCGCGATGCTCGTCGCCGGCACGAAGCTTCCCTCGGACCCGTGCTTCTTCATGAGGTCGTCGGTGCGCCACGCGGACCGGTTGAAAACAGCGACGCGGTAGCCCTGGTGCGCCAGGTTGCGCGCCAGATTGCTGCCCATCGCGGCCAGGCCGACGACTCCGATGTCAGCGAGATTCTCCATATCAGGAACTCCTTTTCGTGTTTCAGACCGCTTCGTTTGTATCATCATCCGCCACGCGGACGCTGGGGATGTCGCTGGCAGCGGAACCACCGGGAGCGGCCGCGGCTCCGGCATCGATGGACGGCGGAGCGCTGTCCTCCCCCGGGGGCGCGGGCGTCCCGCCCGCCTGTTCCCGGGCTTCCCGCTCCTCTTGCGCGATTTCCGCCATGACCGCCCTCAGCGTGACCGCGTGCTTGGCTTTGCGCAGGTTGACGCGCTTGAGAGGCGCGATCACGTTCGTGGCCACGAACAGCGGCTGCGTTTCGATGATCGGGTTGTGCGCCGTCAGGCCAAACCACTTCGCCGAGGACCCCACCGCGCCGCGAATGGCGTACTTGATGCGCAGGGCGGCCGCGCCGCTGGACGTGACCTTGGACTCCGGCACGAGTTCCTTGTGGATGATGACGTACTGGACGGCGCCGATCTCCTGGTCGCCGTCCGGCTTCGGGTAGATGTTGCGCTGCGCTGGCAACTGGCCCGCGTCGATGAGCTCGCGCATGATCTGGCGCAGGTAGGTGGCCACATTCTGGTCGACCTTGAAGCCCAGGCGGATGCGCACGCGGAACAGATAGTCCGTGCCGAAGCTCTCGACGGAGTACTCGCGGGTGAACGGGTCGTCAGTCACGCCGACCGAAACGATCCACCAGGCGCGGGCGCGCTTGGTGTGGCCCGCGAAGATGGAGTAGAAGACGTCGGCGTCCAGACGGCGCAGCTCCGAGTCGGAGGTCAGGTAGACCACGTTGTCGGCGTAGAACGGGATGGTCTCGTCGTGGCGGAGCATGTCGATGGCCGGCAGGAAGTCACGCGGCTTGAAGTGTCGCCGCTGGGAACGCTCGATCTTGGTGCCCAGGCCCCAGGAGTACATGACGACGAGCAGCCCGATGGTCAGCAGCATGGTGAACCAGCCGCCGCGCGTGAACTTCGCGCAGGAAGCCACGAGGAACAGGCCTTCGATCGAGAGGAACAGCGCCTGGAAGACCACGGACGCCACCTTCTTGCGGGCGCCGGACCACAGATACGTGCCCAGCAGGACGGTGTTCATGAACATGGTGATGGTCAGCGCCAAGCCGTACGCCGCCGAGAGGCGTTCGGCGGTGCGGAAGATGAGCAGCGTCGTGATCACCAGGCAGCACAGGACGGCGTTGACGGTCGGGATGTACAGCTGGCCGCGCGTGTTGGCCGGGTAACGCACCTGCAAATGCGGCATCCAGTTGAGCGTGGTGGCCTCCGAGACCATGCTGAACGCGCCGGTGACCAGGGCCTGCGAGGCGATGATGCCCGCCACGACCGACAGCAGCACGGCGATGATGCGGACCGCGCCGGCCGGCATCATCTCGAAGAACGGGTTAACGTTGGGGATGGCCCCAAGGCCTTGTCCCCGCGCGCGCAGCACCCAAGCGCCCTGGCCGAAGTAGCAGAGCACCAGCGCCACATTGATGAACGGCCAGGTGGCGTAGACGCTGCCGCGGCCCACGTGGCCCATGTCGGAGTAGATGGCCTCGCCACCGGTGACGGCCAGGAAGACGGTGCCCATCAGGGCCACGCCCGCGCGGTTGGAGCCGCTGAAGAGGAAGCGGATGCCCAGCGCAGGATCCAGGGCCTCAAAGACGCTCGTGTCCCCGCGGAAGATGTTGTACAGGCCCATCGCCGCGATGAAGCCGAACCACGCCACGATGACAGCGCCGAACACGCGCCCCAGGCTCACCGTCCCCTGCGACTGGATGGAGAACAGGAGCACGATGATGACGATGGTGATGAGCAGCGTCGACTCGGGGTCGAACAGCGGCGAGGCGGACAGCGTGCCCAGGCCGCCCACGGCCGACGAAATCGACACGGCCGGCGTCAGCACGGAGTCGGCGAAGAAGGCCGCGCCGCCGATCATGGCCGGGACCGCCAGCCACTTGCCATAGCGTTTGACCATGGCGAACAGCGCGAAAATGCCGCCTTCGCCCTTGTTGCTGATGTGCGTGGCGACGAGCACGTACTTGGTGGTGACGATGAGCAGGATCGACCAGAACAGCAGGGACAGCATGCCCAGAATCTGGAAGCGGCTCACCGCGTTGACGCCGCCCTGGTCGGCGATGAAGGTCTGCATGGTGTACAGCGGCGAGGTGCCGATGTCGCCGTAGACGACGCCCATGGCCACGATGCACATGGAGAGCTTGACGCGGCTATCGGGCGAGGACCGGACGCGCCGCCGGCGGCGCGTCCATGGCGTGCGGGCGGGCTTCTCCGCCAGCCCGCGCTGCTTGGGCAGCTTGTCGTGCGCCTCCTGCCTGGCCGGGCGTTCCCTCCTCAGGACGGCCGCCGAGCCGGCGGCTTTCGAGGCGCCGGACGCTTGACAGCCGGACGGCGTCGGTTCGTGATGGCCGTCCGCCGGCGGCGCCCCAGGTTCCGCGTCCTTCTGTTCCGCGGTGGAGTCGCTGGCGTAGCTCTGCTGTGACATGGGGAAACTCCCGTCTCGTGCCGTGGCGTCGACTGCTTGCCGCGGATGCCGGCCGCGTCCGCGTCCGGATATGCGAAATCCCATGGCCCGCGCAACTCTGCGGACGCGCGGATCCACCAGGCTCCGTTGGCATGGGATGTGACTTGACCGTCATTCTACACACGTTCACATAACGTGCATGATTCGGGATGGAAACGGAAAGGAAACGGAAAGGTTCGGCGCGGCCGGAACCAGCCCTCAGATGCGGTACAGGCGGCGGGCGTTGCCGGCCGTCAGCCGGGCCACCTCGTCCGTCTCCATGCCCAGGACGCCGGCCATGGCGGCCAGCGTGTACGGGATCATGTACGGCGAATTGGTGCGGCCGCGGTACGGCATCGGCGTCAGGTAGGGCGCGTCCGTTTCGACGAGGATGTGCCGTTTGTCGGCGATGGCGAGCGCCTGGCGGATGCTGTCGTTGCCCTTGAAGGACACCGTGCCCGAGAAGCTCAGGTACCAGCCGTGCTCGTTGGCCAGCCGCGCGATGTCGGGGCCGGCGGCGAAGGAGTGGAACACTGTGCCCTCGGGGGCGCCGTCTTCCAGAAGGGTCTCGACGACCTGGCGGTGTGCGTCGCGGTCGTGGATCTGCATCGGCAGTCCGGTCTCCTTGGCGAGGGCAATGTGGTCGCGGAAGGCGCGGAGCTGGAGTTCCAGGCCCGCTTCTCCGGTGCGGAACAGGTCCAGGCCGGTCTCGCCCACAGCGACGACGGCGCCGGGGTTACCGGCCACCATCTGGGCCATCTCGTCGAAGGCGTCGCGGTAAGACACGTCGTGCCACGGCTCGTAGTGGACGGGCAGCCCATCGGGACCGGGGACGCCGTGATGGCCGTGCAGCACGGCTTCGTTGGGGTGGATGGCGAGAGCTGCGTGCACCTGCCCCGGATGGGCCTTCGCCATCTCCAGCGCAACAGGCAGGTTCGGATATTCGCAGCCGACGTCGATGATCTGCGTCACGCCGACGGACGCGGCCATCGCCAGCAGGTGGTCGATGTCGTAGACCGGCACGGCGGGCATATTCCGCTCGACAGCCTGGCGCGCCATCGCGCGCGAAAAAGACACGACGGACGCCACGTGGGTGTGGTCGTCGACAGCCGGCGCATCCAGCGGAAGCGGGACGGGCGGCCAGCTGCGGTCGCGGTGGCGATGGCGGGTCATGGGCTGGCCTCAGTCCTCATCGGAGGAAGCGGCGGAACCGTCGGTCCGCGCGCCGCAAGCGGCCTTGCGGGTTCTCTCGGCTTCCTTCTTCCTGAGGTCGGTTTTGAAGCGGTCGATCTCCTTCTGAACGGCCTCGCGCGGGATTTTAGCGAACACCGGCGTCGGCTTGGCGATGGGCGTGCCCGGCACGATATCCTCGCGACGCCATGGCGCCACCGTCTCGCCCAGCACGTAGCTACCCGTGATGATCGGATAACGGAAGCCGGCCTTGTCGAGGTCGTCCACTTCCTCCAGGCGCGGCAGCGGGGCGATGACGCCTGCGCCGCCCAGCGCTTCGTGAATCTTCTGGCTGGAGTGCGGCAGGAACGGTGCGAACATGATGTCGAGGTCGTTGACAGCCTGCGCGGCGGTGAAAAGCACGGCAGCCAGGCGCTCGCGGTTCTCGATCTTCCATGGCTCGGTGTCGGAGATGTACTTGTTCGTCAGGCCGACCAGGCGCATGACTTCGCTGATAGCGGCGTGCTGGTTCTGCTTCTCCAGGTTCTCTCCCACGGTGTCGAAGCCTTGCAGCGTGGCCGCGAGTAGATCGCGGTCGATCTGCCCGAAGGCGCTTTCGGGCACGGCTGGGATCTCGCCGAAGTTCTTGAACAGCAGGTTGGCCACGCGGTTGACGAGATTGCCCCAGCCGGCGACGAGCTCTTCGTTGTTGTGTCGCACGAATTCGGCCCAGGTGAAGTCGGCGTCCTGCTTCTCGGGGCCGGCGGCGGCGATGTAGTAGCGCACCGCGTCGACCTGGTAGCGGGACAAGATGTCGCGCACGTAGATGACGATGCCGCGGGAGCTGCTGAACTTCCGGCCTTTCGCTGTCATGTACGCTGAGGAGACGACCTGCTCCGGCAGGTTCAGCTCGCCGAGGTCGCCCGGCTCGCCGCCCTTGCTGCCCTTGCCGTCGTACGCGAGGATTTCGGACGGCCAGATCTGGGAATGGAAGGTGATGTTGTCCTTGCCCATGAAGTAGTACGCCAGGGACTCCGGGTTATTCCACCACTTGCGCCACGCCTCGGGGTCGCCGCTGCGGCGGG
Source organism: Aeriscardovia sp. (assembly GCA_017405305.1). Classification (GTDB taxonomy): domain Bacteria; phylum Actinomycetota; class Actinomycetes; order Actinomycetales; family Bifidobacteriaceae; genus RGIG7107. The sequence continues at coordinate 22,204 of JAFRAT010000018.1, read as the reverse complement.
CCCACTCGATGGACGCGGACAGGTAGCCGATGACGGCGTCGAACCACACGTAGAGGCGCTTGTTCGGGTTGTCGATCCAGCCGTCCACCGGCACTGGGACGCCCCAATCGATGTCGCGGGTGATGGCACGCGGCTTCACCTCGCGGAACAGGCCCTTGGAGAAGTTGATGACGTTGGCGCGCCAGCCGGTGCGGCTGTTGAGCCAGGCGAGGTTGGCGTCAGCGAGCGCCGGCAGGTCGAGGAAGTAGTGCTCGGCGGTTTTGAAGATCGGGGTTTCGCCGTTGATTTTGGACTTCGGATCGAGCAGGTCGGCCGGGTCGAGCTCGTTGCCGCAGGCGTCGCACTGGTCGCCGCGGGCGCCTTCCGCGCCGCAGATCGGGCATGTGCCCTCAATGTAGCGGTCCGGCAGGGTGCGGCCTGTCGATGGGGAGATGGCGACTTGCTGCGTGCCTTTGTAGATGTAGCCGTTCTTGAGGCACTGGCGGAACATGTCCTGGACGATCTTTTCGTGGTTGCCGGTCGTCGTGCGCGTGAAGAGGTCGTAGCTCAGGCCCAGGTCGCGCAGGTCTTCCGCGATGACGCGGTTGTAGCGGTCGGCGATATCCTGCGGGGAGACGCCTTCCTTGTCGGCTTCCACCAGGATCGGTGTGCCGTGCTCGTCCGTGCCCGAGACCATCAGGACATCGTTGCCCTTCATGCGCTCGTACCGGGCGAATATGTCGGACGGGACGCCGAAGCCCGCGACATGCCCGATGTGTCGCGGTCCATTGGCATACGGCCAGGCAACGGAAACGAGAATGTTAGTCATGGTTGTGATTATTCGTGAGGCTTGCGACATGGCCGAAAGCGCGGGTGAGACGTGGCTGAACGACGGCGGCCGGGCTGGCAGGCTTCTGGACTAGCGTCCGCGGCTCACGTGTCCACAGGGCGGTTCTTGGGTCCGACGACGCTTGCGGGCGCGGTGTTTTCCTGGCATGGGCGGGAAACCGGTACCCGCCAAATCGGACCTGTTCTGAATGCGCTTGGCTTCCCGGGCGTCCTGCGCGTCCCTCAGCGCTTCCCATCTGCGTGTCCGTCGCACGGATAGCGCTTGCGTGGCGCGCCCGGCCTGCAGTGAACGCTAGCCCACTGCTTTTTGCCGCAGGCGCAGCATGGCCGCGTACACATCCTTCCTATTGGCCAGGGAGCCGTCGGCGTATGGATGCGCCTGCACGGTCGCGGCGATGGCGTCTTTCGGCTTCAGGCCGCCCCGGCGGGACAAATCGTCGGCCTCGCGTGCCAAACGGTCCACGTCGAACGCTTCCCCGCCGTCGGCGCCCGACGCGGCCGCGGCGCGCAGCTCCTCCTCGGACGCGCCCTGGAGGACCAGAACGATTTCTCCGCGTGGCGGATCGTCGATGACCGACTGGCGCAGAGCAGCCACGGTGGACCGCCGCACCTCTTCGTAATCTTTCGTCAGCTCGCGCGCCAGAACCATCGGCCGCGACGGCGGAAACACCTCGGCGAAAGCGTCCATGGTCCGGGCGATGCGCTGCGGCGTCTCGTAGAACACGATGGTGCGCGTCTCGGTCAGCAGCGAACGCAGGCGCCTGACGCGGTCCGATTGCTTGCGCGGCACGAAGCCCTCGAAGCAGAACCGGTCCGTCGGCAGGCCAGACAGCGCCAAAGCGTCGAGCACAGCGGACGGCCCCGGCGCGCAGGTGACGGGCAGCCCGCGTTCGATGGCGCGGCGCACGATGGCCAGTCCCGGATCGTTGATGGTCGGCATGCCCGCGTCGGAGACGACGAGCACAACGGCGCCCCGCTCCACGCCGTCCAGCAGGCCATCGACCTTCAAATGCTCGTTGTGGTCGTGGTACGCCACCACGTTCCCGCCGACCCGCACGCCGAGGCGGTTGGCCAGATCGTACAGGCGGCGCGTGTCCTCGGCGGCCACGATGTCGGCCATGCGCAGCAGCTCCGTCAGACGGGCCGAAGCGTCGCCCGTGTTGCCGATCGGCGTGGCGGCCAGCACGAGCCGCCCGTCGGCCGTGTTTTTCTTGTCCCTGTTCTTGTCCGTCACCATTCCAGTATGGGTCCCCGCCTGGAGCCGCGTGCCAGCCGCTTCGCGCATCCCATGCCATCCTCATGCGCGACACGCCTGGCACGCCCGCTGGACCGGAAATCTTCCCTCCCCCAAAAAAACGGCGCACGGGGCAGCGGACCGGAAAACGCGAAACCGCTCAATCACGCGCCTGCCGCTGAGCGCGTTAACCAAAAGTCGACACGGCTGGCCGCCGATTGCAGACACAAGATATGGTGTTTCGAGAAAAGATTTGTACCACATTTAGTGTTTTTCATTTGGTGTTTTCCACGCCGCCGCCTAAAGTCGCTCCCATGGCTTTGGATTCCCTTATCACGCTTTCCGATGGTTTCATCGCCCACCAAACCGCCACGCTGTCCCCGCATTGGGGTCCCTTGGGATGGGTGACCTACAAGCGCACCTACGCGCGCTGGCTGGAAGACCAGGAGCGCACGGAGGAGTGGGCGGAAACCGTCAAACGCGTCGTCGAAGGCAACATCAACCTCGACCCCCGACTCCACGACCAGCCGGATGCTAGTGTCGTGGAGGAACTGACGGAGGAAGCCGAAAACCTGTATCGCCTGATATACGGTTTGGCTGCCACGCCCTCGGGCCGTAACCTGTGGGTGTCCGGCACCCCCTACCAGCGGGCGCATGGGGACGCGCTCAACAACTGCTGGTTCATTGCTATCCGCCCCCAATCCTATGGGGAGAGCGCGATCGTCCCCTCCTATCTTCAGCCGGATGAGCCGGCCGCGTCCATGCCTTGGGCGTTCATGTTCGACGAGCTGATGAAAGGCGGGGGCGTGGGCTTCTCCGTCACCCACGGGAACGTCACCCAAATGCCACAGGTCGCCCGCAGAATCGAACTCGTTTGTCTCGTGGATTCCGCTAACTCCAGCGCGGAGGAAACCCGGCGGGCCGGCGCCCTCGACCGGGCGCAATGGGTCGAAAACAACGGGGAGCCAGAAAAGCAGGACGGCTGCTGGTATTACCGGGTCGCCGATTCCCGTGAGGGGTGGGTGCGCGCCCTGGCCGGCCTTATCGACAGCCATTTCGACTACTTCCCGAATGGCATCCGGCGCGTGGTGATTGACGTGAGCGATGTGCGTCCCCGTGGTGCGCGCATCCATGGTTTCGGCGGGACCGCTTCCGGGCCGGCCCCCTTGGTGGAAATGCTGGGGGACGTGAACCGGATCCTCGACCAAAAGGCCGGAGACCGTTTGTCCAGCGTGGACTGCACCGATATCGGCAACCTTATCGGTAAAGCCGTCGTGGCCGGCAACGTGCGCCGCAGCGCGGAACTCGCTTTAGGCGACTGGGACGACGAGGGATTCCGCACCATGAAGCAGGACCAGGAGCAGCTCGCCCACCACCGGTGGGCGTCCAACAACAGCGTCGTCGTCGACGGCCGTCCTGAGCAGTACGAAGAAGTCGCCCACGAGGTTATCGTCAACGGGGAGCCGGGCATCGTCGACCTCGAACTCTCCCGCCACTACGGGCGGCTGGCAGACGGCTACAGGGAGGATGCGGACCCGCGGGCGGAGGGCACCAACCCGTGCGGGGAAATCACTTTGGAGAACGGGGAGCCGTGCAACCTGTTCGAAATCTTCCCCTCCATCGCCCAGGAACAAGGCTGGGATCTCAACCAGGTTTTGGGATTGGCGGTCCGTTACGCCAAACGCGTGACGTTCGGCTCCTACGATTGGGAGGTCACCCGAAAAGTCGTGTCCAGGAATCGGCGTATCGGCGTGTCCCTGTCGGGAATCCAGGACTGGTTCCTCTCCCGTTTCAACCGCAGGGCCATAACCGGCTGGAAACAGGAGACTGCCACGGACGGCACCGTCCGCCGCCAGCCAATCTACGACCAGGAGATCGCCCGCGCACTGGATGGCATGTACCAGGCGGTTGTTGAAGCTGACAACGAGTACTCCGCGGAGCTGGGCTGCCAGCCGAGCCTGAAGCATACGACCGTCAAACCCTCCGGCACGGTCGCCAAGCTGGCAGGCGTCTCCGAGGGCATGCACTTCCAGTGGGCCGGCCACTTCATTCAACGCATCCGCTTCCAGGACGACGACCCCCTGCTCAAAGCCTTAAACGCCTGCGGCTACCACATCGAACCGGACGTGTACACGGCTCACACGATGGTCGTCGAATTTCCGGTCGAAGCCATGGGATGGGATTCCCCCAGGTTCGCGTCCGCCGGCACGGTGTCCGCCGAAGAACAGCTTGCCACCCAGGCGTTCCTCCAGGAACACTGGTCCGACAACGCGGTGTCCTGCACGGTCACGTTCCAGAAATCCGAGGAGGAGCAGTTGCCGACCATCCTGGCGGCTTACGCGGGACACGTCAAGTCCACTTCTTTGCTTGGCTATGTGGATGGCGGCTATTCGCAGATGCCCAAGGAAACGATCAGCATCGAGAGGTATCGGGAAATGGAAACCGCTCTCCACGGGGATCCCCGGCTCCTGTTCGCCCAACTCCACAACAAGAAAGAGGAGGGGGAGGAGGATTTGACTCTCGTGGGTTTGGCGGATTGCGCCAGCGGAGCCTGCCCCGTCCGCTGAACCGGCTTGTTCCGGCCTGGCGGACACGGCCTCCCGCCAGGCCGGAACAAGGGATCCGAAACACGGCGCGCGACGCCCTGACGCTGGAGGAGGAAGATGCCCATCCGCTCTTTCGCTTTCCAGCGTCTTTCCGTCTTTGGGTCGCTGTGGTACTTCCTGCTCGTCCTGCTGCTGGCGGGAACGAGCTTCTTCGTCGGCGTTCAACTCGAGCTGCTGGCGCTGACCGCGGTCCTCGAGCTGGTCTTCGGCTCGGCCCGCAAGCTGGCGAAATCCCTGGCCTGGTCGGCTCCGATGGGCCTGGTCATCGCCTTTGTCACGCTTTTCTTCGATTACTACGGCCCGACGGTCCTGTTCCGCTGGGGCCGGATCGTCACCACCTGGCAGGGCCTGAACACGGGCGTATGCCTCGGTCTGGCGTTCGTCACCATCACGACGGTGGCTTTGACGCAGTCGCGCGTCGTCACCCTCGGCTCGCTGATGGGTTCAAGGACGGGACGGATCCTGTCGCGCGCGCTGCCGCGGACCGTGCTCGTCACGCAGATGTCCTTGGGTTCGGCGTCCCGCCTGGCACGCCAGTCCGCGACGCTGCTCGCCGTGGAGCATCGGCTGGCGTCCTCGGGGACCACGGCGGGCATGAGCGCGGACGCCTCTGACGCGACGCGGGATACAGGCGCGACGCCGGACAAGCTTTCCGCGCGCGCGTTCCTCCGCGCCGACAGCCGGGCCAGCTGGACCCGCCGCCTGCGCGCGCTGCTGTACGCGCTGCTGTCGACGGCGCTCAACGATTCGGCCGCCCGCACGACGGCCATCGCCAGCATCCTGGCGGCCATGAAGCGGTCGGACAGACAGACCGCGCGCACCGCGCCGCATCGCCCGTCCCGCGCGCCGGCCGCCCTGGTCTTCCTGGTCCTGACGACCGCCTGTTTCGCCGCGGCCCTCGCCCACCCGTGGGGCGCCAGCCGCTGGGAGACCTACGCGGCCACCGCCGTCCTGACGGTTTCTCCGTACCTGCTGGAAGGAGGGGAACGCCTATGGGCATGTGCGCGCGCGTAGAGCATCTCTCGTTCTCGTTCGCCGCGCCGAGCGGCGCGGTCCTCGGCGCGGAAGCCGATTCCGCCGGGAAACGCCCGATCCTTTCGGATGTCAGCCTGAGCGTCCCCGACGGGGACTTCCTCGTCGTCGCCGGCCTCACCGGATCAGGGAAGACGACGCTGCTGCGCCATCTGTCGCTTCATCGGAACCCCGTGGGCACGCGCCGCGGCACCGTCACGCTTTGGGGACAGACCCCCGCGCAGCTGCGCGCCGAGCATCGCGACCATCTCGTCGCCCAGGTCCAGCAGCGGCCGCGCGAGGGCATCGCCGCGGGAACGCTGCGCCAGGAGCTGGAGATCCGCTTGGCGGGCACGGCGGACCAGGAGCTGGCCGCCACCGACATCGTCGGCTTTCTGGGTCTGGCCCATCTGCTGGACGAACCCATCGACCATCTTTCCGAGGGCCAGGCGCAGCTCGCCGCGCTGGGGGCCGCCCTGTCGACAAGACCGCGCCTGCTGCTGCTCGACGAACCGACCGCCAGCCTCGACTCGGTCAGCCGCCGCGCCACGCTGGACCTGCTGCGCCGTCTCAACCGCGATTTCGGCCTGACCATCGTCATGACGGAGCACCATCTCGAGGGCTGCTGCGACATCGCCACGCACATCGCGGCCCTGGACCACGGCAGGCTCCTCGCCGACGGCGCGCCCGAGAACGCCTTGCGTTCGCTGTGGTCCGCCGATGCCGACCATTCGCGCGAGCTCGTCCCGGACGTTCAGCGGTTCTTCCTAATGACGGGCAGCGGCGCGAGCACGCCGCTGCCTTTGACCATCGCGCTGGGCCAGCGGCATCTGGCGGAAACGGCGCCGCGGACGCCGGCCGCTTCCACGCGCGCCGCCAGCGCAGCCACTTCCGATGCCCAGGGCCGCGCCGCCAGCGCGACGGCTCCTGCCTCCGCTGGCTTCTTTTCCGCTCCGGCCCTGAGGGTCGGCGGACTGTCCTACGCCTACCCCGGCCAACGCGGTTTCGCTGTCTCCGACATCGCTTTCGACGCCCGCTACGGGGACGTCATCGCCCTCATGGGCCAGAGCGGCTGCGGCAAATCCACCATCCTCGATTTGCTCGCGGGGTTCCTGCGCCCGCAGTTCGGCAGCGTCCGTTGGCGCAAACGGGACGCGATGAAGACCGTGCCGCCGTCGCGCAGCCAGGATTTCGTCGCCTACTTGCCGCAGGACGTGCGGCCGATCCTCAACCTGGCGATGGGCGCCGCACTGAGCGGCGGCGCGGTTCGCGGCGTCCCGCGCCGACGCCGAAAAACCCCACATGGAACTGTTTCACGGGAAACGATCCTTGCTGGCCACGCCGACGTCCTCGCCGTGCCCGACCCGCTCGATCAGAGCCTGGGCCAGCAGCAGCTGCAAGCCTTCGACCTCGTCGCCGCGCGGCGCAAGCCCGTCCTGCTGCTCGACGAGCCGACGCAGGGCCTCGACGCCGTGGCCGCCGCCCATGTCGGCGAACGCCTCCAGCGCGCGGGCCGCGAGGGCGGTCTCGTCCTCTTCAGCTCGCACGACCCGGACTTCTGCGTACGCTACGCCACCCGCGCCCTCGTGGTCCTGGCCGGCCGTCTCGTCGCCGACGCCGACCCGCGCTCGGTCGTGGCCGGCCAGGAGTTCTCCACGACGCCGATGCACCGCCTTTTCGCCGTACGCGACCCCTCCGTCCTCACCCTCGACGACGCCATCGCGCGCCGAGCGCTTCCCCATCTGCCGACATCGATCACACACCCAGCAAAGGAGACACCATGAGTGACACACAGCATACCGACACACCGGCGCCGAGCGCGTCCAGCGGCCGCGGCTTCGCCATCGCCCTGGGCGTCGTCATCGCAGCGGCCCTTGTCGCCCTCGCCGTGCTGATGGCGACGAACGCGGACGACGCCTTCGGCTGGGCCGTCATCGCCGTCCCGGTTGTCCTGGCTGTCGCGTTCAGGACGCTGGAACGCCGCGCGATGAGCTCTGCCGTCATCGGCATCGTCGTCGCCCTTGTCGCCCTCGCCTGTGTGCTGCGCTTCGTGCGCATCCCGATCCAGGGCCTGCAGTTCACCAGCTGGCTTGTCATCCTTGCCGGCCTCGCTCTGGGGGCCGAACCGGGCTTCCTCGCGGGCGCGCTTGTCCCGTTCATTTCGAACTTCTGGCTGGGACAGGGTTCCTGGACCCCCTGGGAGATGCTCGCCTGGGGCCTGCTCGGCGCTATCGCCGGCTGGATCAGCGGCACGCGCTTCAGCCGCAACCGCTGGTGGATGCTCGTCGCCGGCGTCTGCTCGGGATGGATCTACGGCTTCATCCTGAACATGTACAGCTTCCTGTACATGCGCACCTGGAACCGGGGGATGTTCTGGTCCATCATCGCCGCCGGCTTGCCCGGAGACACCCTCAGCGGCGTGTGCACCGGCATCCTGCTGCTCGTCAGCATCCCGTGGTCCATCGACCTCGTCGGCCGCGTGCGCGCCCGCAACGCCGCCGCGGGCGACGGCGACAGCGCCGGTTCCGCCCTTCCCCACGGAGAAAGGAAGTGACAACGCCGCACGCGGCAAACGCCCGATCCGGCACATGTAGCGGCCGCGGCTGATAATTGCCTCGGACGGGGCGCGCCCGATCCAGCAGGCTTCCCCGCGCGTCCCGCCGCGTCTAAGTCCAGAAAGGAAGGCCTATCGATGGCTGAAAACGTCAGGGAACCGCGCGAAACGATGACCGCCGCGGCCAAGAGCCTCGTCAAAAACGCCCCGCACGGGCCGAAGATCTACACGCGCCACGGCGACAAGGGGTCCAGCATCCAGATCGACGGCACCAAGCTCTCGAAATCCGACCCGCAGATCGCGGCCGTCGGCTCCCTCGACGCCGCCCAGTCCTGGCTCGGCCTCGTCATCGCCGAGCTATCGGACGCGTGCGCCGAGCTGCGCGAACCGCTTATCGCACTCCAGCAGAAGTTCTACCAGGTCCAGTCCGACGTCGCCGTGCCAGGCTGCGAGTTCATCGACGACGATGACACGACCGCCCTCGAGCAGGCCATCGACGGCTTCATGAGCCGCGTCGAGACCATCCCGGCCTTCGTCCTGCCCGGCGGCAGCCCGACCGGCGCCCGCCTGCACTACGCACGCACCCTCGCCCGCGCCGCCGAGCGTGCCTGCGTGGCCTTCAGCGAAGCCAAGCCCTGCCGCGTGCGCCCGGAGGACCTCAAGTTCGTCAACCGCCTGTCCGACTACCTGTTCGCCATGGCCCGCTACGCCAATCACCTCGACGGCACCTGCGAGGCCATCGCCCGCAAGCCGCAGAACTAAGGCACCCCGGCGCGCGTCCATCCCATCAGAGAGGAAAACACATGAGGAAAATCGCCGTCCTGACCGGAGCAGGCATCTCCACGTCCGCCGGCATCCCGGACTTCCGCGGCCCGCAAGGCGTGTGGACGCAGCATCCGGAACAGACGAAGGTCTACGACATCGATGCCTTCCTGAACAGCGAATCCGACCGCGAATACTCCTGGGCCTGGCAGAAGGAATCCCCGGTCTGGACCGCCAAGCCGGGCGCGGCCCATCAGGCGCTTGTCGACCTCGAAAAGGCCGGCATGCTGACCCTGCTCGCCACGCAGAACTTCGACGCCCTGCACGAGAAGGCCGGCAACTCCTCCGACGTCATCGTCAACCTGCATGGCACCATCGGAACGAGCCACTGCCTCGAATGCGGCGCGAAGTACCAGACCGCCGACATCATGGCGCGCCTCGACGAGGAGCCGGACCCGCATTGCCACCGCACGCTTTCCGACGGCAGCGAGTGCAACGGCCTGCTGAAAACCGACGTCGTCTACTTCGGCGAGGCTCTGCCCGAAGGCGCGATGGAGAAGAGCATCCGCCTGGTCCGCCAGGCCGACGAGTTCTGGGTGATCGGTTCGACGCTGGCCGTGCAGCCGGCGGCCTGGCTCGCCCCGGCCGCGGTCGACGCCGGCGTGCCGCTGACCATCATGAACATGGGCGAGACGGAGTACGATTCCATCGCCACTCGTCTCATCGGCGAACCGATCCAGGACGCGCTGCCCAAGCTCGTCAAGGAAACCATCGACAAGTACGGCGACTGAGACGAAGAGGCGGGGATCCGCGGCTTTTTTCAGGGACGCGACCCCCGTTTTAGCGCGTCGGTGCCTGCGCGGGCGGCCATTCCCCGGCCAACGCCGCTGATGCGCGCAGTCGGCGCAGCAAGCGCGCGCCGACTGCATGAAAGGGGCGGCCGCTGCTTCCCGCGATATGTCTTGCGGAAAGCAGCGGCCGCCCCTTTGTGGTTATCGCTTTGGCTAGCCTCGTTTCAGCACAGGCCGAGGAAATAGCCGGCGAAGCACAGGCCGATGGACAGGACGAGCATCCCGCCCACGTACAGCAGGCCACGGCCCGCGCCGGCCCTGAAGTTCTGGAAACCTTCGACGCTCGCCGTGGAGAACGTGGAGAAGCCGCCGAGGAAACCGGTGCCGATGATCGAGTCGAGCACGGCCATGCCTGTCCAGGCCGCCAGGAAATGCGCGACCAGACCGGCCAGCAGGCCGTCGAGGAAGCAGGCGAGCACGTTGACGACAAACGTGCCCCAGCGCATCGACGTGTGGACATGGTTATTGACGAGCGCGCCGAGCCACCAGCGCGATAAGGCCCCCAGGCCGCCAGCGACGACTGCGAGGATGAAGATCCATGGCTGGCTCATCCGTCCACCTCCTCGGTTTCGATCTGCTCTTCTTCGGCGATGGTGCCGTGGAGCATGATGTTGCCTAGCCAAATGCCCAGGCCCGCGGCCAGGACGCCCAGCACGACGCTCACGAGCGCGTAGGCGACGGCGATGCCGCCCAGGCTGGACAGGAAGCGTGCGTCGGTCTCGTGGATGAACGTGCCGTAGGTGGTGAACGCGCCCATGACACCGGTGCCCAGGAACGTGACGAAGTTCTTCGAAGCCGGGTGCTTGGCGCTCTCCGCGCCGACGCTGGCGTTGATGATGCCCAGGACGAACGCGCCGCCCACGTTGATGCAGAACACGATCCAGGGCCAGTTCCAACTCTTGGGCTGGGACAGGCACAGTCCGGCGCGCAAGGCGGTGCCGATCATGCCTCCCAGGAAAACGTACAGGACGGCGAGCGATTTCGAATGCTTCGGCGATGGCGACGCCATTCCTATCCCCTTCCGCGGCGCAGGCGACGGGCCGACAAGCCTTGTTGACGCTGGCCGGCACCGGAATCCTCGTCCCGGCAGGCAGGCGCCCATGCCTTTCCCAACAGGGACTATCAGCGATTTGCGGTTCGGGCACCCGCGGCTCGCAGAGCCGTTCCACCGGGCTTCTCCGGCCCCTGGCGCCACTGGCAAGTCCCATTGCCATCCGTGGAAAAACAAGCCGCCCAGCTCCTGGCCGGCGGCGATTCGCGACGGGAACGATTCTAGGCAGCGGTGGGAAGCATGTCAATAAGGCGGGACAAGCACGAGCGTATTCTGCGCCGTCCGCCGCTTGACGGCGCTCTCGCGTCCCGCGCCGGGACTACGCCGCTGCCTGCGCGGGCGACAAGATCGTCGCGTTGCTAGAGGACACGAAGGGGTACGTGGTCTGGCTGCCTTCGAAAAGCATGGTGGCGCCGTTGTCCAGGACGCGGTTGAACAGACGCGCGGCATCGTCCACGAAGGGGCGCAACTCCTCGCCGCAGCGCAGCGGGGCCGCCAGCTCCCCCGTCGGCTCCTGCGGGCCGACCGGCGCTGTTGCCGTTCACCGATGCCGCGCGCGGGTTGAAGATGCCCGAGGGCAACGATCGCAGCGCGTGCGCTTCGCTGTCGGGCACGGCGGCGCGCTCCGCGTTGTCGCCGCCGTTGCAGCGCGTCACGTAGTCCGCCCGCGGACCGGCGAGCTCGGCCGCCTTCCCTTTGCTTTCGCGTCGCTCTGCTCCAGCCAACGCCGTCTCGGTTCGTTGATGGTTGGAAAAGCCTTTCAGCGCGGCCGCTGCTGCGCCACGTCCCTCGCCTCGCGCGCTGTTCTGTCGAGCAGGTCCAGCTCATGGCGGGCCTCGCGGCTCATCCTCGGCTCAAACGTGCCGTAGCGGTGCTCGGCCGCGCGGGCGATGAGGAAGTCCGCGACGCGCGGGTTCTTCGGCAGCAGCGAGCCGTGCATGTACGTGCCGATGACATTGCCCACTCGCGCGCCTTCGAAACCGTCGTCGAGGTTGTTGCCCTGGCCCTTGGAGACGGTCGCCAGCGGCTTCGTGTCCCCGTGGAGGAAGGTCTGCCCGGAATGGTTCTCGTAGCCCACGATGATGCCGAAGTCGCGGCTGCGTTCCACGACGTTGCCGATGAGACGCGCCTTCTTGCCGATGGTCACCGCGTCGAAGACGCCGACGCCCGGGATGCGGTCGCCGGAAACGGTCTGGAAGTACTTGCCGAACAGCTGGTACAGGCCGCAGATCATCAGCATTGGCACGCCTTCCTTCGCTAACTGCCGTAGGATCCCGCCGCGCTGGAGGAAGTCCTTCTGGATGATGCGCTGGCCGGAGTCCTGGCCGCCGCCGCCCAGAACCAGGTCGACGTGCTCGGGCCAAAGGTCGCCGGGATTGTACAGGTGGACGACCGGCTCGTAGCCGTAGAGCCGCAGCCGCTTCTCGATGACGAGCACGTTGCCGGAGTCGCCGTAGATGTTCATGTCGTGCGCGTACAGCGAGACCACGTCGATAGGACGGGATTCGCCCGCCGCGCCCGGAGCCGTGTCCGCCGCTTCCTTCGTCGCGTCCTGCGCCGCGCCGCCGTTTTCCTGCGTCATCGTTCCTCCGCTCCTCGCTCGACGGTCCTCTGGATGCCCGCGATGCCTGCCAGGCGTTTGTCGACCTTCAGCAGGATCTCCAGATGCTTGCGGATCTCCAGCATGGCCGTATACGTGCAGTAGATGCGTTTGCGCGCGCCCGGGCCTGCTGCCAGCAGCCGGTCGACGGCCTGGCCCAGGTCCTCCGTCACCTCGCGCGGCTCGACGCCGTCGTAGCGCAGGCGCAGGGCCATGTCCCACCGGCGCGTGCCTGAGACCATGGCCACGCCGCGCCCGCGCAGGGACGTGAAGTCGACGTCCCACAGCCAGCTCATGTCGCGGCCGTCGGCGTACTGGTCGTTGATGGCGATCATGGTATCGGCGCCTTCCGGGGAGAAGGACTGCAGAGCGGAACGGAAGCCGGACGGGTTCTTGACCAGCACGAGGTCGACCAGCGTGCCGTCAACGTCGATGGTTTCGCCCCGGCCGAACGCCGGCGTCACCCGGGAGACGGCCTTCACCAGGGTCTCGTCGCGTTGCTCGGCGGCCATTACGCGCAGCTGTTTCACCGCGCGCTCCGCCTTCGGGGACAGCCCCCGGGCGTCCATGGCGTCGGCGACGACGGCGCGCACGACGGCCAGAGCCGCCGCGGCGTTGAACAGGTTGTAGACGCCGGAGACGCGCATCGTGGCTCCATGCTTCGCGCCGTCGATGAGGAATTCGGCCTGGTCGCGGTCCGCGGAGGCCAGCGTCACCGTTGCTGGCAGGTTCCGGTACGCCTGTTTGGCGGCCTCGGCCGCGCGGGCCTCGTCCGTGTCCTCCACCACATGGCCGTGCAGGTCGTCGTCACTGGGGAACATCGGCCGCAGGTTTGGCTCCAGGCCGTAGTAATCGGTCTTCTTCGCCGAGCGGGCGACGCCGGCAAGCGCTGCTACGCGCGCGTCGTCGCGGTTGAGCACCACGGTGCCCGTCGTCGCGGCGGCGACCGCGCCCAGCAGGCGCGCGGTGTTGTCGATTTCGCCGAAACGGTCGAGCTGGTCCCTCAGCACGTTGAGCAGCACACAGTAGCGCGGCGGCACCTGTTTGACGAACAGCGCGGCGTAGGCCTCGTCCAGCTCGAAGACGGCGACGTCGGCGTGCAGCCCGCCGCGGGAATCCACCTGGCGCACGAGCGAGGAGACCACGCCGCGCACGAAGTTCGACCCGGTCGGGTTCGTCGCCACGGCGAAGCCGAGGTTCTCCAGCGTTTGGGCGATCATGCGCGTCGTCGACGTCTTGCCGTTGGTCCCGCTGACGACCACCGTTCCCAACGGCAGCTGGGCCAGCGTGCGGCCGAGGAACCCGCGGTCGATCTTCTCGACGACCATTCCCGGGAACGCGCTGCCGCCGCCAACCATGCCGGCTGCGCGGCGCACGGCCTTGCCGATGCCGGTCGTGACCGCTGACCGCAGCGATCCCCGTCGTTGTGTCTGCGTTGCCATGTTCTTTCTCATACCCCCTGCGGAATATCGCCCGGCATGTCTTTGAACTTCGATGTCGCGCCCCAGAACGCGAGCGTGAACGTGTCGGTCGGGCCGTTGCGGTGTTTGGCCAGGATGATGTCTGCCTCGCCCGGGCGGTCCTCTTTGTCGTAGACGTCCGGCCGATGGACGAGGAACACCACGTCCGCGTCCTGTTCGATGGACCCCGACTCGCGCAGGTCCGAAAGCATCGGCCGCTTGTCCTGACGCATCTCCGGACCGCGGTTGAGCTGGGAGAGGGCCACGACCGGCACGTTCAGTTCTTTGGCCAGCAGCTTCAACGCGCGCGAGAACTCCGAGACTTCCTGCTGGCGGGATTCGACCGGCTTGGCGGAGCTCATCAGCTGAAGGTAGTCGACGACGACCAGCCCCAGGTCCTGCGTCTGCTTGAGGCGCCGGCATTTGGCGCGGATCTCCATCAGGCTCATGTTCGGCGAATCGTCCAGGTAGAGCGGCGCGTCCTTGATGCGGTCGAGGGTCTCGTTGAGGCGTCCCCAGTTCTCCGGGGTAAGGTTCGCTTGGCGCAGCGCCGTCAGCGGGATGTCGGACTCGGCCGAGAGCACGCGTTGCGCGATTTCGCTTTTGCTCATCTCCAGGGAGAACACGATGGTCGCCACCGGGTGCGGGTTGAGGGCGGCGTGCCGCGCGAAGTCCATGCCCAGTGTCGATTTGCCCATGGCCGGACGGCCCGCCACGATGACCAGTTGTCCGGGCTGCAAGCCTTGCGTCACCTGGTCGATGCTCCGGAAGCCCGTGGCCACGCCGCGACTGACCTGGCCGTTCTGGATGCTGTTGATTTGGGCGAGCGTCGCGTCGGAGACCGCGCCGATGGTCTGGTAGTCCTGGCGCACCTTGCCGCTGCCCATCTCGTAGGCCTCGGACTGCGCCATGTTGACGATGTCCTCCGCGCGCGCCGCGCCAGCCGAATACCCCAGCTGGGCGATTTTCGTGCCAGCCGTGATGACGCTGCGCAGCAGGGCGTTGTCATGCACGATCTGCGCGTAGAAGACGGCGTTCGCGGCTGTCGGCACGGAGTCCACGAGGCTTGAGAGGTAGTCGATGCCGCCGACTTTTTCCAGTTCGCCCATCTGTTTGAGCGCGTCGCTGACGAGGACCGGGTCCACGCGCTGCCCGTTGGCGAAGAGGCTGGCCATGGCCTGGAAGATGATCTGGTGCCGCGGCTGGTAGAAGTCCGACGCGTCCAGGATCTCCGTAACCTCGCCGACTGCGTCCGCGCTGAGCATCCCGCCGCCCAGCGTCGCCATTTCTGCGGCGTCGTCGTGCGGCGGGACGCGGTCGAACAGGGAGGATTCAGAACTCATGCCTTCGATTTTACGGAGCACCCGTTACGAAAAAGCCTCGAAAGGCTATCCGCGATTCGAAAAAGAGCGGCCGAATTGTGAATAATTCCTCCTGCTTCCGCATCGGTTTTGTGCATAACACCGTTCTTATCCGACAGTTGTCCACAATAACGGCGCCCTATCGCCGAGTAATCCACAAAGTTTTCCACAATAGGGGGATAACTTGGTGGAAAACCTGTTTACAGCGCACTGGCAGCCGGCCGCCGCTGCGCTGTCCCCACCCGGCTTCCGTTTTCCGCGCAGTCCTGCCCCCCCCCCGGTTCCCGCGCATGCGAAAGGGCGGCGGGTCGGATGGCCCGCCGCCCTCGTTCGCTTCCCGCTCAACACGCGCCTTACAAGGAAGCCGCGCCCTCCTTGCCGTCGCGGATATGCATCACGGAGTCCAGCGGCATGATCCACGTGATGCCGTCGCCGATCGAACCCGTGCAAGCCGCGGCGACGATGGCCTGCTGGATCGTTGCGGCGTCCTCGTCGGACGCGATGACGTCAACATGCAAGCGCGGCAGGAAGTCGACGTTGTAGCGCGCCCCGCGGTAGATCTCCGCATGGCCCTGCTGCTCGCCGAAGCCGCCGGCCTGCGTCACGGTGAAGCCCTGCACGCCGACCGTCGCCAGCGCCGCCTTGACCTGATCCAGACGGGACGTGCGGATGATGGCCGTCACGAGTTTCATCACTTCGCCTCCTTGATGACGGAATTCATCGAATCCTCGAAATCATACGCGCGCTCGCCCTGGTCGACGATGTCGATGCCGGCAAGCTCCTCGGTCTCGCCCACACGCCAGCCGAGCGTCTTCTCGAGACCGAAAGCGATGAGGCCGGTGAGCACGCCGGCGTACAGGATGACGAAGAAGATCAGAACGAGTTCCGCGAACAGCAGCCGTATCCCGCCGCCCACGAACAGGCCGCTGCCATTGGCGAACAGGCCCGTGGCCAGCAGGCCGACGATGCCGCCGACGCCGTTGACCGCCACGACGTCCAAAGAATCGTCATAGCCCAGGCGGTACTTCGCGCTCACGGACAGGCAAGCCGCGATGCCGGCGAGCACGCCTGTCACCAGCGCCCACAGCGGGGACATGACGGTCACGCCCGGCAGGATGGCGACCAGGCCGGTCACCATGCCCGACGCAGCGCCCAGCGCGGTGAAGTGGCCAGCGCGCAGGCGCTCGACGCCCAACCAGGCCAGCGTCGCCGCAGACGCGCAGACGACCGTGTTCAGCCAAGCGTAGCCGGCGGAGCCGCCGGCCTGCACCGCCGAACCGGTGGTCAGGCCGAAGCAGCCGAACCAGATGAGGAACGCGCCCAGCATCGTCAGCGGCAGGTTGTGGGGCTTCATCGGCACGAACTGGAAGCCGCGCCGGCGACCGATGATGAGCACGATCATCATCGCCGACACAGCCGAACCCACACCGATGAGCGCGCCGCCCGCGATGTCGCTGGTGTGCGCCCCGATGGCCTGGGACAGCGCGCCGTCGGACGACAGCAGCCCGTTGGGGTTCCACTCCATGTGCGCCAGCGGCGCGTAAACCACGGTCACCCAGACGGCAACGAACACCAGCCAGGTGCTGAATTTGACGCGTTCGGCCACGGCGCCGGAGACGACCGCGATGGCGATCATCGCCAGCACGCATTCGAAAGCGATGCCGATGCAGGAGTACAGCGATCCCTTCGAATCGAACGCCACGAACTGGCCGTCCTTGGAGCCGATGGCGTCATGCAGCAGGAACCCCGCGAACGGGTTGCCGGCGATGCCGGCGCCGTTGCCTCCGCCGAACGCCACCGACCAGCCCCACAGCACCCAAACCAGTCCGGTGACGACGATGGAGCCGACCGAGAGCATGATCATGTTGAGGATGCTTTTGACGCGCACCAATCCGCCGTAGAAGAAAGCGATGCCTGGGACCACCAGGAACGCCAAGCAGGAGGCGAGGAGGAGCCACGCTATGTTTCCGCTGTCCATGTCCGTCCTTTCGATGACGCGGTTGTGATTTGCCCGCGTCTACCTTACTATCCAGGACGCAAAGCCCCGGGCGCTGAAACCGTTCGGGCGCAAGGCCGCCGGGCCGGCCGTCCTTCAACCGGCAAGAATGCCGTCGACGAAGCCTTCCGGATCGAACACGGCCAGATCGTCCGGCCCTTCTCCCAGTCCAACGAGTTTGACCGGCACGCCCAACTTGCGCTGCACGGCGATGACGACGCCGCCCTTGGCGGAGCCGTCGAGCTTGCTGAGCACGACGCCGGTGACGCCGATCGCCTGCGCGAAGACAGATGCTTGCCTCATGCCGTTCTGGCCGGTCGTCGCGTCGAGAACGAGCAGCACCTCGTCCACTGGGATGGTGCGTTCGATGACGCGGCGGATCTTGCCCAGCTCGTCCATGAGGTTCTGCTTGTTCTGCAAGCGGCCGGCGGTATCGACGATGAGAACATCGGCGCGCTGCTGCATCGATTGCTTGACGCCGTCGAAGGCCACGGACGCCGGGTCGGCGCCGTCCTTGTCGGAACGGACGACGGGGATGCCCACGGGCTTGGCCCAGGTCTCCAGTTGGTCGGCGGCGGCGGCGCGGAAGGTGTCGGCCGCGGCCATGACGACTTTCTTGCCGTCGGCCACCAGCAGACGGCCCAGCTTGCCGGCGGTCGTCGTTTTGCCGGTGCCGTTGACGCCCACCATGATGACGACGGACGGACGGCCGTTCTTCTCGAAACTCGCGGATTCCGCCGCCAGAGCGCGGGTCGCGTCGATGTCGACGGCCCCCAGCAGCTTCTCCTTGAGCATCTGGCGCACCTGCTCCGGGCTTTTGCCGCCCTGGATGCGCGCGTCCTCGCGCAGCTGGTCGACGATCTCCTCGCTCGCGTCTGCGCCGACGTCGGCCATCAGTAGCGTGTCCTCGACGTCTTCCCAGTCCTCTTCGCCGAGATTGTCGCGCGAGAGGATCATGAACAAGGACCGGCCGAAACGGCCGCTGCCGGCCAGGCGGGAACGCAACCGGGCGAGGCGGGACTGGCTGGATTCCGGTTTCCCGGCCTCCGCCTCCGGCTCGCTGCTCCGTCCGCCGCTTTCCCGCGGCTGCGGCTCGTTCTCCGAGGCCGCTTCATGGCCGTTGCGGCGCGCCCGTTTTTTGATGATAGAGATGGAAATCGCCGCGATGACGATCGCGGCGATAACGATGGCGCCGATAATCAGCGCGATAATTCCCGACGTGGATACCATATCTTCAGCCTAGGGAATTTAACGGACAGCGGTTTTCGCCGCCGGCAACGTCACTTCTGGCTGTTTTCCTTCTGCTCGGTCTTCGACACCAGATGCGCCAGCAGCGGCGACGCGGCCTCGTCCTCGGAGGTCTGACGACGCTGCGGCAGCGGCACCGACAGCAGGCCCGGATGATAGCGCGCCGGCGCCGGACGGGACGCCTGGCGTACGCTCGACGGGTTCTTCGCGGCCGAAGCGCTGGCAGCGCGCTGGACCGGCGACGGCTTCTTCTGCATCATCGCCTTGACCTCGACGACGCTGGAGCTCGTCGCCACGACCGACTTGACGGCCGCGCCCGGAGAAGCTGTCGACCCTGGCTGGACCTTGCGGCGCGGGGCGAGGCGCATGCCCGGCGCCACGACCCTCGCCGACCCGCGGCGCTGTTCTTCGACCTTCGCTTGCCGCTCGGCCGCTTCCTGGCCGTCAGGAATGCTCGCCGAAAACGTGCCATGCGCCGACTCCGCATGCGCCAAAGCCAGCACGCCGACGGCTATCACGGCAATGACCAGAAACCAAACGACGAATGCAATCCACACTCTTTCTATACTGCCATAACGGCCGTCCTTGCGATCGTCCGCCGCGCCCACAACCACAAATCCCGCTGTTTCCCGCCCCGCCGACATGGCCGCAAGCCCTCTTTATCCCACCCCTGACGCCATCCGCGCCGGTGTGAGAGACTGGAGCCATGGCACGCACTTCACGAATGACTTCCGGCGAGCGCCGGGAACAGTTGATCCGAGTGGGCCGCTCTTTGTTCGCCAAGGAGGGCTTCAGGATCGTCAGCATCGAGGAAATCGCCAAGGCGGCGAAAATCAGCAAGCCGATCGTCTACGAGCATTTCGGCGGCAAGGAGGGTTTGTACGCCGTCGTTGTCGACCGGGAGATGCAGACCTTGACCACCGCGCTGAACACCGCTCTGAGCAACCGCGATGACCGGCCGCGCGAGCTGGTGGAGAAGGCGACGGTCGCGTTCCTCACGTACATCGAAGAGAATTCCGAGGGGTTTCAGATTCTCGTGCGCGATTCGCCGGCCACCCGGCCCGACAGCTCCTTCAGTTCCCTGCTCGGCGATATCAGCGCTCGCGTCGAGGATCTGCTGGCGGCGTCGTTCCCCAAGCACGGCATCCCGGTCAAGAGCGCGCAGTACTACGCTCAGATGCTGGTGGGCATGATCGTTTTCACCGGCCAGTATTGGTCCGACCATCGCAAGCCCAGCAAGGAACGGCTGGCCAGCTATATCGTCAACCTCGCTTGGCGCGGCCTGAGCCGCATGGATGCCGATCCGGTGTTGCTGTTCGCCGACACGGACGCGCCGTCCCTGTCGAAATCGAAATCGAAGTCGAAGAAGCCGGAGGCGTCTGATGCCGACGGCGCGGATCCGGGTTCGTTCTCGGCTGATTCCTTTGATGCTGGTCCGGCCGGCCGGCCGGAGGACGCCGATTCCGGCGCCGACTGACGGTGCTGGCGGATTCCGCGTCCCGGAATACCTGAAAGCCCCGTGTCCTGTTCCCAAGCGGGTCATCGCCTGTCTCTTGGAACGGGACGCGGGGCTTTCGTCTGCGCTGTGCTGGCTGCTGGCCGTCGATCGGGAATCGGCCCGGATCCGCTCTGTCCGGACCTGGCAGCTGTTCGGTGCCCGACTGTCCCAAGGCTGGACCGCCTGCGTCCGATCGCGCCTCCGAGCGTTCGTGTCAGCTGTTTCAGCGCTTCGCTGCCTCACTGTTTCAGCGGATGGCCGTGTTTGGCCAGGAACGCGATTCCCCTCGCGCTCAGCCAGGACGCCGATGCCGAGAGGACGCCGCTGACGACGGTGAAGACCAGCAGTTCGAAGATGCCGGAGTCGCCGTCCTTGGCGCTGGGCACGCGTTTCTGAGACGACTGGCGTTTCCACAGCGTTTTGGCGATCTGCGTCGCCGCGAATGCCGCCGCCGCCGGCACTGCCTTCGCCACGATCTTGTTCGGTTCGCCGACTGGCTTCGGCGCCAGCAGGCTTTGCCGGCGGGCGTCGATCATTTTGTTGACCTTGTCCATGCTCGGAAGGACCTTGTCCTTCGCGGATGCTAGGTCTCTGCCGGCCCTATCCGTCTTCTTCGTCGTCGTTGCAGCCATAGCATCCGCCTTTCCTCGTGGTTTTCGATGGCGCGCTCCTCCAGCGCGATCTCGTCCTTGTCGTCTTGTCGTCAACAGTATCGGCATCGCTGCCCGTCGGCAGCCGGCCTGGCATCCATTATCCCCGCCGATGCGTCCGCGTCCTAGCTTTCGCCAACGTCATCGCCATCGGCGTCACGCGCTGGCGCGCCGTTTGGCACGGCCGCCGCGCCACAAGCCTGACGTCACCGCAGGCGTTGGTCCTCGATCCACTGCAGAACGTCACGCAGCTCGCGCGGCCCGACTTCATGCTCCATGCCGGGGTACACTCGCACGTCGACGTTGCTGTGGTTTTCCAACCATTGGGCCGTAGCTGACAGTTCCTCTTGGCCGATCAACGTGTCGCTGCTGCCGTAGCCGAAGAAAACCGGGATCCCCGCGCCGGACAGCTTCCGCTCTTCCAGCGTGCCATCGGCCGGATGAGTGCCGTCCAGCAGGCCAGGCGCATGGAAGCCGGAGAACACGATAGCGCCGGCAATGCGCTCCGGGATGGTCCTCAACAGCTGCGTGACCATCATGCCGCCCTGGGAGAAGCCCAGGGGCACGATTTTCCGGTTGTCCTCCAGGTTCTCCTCGCACCAGCGCTCGATCAAGCAAGCGTCGATGGCAGCTTGCCGATCGAGCTCCTTGCCTGACACCGTCATCTGCGTGAACCACGAGTAGCCCGGCACGTGGTAGCCCTCGTCCGCGAACAGCGCCGACATCGGCACCGGCGCGCGCAGACTGGCGTAGTCATGGCCGCTGGCGAGATGCCGGCATACTGGCAGAAAGTCCCGCTCGTCGGATCCCCATCCGTGAAACCCCAGGAACACCGGCGCCATCGCCGCCCTGTTCCCGGTTCCGTCTGCCTCTCCATGCTGCCAATCGCCGACAGCCGTCAGCCGACGCTTCGTGTTCTTTTCGAAAGCCCGATGCGCGGTGTCTTGCATCCGTTTTCTCCCTTGCTGTCTTTCCCGGTTGTTTTCTTGTCGTTCTTCCGGCTTATAGGCCATTCCCCGCTCCTGCCGGTTTCCGGCCCGTTTCTTCCGCTTTCGGATTCCCGTCAGGCATTATGTCCCCAAACGAGGAATTACTTCAATCAGGCAAGATCGGGTTCGCTCCGCGTCGGCTGCCGCTGTCTCGCAGGCTCTGCGTCGTAAGCAACCATCTCGAGGGCATCGTCTTCCAGAAATCTTGAACGGCTTCTCCACGTGGGATCCGTACCGAGCCGGTGCGGGCTTTGACGGCGAACGCACGGCAAGCCGGACGCGGGACGGCTGTTTCTAGGCTCATGTGTTTTTTGTTTTGTTTTTTGTGTGTGGGTGTTGGTCGGCAAGAAGAAGAAGAATAAGAAAAAAAGAGGGGCGTCGGACCCGTTGACACGAGTCCAACACCCCCTCTGACGAGTAATGCGGCAGCGTGCTACTCTCCCGCGGCCTTCCGACCGAAGTACCATCGCCGCGACCGGGCTTAGCTTCCAGGTTCGGAATGGAG